>CAYUSO010000001.1:0-177127 GCA_964447395.1 uncultured Rhizobium sp.
CCTCATCTTCAATCTCCGGCGGAAATGTTGAGATCAGCGCAGCGAAAGATTTTACAAACCTCGCAGCCAACATCACCTCCACAAAAAATAATCTAAACGACAGCACAACCTCGGCAGGAAATATCACAATTGCGGCGGGGGATGATGTTGAAATCGGAACTGTCGCTTTAAGAAATAGAACTGAAACGCACTGGTCAGGAAAAAAAGGTCGTGGTGGCGTCAACATCAACGATACCACAATAAATGTCAGCTCTGAACTAAACTCAGCTGGTTCAATCACATTAACCGCTAATGCCTCAGAAGCTGATTCAGAAAAGGGCGATTTGCTAAAAGGTTCAAATGTTGCAATCACCGGATCAGATTTAACCTCAGCAGATAACATCACCATCAATGCTAAAAATGATGTAGCAATCGCTTCCGCGCAAGATACTAGCTACAGCTTCAGTGCAGGAAAAACTGGCAGAGGTAAGTCATTCTTAAATAAATCTGAATCAACCACTCAAATTAGTTCTGATCTTATAACTACTAACAACGGCAACATCACGATCAATTCTGGTGTGAATAATGCCGATGTTGTTGGCGGTAAAAACGCCGAAGGAAATCTCACTATCGTTGCTTCTAATCTGACTACCAAAGATGAAGACGGAAATTCGTCAAACAATACTGGCTCAGGAGATATAACTCTTGCCGCCAGAAATGAAGTTAACATCGAATCAGCTCTGAACACTTCTTACTCAGAAAGTTTTTCGAGTAAAAAAGGCAGTTCTTTAAAAATCACCTCTACTGAAATTAACAGCTCCAACACCAATGTTTCGTCAAACATCGCCAGCAACAATAATGTCAATATTACCTCTGGAGCTGACACCAATATCACCGCATCAAATATCAGCGGAGAAGGAAGCGGCGTCCTGATTGCCGGCTCTTACACTGATACTAATCCACTTTCCTCAACTTACGGCCAAACCGTAACGAATGACGCTGCCGAGGTAAATATCCTCAACGGCAAAGATACGACCTATCATTACTCACATACCACTAAGGTTAAAACTGGCCTAGACGCTACAAATCTAGCAGTCGCAGCAGTTGCAATCGGTGGCGCTTTCTTTACTGGCGGAGCAACTTTAGCCGCGCTTGGCACAACTGGCTCTTATTCGCTCTTTAGTGCGGTCGATCATGACAAACAAAAAACTACCGCTGGCTCAACAACTGAAACCATCGTTAAGAGCAATCTGAATTTTGAGAATAATTTAACCATTGCTTCTGCCGCTGATCTAACCGTTAAAGCATCTGATTTAACCACAACTACCGGCGATATTTCTCTAGCCTCTGGCGGTGATGTTAACATCCTTTCCGACACCGAAAATAATTCATCTTACCAACATGGTTCCACTGATGGACTTTACGGCTCAAACAAAAAACAAAGTGCAGAATCTGATTCAACCAACAACGTTGCTTCAGTGATAACTGCCGGAAGCGACCAGACATCGGTTAACGGTAATCTTGAATTAACCAGCGTTGATAGCACCACTCTTCAAGCAGCAAAGCTAAACGCTAATAAAGACATTTCGCTTACAGCTGGCGATAACTTGATGATTCTTGCGGCAACCAATTCTTCATCAAGTTCTTACACCAACAATGATGAAACAACTCTCAACTTCACCAATGGAACTTCTGGAAACTCTAACACTGAAATAGTCAACACCGAAATTCTTGCCGGAGCTAATAGTTCAAGTGGCGGAAGTGCTGGTAATTTGGCAGTGAATGTAGGAGGCAATATTTTAGCACAATACAACTCAAAAAGTGGTGAAGCGGCTACAACTCCAACTGGAGGCATTAATGACTCAACTCTGGCAAGAGACTTCTCAGCAACTCCAGAATTGGCTTACATTAATACGCTAAATCCAACTCAAACCCAATATCAAAGCCTTGATGAAATTTCTAAATCATGGGATCAAACTGGCAGAGGACTTACTGAAACCGGGACCGCCGTTGTTGCTGTAGCAGCGGTTGCTGCAACAATTGCAACAGCAGGTGCTGCTGGCGCAGCAGTTGGTGCTGCCGCAAATGGAGCTGCCGCAGCAGGTGCAACAGCAGCAGGAGCGAGCGCCACCACAGCAGCAAGCATAGGAGCTACAGCTGGAGTAATGACAACAGCAGCCACCGCAACTGCTATCACCACTACTGCCGCAACCTTCGCAGTTTCAGCAACCAACGCTGCGTTTAACGCTGATAATTTAGGAAATATTGACGATGTTGCCAAAACTTCAGTTAAAGAAACCACTTCAAAAGATTCTCTAAAAAACATCGCAACTACATCTGTCACTGCAGCTTTAACGGCGGGTATAGCTGAGGTAAGTGGACTTAATGACGCAATAAAAGCAGCCGATGCGGCAAAAGCAGCTGGTAATACTACCACCATAACAACTCAGGCAAAGATTGCCTTAGCCGAGTCAGCAATTTCCAATACAACTTCAACTTTAGTTCAAAGCGCCATCAGCAATGATTCTTCCTCTGACATGGTTGGCAATCTGGCAACCAACATTGCGGTTGGAGCGTTTAGCAATGTTGCTGCTAAACAAATCGGATCTGCTGCTCATGCAGGAGATATCAGCAAACCAGAGCAACTTGCTCTTCATGCTGGACTTGGTGCAACAACTGCCGCTTTGACTGGGAATGATGCGTTAAGCGGAGCGGTAAGTGGGGTTGTTGGTGAGATTGCCGGCGATGCTCTGAAGCCTCAGGTTGATAATGGTTCAATGGCTAAACAAACCGCAGTTCAACTTGCAGGACTTGCTGGTGGATATTCTGCAATAATATCTGGTAATGCAGTTGGATTAGATGACTCTGAAGTTGCGCAAAACATTTGGAGCGGTTCTAGGATTGGATCTAATGCGGCGGAGAATAATTCGTTAAGCGATGGAATTGGATTTGCTCCAACAGATGAAAGATTGCAGGAATTCCAGCAGCATCAAGATGAGGCAAGTGCTAAAGTCGGGGAGCTTAAGCAAAAACTCCAAACCAAACTTGCTGATGCCTACGTGGAAACCGATAGCACCGGAAAAAAAGCCGTTTTATTTCCAGCTCTTGTTGCCACTAATTTATTTGTACCTGGCTCGCTGGAAGAGCTTCAGCTTCAGTTGATGCTTGCACCACTTGCATTTGCTGGAAAAGCTACGACTTCGCTTTCTACTGGTGTAGTTAATCCGATTCCTGAGACGTTTGCTAGAGTGGTAGCGGGTACTAGTGATCCCGTAATGCTTGGATTAAAAAATAGCCCAGATGTCTTTGTTACCGATGCTAAAGCTTTACAAGGTCTTACGTCGAAGCAGATCTCAGAATTTTTGACGATAAAATCAGATCGAACTTATACTGTAATAGAATTTCCATCTAAAGGAATTGACGGAGTCGCAACTCCAATCAACAGGGTGGATCAAGGATTTATCGGTGGCGGTAGAACAGCTGGTGGCGCCCCAGAATTCGTGATTCCTAACGGACCAATTCCTAGTAATTCAACAATCAAAACAGTTCAATAATGCAAAAATTTATTGGTAAAGACGAAACCTTAATCAAAGGAAAGGATGTCTTTGAAAATGGTAAGTGGATAGCAACCGACTCGACCCTAAGGGTTCAGTATTTGAGAGATAATTTTCTAAAAAAAGTAACGAGTAATAGTCATGAGTGGACAACGCTTTATATTGACGAATCGGACCGTCGTTACTGGGAATTATTTTATTCAGAAGCTAATTGGAAAGATATGGGATCCCCATCGCTTCGCTTTATTTCCGAAGCAGAGGCGAAAGAAAAATATAAGCTATAAAAACCTAAATTTTTTTCGCCAAACTCCAATTAGGGTTACAAGCGGTGTGTAATAATTTTTATGAATAAACTAAGGAAAAATATGACAACAAAGACCAACCAAAAAACAAAATTACTAACAACACTACCTTTAATTTTGCTTTTTGCCTCCTGCCAAAATTCTGTTAATTCTAAGGAGGCAAATCTTTTGGCAAACGACCCTTCCAAAACAATCATTTCAACCTACTCAGGCGGACAAGTCACACTTAAAGATGCCAATGTTGAACTCGAAAAGCTGATTGCCAAAAACGACAAACTCAAAGGTCTAACTTTTGACGAGTTAAACCCGCAGCAAAAAGAAGCTGTTATCAAGGAAATCGTGTTGAAAGAAATGGCTTACAAAGAAGCCAAAAAAAGAAGTCTAAACAAAGAAAAAGATTATCAGGAAGTGCTAAAAAGTTTTGAATCAGAAATGCTCAAACAAAAGCTGATTCTCACTTTAGCCAAAGAGGCATCAGATGAAAAAAATGTTAAGAAAAACTACGATGAATTAGTTGAAAAACTCAAAGACAAGAAAGACTTAAGAATCAGCTACATCGCACTTAAAACCCAAAGTGAAGCTGAGAGTGTTTATCAAAGCCTAATTAAATGGCCGAATTCATTTGCTAGCATGGCTAGAAGAAGATCGGTGGATAAAGAAATCGCTAAAAAAGGCGGCGATCTAGGATTTATTGTTGAAGATGCTCTTCCGGCAGATGTTTTAAATCAGGCAAAAGCTCTACAAAAAGGTCAAATCTCAAAACCATTTCTCACCAACAGTAAATGGGTTGTAATCAAACTTGACGACGAAAGACCGGCAGAAATTCTGCCTTACGATAAAGCAAAAGATGCTCTGGCTCAAAGCCTTGCTAAAAAAGCCATTGAAGACTTCATCTCTCAAAGTTTTGAGAAAGCGAAGATTAGTATTTTGGCTAAGTAATTTTGATAAAAATCGATGATTCTCATCAAGCAGCTGTAATGTCCAACCTAGTAAAATACAGAAACGATATTGATGGCTTAAGGGCAATTGCCGTGTTGTCGGTTTTTATTTTTCATCTTAAGCCAAGCCTACTGCTTGGTGGATTTGTTGGTGTCGATGTTTTTTTCGTAATCTCTGGTTTTCTAATTACCAAAATTTTGCTTCGCGAAATCGAAACCAATCAATTCACTTTTTCAGGTTTTTATCTTCGTCGAATTAGAAGGATTTTTCCGGCATTATTCGTCGTTCTTTTTGTCAGTCTTCTTGTTGCGATATTGGTGTTGGGACCAGTTGATTCAATCTGGTTTTGCAAAACTCTTAAGCACGCAGCAGTTCAAATCTCGAATATTTTATTCGAGAAAAAAGTTGAATATTTTGACACCGAGTTCGACATCACGCCACTTCTTCACACTTGGTCTTTGGGAGTTGAAGAGCAATTTTATCTAGTTTTTCCGCTGCTGCTTTTTGCGATCTTCAAAAGTGAAAATTTTTGGGGCAAAAAAGATCGAAATTTCGCCTTCGCATCTTTGCTTATTTTATCTTTTTTATCTTTGGCTTTGAGCCAATTTTTACTTATCAAATCTCCGAAGGTTTCATTTTTCTCACTTACTTCAAGATTCTGGGAACTCGGATTGGGCGGGCTTTTGGCATTTGATAAAATCAAAAAACCTAAAAATACAATTAACGAAATTTTAGCAATTTTTGGTTTGCTACTAATTGCGACTTCTTTGCTTCTAACCAACAAAGATCAATTCCCTGGCATTTACGCTTTTCCCGCATGTTTCGGCGCGTCACTAATAATTTTTAGCGGACAATTTCATCAAACATTCGTCGCACGAATTTTAGGCAATCGTATTTTGGTATTTTTTGGACTGATTTCTTATGCGCTCTATCTGTGGCATTATCCCGCAATCGAATTCTACAAAGAATTATCCGGATCGCTCGAGATTTCCACAACCGCCGCAGCTGCAATTTTTTTATTTACCACTTTCGTCTCTTACCTTTCTTACAAACACATCGAGAAACCTTTTAGAAAAGTAAGATCACTTGCGAAGGAAGAAACTTTTCAAGTTTTTGGCAAAGAAATTTATCGGCCTTTTATTGTTTCGCTTGGTTGTATTTTATTTTTTATTGCCGCTTCAGAAGGCCTAAAATCATGGCAAAAACATGAGAATAAAAAGATTTTTGGTGACAGCGCGAAAGGCAAAGCCAGCTCTTTTAGCGCCGAATGTTTGATCGAAGAAAAAGTCGATTTCTCTTCTGATTTTGTTGCCAAATGCGTCAAAGGTGAAAAGAAAAAAGATTTTGAAGTATTGCTGATCGGCGACAGTCACGCTTGGCGCTACAGCTCTGGATTAATTGAATGGGCAGAAAAAAATAATTATTCTCTAGCGGCACTCGGAAGCACTAAATGCCCATCATTCATTGATAATGGCAAAGCTCTATGCGCGGACTTCCTGACTCTTGTTAACAACATTGTCGCGCAAAATAAAAATCTGAAATATGTGATTTTAGCGGATAGATGGGATGATGATGCTAAGTTAGGCGATGAATTCACTCAGAAATTAAGCAGCAATATCAAGCATTACACTGACAGCGGCAAGCAGGTTGTAATACTTGGATTAGTTCCTGTATTCGAGTTTGATCCGGTGAAATGCATCTCAAGAGAAAATGCCTTAATTCGCCAAGCCACTAATTTCTTTGAGAAAAAAATTTGCGGGAAGGCTGAGAGATCAAAAGCCATGCCAGCAAATGAATTTTTGAGCAGATTTTTTTCAAAGATGGTTAGCGAATATGATGTCAAATATTTCGATCCGAAAAAATATCTTTGCGATGAGAATTTCTGCTACTCGATAATAAACGGGCAAGTTTTATACACCGACTATCATCACCTTGATTTTGATGGCAGTCACTACATTGCTAAACATTTTGATTTTTGATGAAAAAACCCGTCTCAACCACAACTTCCAATATGCAACTTAGAACAATTATCTGTTTCGCTTTTACGATTTTATTTTTGATCTCGATTAGCGCCAAAGCCTCCGACAATAATCAAAACGCCATCGGTCAACAAGATTGGATCACGCGCCAACAGCAAAACATTCTGGAAAACAAAACACGCGAGCGTGAATTTGACACCATCAGCAAAGAACATGAACGCAAAAAAAAGGAAGATGAAGAATTAAAAAAATCTCAACCAGTGGTAAGCGGCAAAATGCCAGGTTGTGTAATGATTAAAGAAATTCATCTGCTTGATGCAAAATCACTTTCTAACTATCGCCAGAAAAAAATTGTCGCGCCATTTATCGGCAAATGCATTGAAGGCGAAACTTTAGCTATGGTGATCAAAGCAGTTAACGATTATTACCAAAGCAAAGGCTACGTCACGATTCAGGTAAAAGTGCCGAAGCAAAATCTGCAAAGCGGAATTTTTGAACTGCAAATTATCGAAGGAAAAATTGAAAAAATTTCTTTAGGCAAAGATCGCTTCTTTGAAAAGATGCAGGAATTTACTGCATTTGGCGTCGCTGAAGGAGATGTTTTAGACATCAATGACATCAACCAAGGAATGTATCAAATCAATCGCCTGCAATCAAATGCTGCGGTAATGAAAATCGAGCCCGGAAGTGAAAGCGGCCAGAGTATCGTAAAAATTGATAATAACAAAAAATTCCCCGCAAGATTCACAATCGGCAAAGACAACTTGGGAAACAAATTCACTGGAGTTCAGCGCACCAATTTCTCAGGAAATTTCGACAATCTCTTATCGCTAAACGATAATTTAAATTTGAACTACGCCACCAACACACACGATGACAGCCAGATCAAAGACATAAAATCATTTTCAAGCAGCCTTTCAATTCCGTTTAAATATAGCACTTTAACCTACGACTTTTCTCACTCAACTTTCAAAGGACAAAATGCTGGAATTAACGGGCCAATCACACTGACGGGCTTCTCTCAATCATCAAAAATCACTCTTGATCACGTTCTGATAAACAAAACCAAACTACGACTTTCGACTAATGCTTCACTAACTGACAAGTCTTCCGCCAGCTATTTAGACGGCGCAAAAATTTCCACCTCGGAAAGAAAACTTTCAATTTTGAATATTGGCTTTGCTGCTTCTTCTTATCTCGATAACACTACCAGCCTTTATTTTAACCCATCTTACTCCAAAGGATTAAAGTTGCTTAATGCCATAAAAGACACGCCGGAGATGTTTAACACATCGCCAAAAGCTCAGTTCGACATCTTTAAACTTTACACAAATTTTTCTAAAAAATTCACTCTGCCAAAAACCAACATGCCAGCAACTTTTTCGACAGAAATGAATGGCCAATATGCCAAGCAAACACTTTTCGGTTCTGAACAATTTTCGGTTGGAGGATATTATTCGGTGCGAGGATTTCGCGAAAATTACATCAACGGCGATTCCGGCTATTACTTCAGAAATAAAATCAATTTTAACATCTGGTCATTGATTGAACCTTTCACCAAAAACCAAGATCAAAACAGCCAAGGTTTCTTTAGCAAAAATCTTGTTCATCTAAACAAATTCTCAGTCGAACCATTTTACGATTACGGTTATGTCAAAAACAAATTCATCGATAATGGCGCGGATGGAAGGCTTTCCGGCGCTGGCATAAAAACCCTCTTTAACAGCAGATATTTTAACGCTTCTCTCACTTACTCTTGGGCAACCAGCCATTCACGCCTGATTACCTCCACCACAAAAGAAAATAAGATGGTTTATTTTGAGCTAAGTGCGAGCTGTTGCTAGCTGATAGAAAATCAAAAAGAGATCTGCAAAAAAACTAAATCCTATTAAGCGGAATTTTGATGTATTGGATGCCATTATTTTCGGCGGCGGCAAATTTTCCGGCGCAGATATTTACCTGAATTGAAGGCAGTAAAAGTTTTGGAACTGCTTTGCCAACATCGCGCTGATTTCTGGTTTTGACATATTCATCTTCGCTGATTTTTTCGTTGATCAAAATGTTGTGCTTCTTTTGGTCAAGAACGGTGCATAAGAATTGTGGCTCCTGCCCTACTTCGGGATAATCGTGGCCAATAAAAATTTTAGTTTCGTCAGGCAAAGATAAAATTTTTTGAATTGAGCGATATAGAGTCTGCGCGCTTCCTCCAGGGAAATCCGTTCTCGCTGTTCCGATTTTTGGCGCGAAAATTGTGTCGCCGACGAAAATCGAATCTTCGATTAAATAGCAAATGCAAGCTGGTGTGTGACCTGGTGTGTGAAGCACTTTAACTTGCAAATTTCCGATCGAAAAAACTTCATCATTCTTAAAAAGATGATCGAAATGCGAAGCATCAAGCGGAACATCTTTTTCGCTGTTAAAAAGCGGTGCCCAAAATTTTATCACCTCTTTTATTCCTTCACCAATCGCAATTTTTCCGCCAAGTTTTTCTTTGAGATATCTTGAGGCTGTAATGTGATCAGCATGAACGTGAGTTTCTAAAATCCACTCAACCTTGAGATTATTTTTTACGACATAATCGATGATTACATCTGCCGGCGCGTTCGAAGTTTTGCCAGAAAAAATATCGTAACCAATCACCGAATCAATGATGGCGCAGCTTCTTGTTGCTTCATCACTAACTACGTAAGTGAAGGTTGCAGTGTCTTTGTCGTAAAAATTTTGTATTTTCATAAAAAAATTTGGTTGGGGAAATGACCTAACTTCAGGCGACTCTTGAATGCCGCTTATTATCTTCCGCCAGATATTTATCAAAAAAACTTGCGACTATTCTGACGATTTGCGGAAAGGAAGAATTAACAGTAATTTTATTTTTGCAGATTCGCACCAAGCCGTCTTTTTCTAACTGGCTCAAAGCATTTATTTCCGCGGCGAAATAGTTTTTTTCCAGATCAAAAACATCGCAGATTTTATTCAAATCCGTTTCCAAATAGCACATAATTTCATCAATAATTTTTTTGCGGATTTTATCTTCGCGACTGGTTTCGATATTTTTTTTCACTGGCAATTTTTCGCTCAGAATTTGTTTTTTATATTCCTCAAGATTCAAACTATTTTGCACATAACCCTGCGGCAAATGGCTGATAGCAGAAGCTCCGAAGGCAATAATCGAATCGCCACTATCAGTGCTATAACCCTGAAAATTGCGCTTTAGCTGATGATTTTTTTTCGCAATCGCCATGGAATTTTTCGCTTTGGCAAAATGATCTAGCCCGATCGAAACAAAATTTTCTTCATTAAGTTTTTTTGCCGCCACCTGATACATTGCGATTTTTATTTCCGCCGCAGGCAAATCTTCTTCTTTAATCAAACGCATATGTTTTTTCATCCATTGCACGTGGGCGTAAGAAAATAATGCAATGCGCTGCGGTTTTAAAAGAAGCGAATAATCGATATTTTTTTGCACCATTTCGACGGTTTGCTTCGGAAGTCCGTAGATCAAATCAAGGTTAATATCCTCAACGCCATATTTTTTAAAAAGCCTAACACATTCGTAAACTTCGTCGAAAGATTGCTCGCGATTAATCGCCAATTGAACTTCACGGTTAAAATCTTGGACGCCAATGCTGACGCGGTTTACGCCCTGCTCGACATAATTTTTAATATCATCTTCGCCAATATTTCTGGGATCAACTTCAATGGCGATTTCAGCTTTTAAAATGATGTCGAATTGAGATTTTATGACATTCATCAAATTGCGAAAACTGTCGCGATGAAGAATCGTCGGAGAACCGCCGCCAAAATGAATATGAGAAACGTGATATTTTTTTTGCCCAAGCAAATCGCCGACAATTTTTATTTCGCGCATCAGAAGGTGAAGATAATCCTCAACTGGAGCATAGCGTTGCGTGGCTTTGGTGTAGCAGCCGCAATACCAACAAA
Source organism: uncultured Rhizobium sp. (assembly GCA_964447395.1). GTDB lineage: Bacteria > Pseudomonadota > Alphaproteobacteria > Rickettsiales > UBA1997 > UBA2645. The sequence continues at coordinate 10,696 of CAYUSO010000001.1, forward strand.
GCTGTTTGCAAAATGGAATGTGAAAATAAAGCGAGAGATTTTCTTCCGCTGGAAGTTTTTTTAACCAGGAAGCGTAAATTTCGTGATCAATCTGTTCTTTGAAATGCGGAGCGGTGGGATAGCTAGTGTAGCGTGGGGTTTGGCGGTCATATTTCAAAATAGCCGCTTTGGAGCCGATCATTTATTTTTGCATTCATTTTTGCATGAAGAGCCGCAAGTATTTTCAGCTTTTGCGTCATACCACATCGCGTTGATGATGCTAAAACAAGCTGCGAATCCAGTTCCGAGAACCCAAGTAAAATACCACATAAATTTCCTAATATAAAAAGTTTGAATCTTTTTTAACCTCTTTCTCTGTCACTTTTCCTCTTAGAATTGCATAGACCCAAGAGGTGTAAGCCAAAATAATCGGCACAAAAATTATGGCGGCGATAAGCATGACTAGCAGCGTAAAATAACTGCTCGAGGAATCCCAAACCGTGAGAGAAGCGCCCGGATTTAAACTTGAGGGCAGAATAAAAGGAAACATGGTTAGCCCAACAGTGGCAATGATTCCCAATATTGACAAGGAGCTGGCGATAAAAGTTTTTCCCGGATGTTTGGCCGCCATAAATAGCAGAACAAAAAATTGTCCGACAAAACCGAGAACCGGCGCAGCTATCATCCATTTATATTTTTCATAATTGCCATACCAGCAACCGTGAGAAGAAATTACTGTTTTTCTAAGCGGGTTTGATTCGCCCAAAGTTCCGGCAAAATCGCCCATTTGATAGCATTGAATAAAATCTAAAAACACGCCTCCCAAAGCGAATAAAATGATGGTGATGAAAGGGAAAATTTTTAAAATTTTTTTGACTCTTTTTAAAATTTCTCCTTCGGTTTTTATCGCCAAGTAAGTGGCGCCGTGAGTGATCAGCATAGCAACGCTTAGCAATCCGCAGAGTAAGGTAAATGGCGTGAATAAACTGAAAAAACCGATTTTATTTTCGATCACCATAAACTCATCAAAGCTGAATGGCACGCCTTGCAGAACATTTCCAATTGCTACTCCAAAAACTAACGACGGGACAAGTCCGGAAATAAAAAGGCAAATATCCCAAGTTTGGCGCCAAGTTTTATTTTGGATTTTACTTCTGTAATCAAAACCAACTGGACGCAAAATTAACGCCAATAAAACCAAAAACATGGCGAAATAAAAACCGGAAAAACTCACGGCGTAAACATAAGGCCAAGCCGCAAAAATCGCGCCTCCGCCAAGAATAAACCAAACTTGATTTCCTTCCCAAACTGGACCAACTGAGTTAATCACAACCCTTCTTTCGAGATCGTTTTTAGCAACGAATGGCAGCAAAATTCCAACTCCGAGATCAAAGCCATCCATGATCGCAAAGCCGATTAGCAAGACTCCAAGCAAGAGCCACCAAATGATTCTTAGAATTTCGTAATCAAAAAACTCGGTCATAAATTTTCGAATTGTTTAAGGATTTTACCCCTCACCCTAACCCTCTCCCCTTGTGAGAGAGGGTGTTAGGGTGAGGGGTAAATTTTTTTATTGGTGATAAAAATTATTAATGCGATTGATCACTCAACAATTTTTCCGGCCCGATTTTGACGTATTTAATCATCAAGAATAAATCGACGACGAGAAGCAAAGTGTAGAGAATCACAAATCCCAGCAAGCTCGCCAAAACGTGGGCGGATGAAACCGAAGAAACTCCGAGCGCAGTCGGCAAAATTCCTTCAATCACCCACGGCTGCCTGCCATATTCGGCGACAACCCAGCCAAGCTCGGCGGCAATCCACGGCAGCGGCAAAGACCACAAACAAATTTTGAGTAAAAACTTTTTGTCAAAATTGCGCTTCACATTCATGTGATAGAAAGCGGCGGCAAAAAGAATTATGAAAAAGATGCCCAATCCCACCATGATTCTGAAAGCATAGAACAGCGGCGTCACGTTTGGCGTAGTGTCGCCTGCCGCCATTTTGATTTCTTCCTCGGTGGCATTTTCGACATCTTTGCGATATTTTTTCAGCAATAGCGCGTAGCCAATATCTTGATAATTTTCGCTGAGAAACTCCTTATCCTTTTGCGGATTTGCACTTTTGCCATCCCTCAAATCCTTCAAAATTTTATACTGATTGATACCGTTTCTGACTCTGGCCTCAGAAATTTCTACCAACTCTTTAATGCCGGGAATCTCTTTGTGCGTTGATCTGGTGGCGATTAGACCAAGAGCGTAAGGAATCTTAATTTCATATTCGTTGATCTGTTTTTCCTGATTTGGAATTGCAAAAATCGTGAGTCCAGCCGGAGCTTTTTCGGTTTCCCACATTCCTTCGATTGCGGCCAATTTCATTTTTTGATTTAGACCAGCTGAATATCCGCTTTCATCGCCCAAAACCACAACTGACAAGGCAGAAAGCAATCCGAAAGCAGAAGCAACAATCGCAGATCTGCGGGCAATTTGCAGGTTGGATTTTTTAAGCAAGTAATAGCAGCTCACCGACAAAACGAACATTGCGCCAGTCACATAACCGGCGCTGATTGTATGCACAAATTTCGACTGCGCGACATCGTTGAAAAATATTTTTTGGAAAGAATCTAACTCCATGCGCATCGTTTCAGCGTTGAATTTGGCACCAATCGGATTTTGCATCCAACCGTTAGCGATTAAAATCCATAAAGCGGAAAGATTAGTGCCAATCGCCATCAGCCACGTCACCAACAAATGCTTGCCTTTGCTGAGTTTATTCCAGCCGAACAAGAAAATTCCGACGAAAGTCGATTCGAGGAAAAATGCCATCAAGCCTTCAATCGCCAAAGGCACGCCAAAAATATCTCCGACATAATGCGAATAATAAGCCCAATTGGTTCCGAATTGAAATTCCATGGTGATGCCGGTTGCAACTCCCATCGCAAAATTAATCGCAAAAAGTTTGCCCCAAAATCTAGTAATATCGCGCCAAATTTCTTTGCCGCTTAAAACATAAACACTTTCCATGATAGCGAGAATAACCGCTAATCCAAGGGTTAGAGGCACGAATAAAAAGTGATAAATTGCGGTCACTGCAAATTGCAATCTTGATGCTTCGACTAAGCCAAATTCCATATTATTTAAAAATTGTTGTTTCGAAATTTTCCCTTCTTTCCTCTTTAGTCATTTTGTGACTGAAGAAGAAAAAATATAAAATCGTTAGAATCGCCAGCTTGATGCCAAAAAAAATCGTGAGTTTTTTCGCCAGAGAATCGTGCCTTTTGTGGCGAAAATAAAAGGCCAAATAAACCGCATATCCGAGATATAAACACAAGAGTCCGTGCATGATTTGGCCTATTTCGTGAAGTGAAGCGAGACGAAAATCTCGCTCCACTTTTAACTAATTTTAGAAGTGATAACCAATGCCGACACCGATCAACCAAGGATCTAATCTGACATTAGCAGTGTAAGAGTTATTAACCTGCACGTGAGTTTTTAGAAAAATCTTTTTGATGTCAAAGTTAACGCTGAATTTTTCGTCGATCATGTAATCAAAGCCAGCCTGTAAAGCATAACCTAAATGATCTTGATATTTCATGCTGGTTGCAGCGCCACCAGTTTTTGTACCGTAAAAGAAAGTATAGTTCAAACCAGCGCCGGCGTAAGGTCTGATTGTTCCAGTGGGATTGGCATGATATTGCAGAGTAAGAGTTGGTGGAAGAAGTTTTACCGATCCAAGTCCAGAAGAAGTTCCAAGCGCTGATCCTCTGAGAGAAATGTTATGCTGCGTGGTAGCGGCGATTAATTCCGCAGCGATATTTGGAGTTATAAACTTGGTCACATCAATTTCCGGAACTTGGTCTGAACTTGCGGCAACATTACCCCCAAGTGTTGAGGCTTTTCCTTTAGTATCAGTTTTTACATAAAGCGCCCTGCCCCTGACGATCCAATCATTGTTGGTCTTGGCAAAAGAATTTTGAGAAACCAGAAGTGCCGCGGATAGCGCAATTAAACCTAATTTAGCTTTCATATTTTAAACAATTAGCATTTTTAAAAAATCGCTAAAAGCTTGTTGCTAAAGCATTCAAGCGATAAAAATTTGACTAGAAATCAAATTTATGGCGATCCGTCTAGACTCGTCACTTCTTGCTGTATTTGACAAATATCAAAAAAATTAATTTTTTTAATGAACCAAAAATCTTTGGAACAACTGGAGCGCGCGAAAAAAATCGCAATTTTTTCTGGCCTAACCGATGAAAGGCTAAATGAAATTCTGACTCATGCCAAAATTCACAATTGCAAAAAAAACGAATTATTATTTTTGGAAGGAGAAGAAGTAGAAAGATTTTACATAATTTCCGATGGCGCAATGAAGCTTGCGGTTAGCGACTCGGAAGGCAATGAGGCTATCATCAGAATTGTCAATTCCGGCAGCATTTGTGATATTTTCAGCGATAATTTTTCTTTTAATTGCCAAGCTCTTGCGGATTCAAAAATACTTTCTTTTCCGATAAAAAAAATCCGCAACTTCGTCAAAGAAAATAGCGATTTACTCTACAACATGTTGCTCGACTCATCAGAAAAAACCGCGAACTATCCGACCAATTATCAGTTTTAAAATTAAACGACGGCAAAAAAAGAATCGGACATTTCCTGCTAAAAAATTCAATGAGGGCGGGAGAAAAAATTAAAAATTTTAACCTTAGCTATACTAAAAGTCAGATAGCTTCTTACCTTGGAATAAGGCTTGAAACCTTCTCCAGACTATTTCGCCAACTTAAGGATGATGAAAAATTATTGATCGAAAAGAAAAAAATTATTTTACCAAAGAAAAATTCTCTTTGTAAATATTGCAGCAGAGAAATTGCAGTAAAATGCAAATCGCGCGACGAAGATTTTTGTGAACAATTCTAAAAAATACCCCATCAATCCTTAGGCACTGTTAGCTAATTAAATCCTCATCTTATGAAAAAAATTTCCGTAAAAAATCCAGTTGTTGAAATTGATGGCGATGAAATGACGCGCATTATTTGGAAGATGATTAAGGAAAAATTAATCGCGCCTTATCTCGATTTGCCGATCCAATATTTTGATCTTTCGGTGCAAAATCGTGATGCGACTTCTGATCAAATCACCATCGATGCAGCCAATGCTATCAAGGGTTGCGGCGTTGGTATAAAATGCGCTACAATCACGCCAGATGAAGCGCGCAAAAAAGAATTTAACTTAAAAGAAATTTGGAAATCGCCGAACGGCACGATTCGAAATATTCTCGACGGCACAGTTTTTCGCGAACCGATTGTTTGCCAAAATGTGCCGCGAATCGTTGCCAATTGGACTTCGCCGATAATTGTCGGTCGTCACGCTTTTGGCGATCAATATAAAGCAACAGATTTTGTCGTGCCTGGAAAAGGAAAATTATCGATCAAATTTGAAGGCGAAAATGGCGAAATAATCGAGCATGAAGTTTTTAAATTTAAAGGTGCTGGCATTGCTCTTGGAATGTACAACACCGACGAATCAATTCGTGGTTTCGCCTATTCCTGCTTCAATCTCGCGCTGCAAAAAAATTGGCCGCTTTTTCTCTCTACCAAAAACACGATTCTCAAAAAATATGACGGCCGCTTCAAAGATATTTTTGCCGAAATTTTTGAAAAAGATTTCAAAGAAAAATTCGCCGCAAAAAAAATCACTTACGAGCATCGACTCATTGACGACATGGTCGCATCGGCCTTGAAATGGAGCGGAAATTTCATCTGGGCCTGCAAAAATTATGATGGCGATGTGCAATCAGATTCCGTCGCGCAAGGCTTCGGCTCGCTTGGCTTGATGACTTCAGTTTTAATCACACCCGACGGAAAAATCATGGAAGCCGAAGCGGCGCACGGCACTGTCACGCGCCATTTCCGCGATCACCAAGCTGGCAAACCAACTTCAACAAATCCGATGGCTTCGATTTTCGCTTGGACTCGCGGCTTAGAATTTCGTGGAAAATTGGATGGCAACGAAGAGCTAATCACCTTCTGCCACAAGCTCGAGAAGGTTTGCATCGCAACAGTTGAATCGGGAAAAATGACAAAAGATTTAGCAGTTTGTATTCACGGCAGCAAAGTTGAACACGGCAAACACTATCTCCACACCGAAGAATTTTTGGATGAGATTGCGAGAAATTTACGCAGTAATTTTAGTTAGAACTTAGGCGGTAAGCCCTGTTTGATATTATCCCGGCAACAAGCAAAAACCTCAATTGCGATGAGATAATTTTTCTGCAATTTGTGAAACAAAAAAAATATTTTTTCTCTGCGAATGAGTTTTTAGATGAGGTTAAAAAATTTTCTGAAAAATTTTGCTGTTAGAGTTTGTTTCCAAAACGAGCTGCGAAGTTCACCACAAGTTTTCTCTGAATAAAAACTTCAACAAGATCGACATTTATGAAAAATTTTTACGTCGCGACTCTGTGTCTATGTTTTTTTATAGCGCTTACAGCCACGCTATTTTCTGTCTCTGCTAAAGCTGATGGTGAATGCGATCCTAAAAATTTTATGGGCACTTCCTTTATGTGCTAAAACACTTCAAAAAACCTTTCACAAACATCAAAATCTTATGAAAAAATTTATCATCCCATCTGTTGCAATATCATTTTTTTCAGCGGCGCTATTTTTTTCTCCATTAGCAACCGCAGAAAATGATCCTCATTCTGCAGAACATAATTTTGGAAATTTTGGCTCAAAACTTTTTAGTCGAATGGATATAAGCGATGATGGTGAAGTCAGCAAAGAAGAGCTCATAGCCCATCATAAAAAAATTTTTGATTCCGTTGATGATGATCATAATGGCAAAATCACACGCTATGAAGCACGACTAAAAGAGCGCGAAAAATCATTCAATCAGCATGGCGAAAAAGCTCAAAAAGGTTATTTAACTTTTGATGAAACTCTCGCTGTCGAGATCGCTCGCTTCGAAGCCGCTGACTATAATCACGACGGAAAAGTGACCAGAAAAGAATATAAAAAACACTATCTCGCCTCTTTCGCAAAAGACCAAAAACAGAAGGTGGCGCTTAATTAAGATTGGTAGATTTTATAACGCGACCAAGCAAAACAAAAAGGACGAGAAACACTGCCAGCCCTAGAGTGAGAATCGCTGATTTCTTAATGATAACTCTAAAAATATCGCTCTTACCATAACCAACTTTGATGATATAAGGATTTCTTCCTGCTAACTTTTCACTGTAGAAATATTTTTTCTTGGAAGAAATTTTACTTCCCCACTCTTTTCTTTCAGAAGAAAAAACCACGGAAGAATCACGCTCATCAATAACAGCAAAATCAACGTTTCTGGGCAAATTCTGTAGCACCAACTGAAGCAGTTTTTCAATGTCAATTCCACCAGTCACCGTTCCGGCCTGAGCTATTTTTGCAGTACTGATTTGCACGCCAATTGGAATGATGTAGGCTCCACTTGGCTTTCCTATTGCGGCCTGAGAAAAAATCATCGCCCACATTGTATTACCATGATTACGATAATTTCTATCGGTCATGCGTGGTGCCTTTTTCAATCTTACCCCGAGAAGCGTGTTGACGGTTTGATACCCATCGACATTCACCCAATCAAATTTCGTCCACGATAAAATATCGGGATATTTTTTTTCTGCGGCATATCTAACAAAGATTTGATGAATTTTTTGCAAATCGAGACTTGGATTACTATGAGCTATTTCTTCACCTATTAAAACAAAAACCTCTTCGAGCAGAAACAAATTCTTTTCCAAAACCTCTTCTATCGCTGTACCACTCTCCATTGCCAACGCTTCCTTCTCGGCATTTATTCTGAAATAATAAAAAGCAAAAACTGCCGCAAAAATTACTAACCAAACCAGAAAAACTCGAAAAAATACTCGAAGCATTTTTCTCCTTTTTTAAGAATTATTCCTTCACGAACATTCTCAGTTCCCCACCCTACATCGAGGAGTGGGAAAGCAAATTCTCGTCCCCTCTACTTCGCTCGGGGAACTAAAATAACAATTAGTTTGTCACGGAATAATTACCGACAATCCCTTACCCATGACACTGTTTAAACTTCTTCCCACTCCCGCACGGGCAAGGCTCGTTGCGACCAACATTTCCCCAAGTTGAGGCATCGCGTGGATTGCGCTCTTCCGGCTTCACATTCGATTTAATTGGGCTTGATGAACTAACAGCTTTGGCCTCGCTTTGCACAAACGCTGGATCATTTCTGCTTTCAAACATTTTTTGCTTTGGGGCACGAGCAATCAAATTCAACTCGCCGTCATTTTCGTTAATATTGATTTGCACGTGAGCGATACGCGACACAACTTGCTCTTCGATTCGAAGCATCATGTCTTCAAACAAACTGAAAGCATCTCGTTTATATTCAATCAGCGGATCTTTCTGTGCGTAGGCGCGGAGGTTAATACCGTGGCGCAATTTATCGAGCGAAAGCAAGTGATCTTTCCATTCCGAATCAAGCGTGATGAGAAAAATTTGACGTTCGATTTGATGCACAACTTCTGCGCCGTAAAGTTTTTCTTTCTCAGCAAAAAGCGCGTCGACATTGGCTTCAACAAAATTCAAAATTTCTTTTTCTGTCACACCTTCTTTTTGTGATTCAGATTTTAGATCGAGTTTCAAACCGTAAATTCGAAAAATTTCTTTTTGCAAAAAATCAATTTCCCATTGCTCAGCATAAGAATTTTTTGGAATACAATCCTCGATGAGCTCTTGATTTATCTGCTTCGCAAAGCTTCTAATTTTTGGCGAAATATTTTCTGCATCCATAATTTCATTGCGCAAAGTAAAAATATTTTTGCGCTGGTGATTCACCACATCGTCATATTTCAGCAGGTTTTTTCTGATCTCATAATTTCTCATTTCCACCTTGTGCTGCGCACCGGCAAGGGTTTTGGTGATCCATGGATGGAAAATCGCTTCATCATCTTTCAAGCCAAAAGTTGAAAGCAGCGACTGCAATTTTTCCGAACCAAAAATTCGCATCAAATCATCTTCAAGCGATAAGAAAAATTTTGATTTTCCTGGATCGCCTTGCCTGCCCGAGCGGCCGCGCAATTGATTGTCGATGCGGCGCGATTCGTGGCGCTCGGTTCCCAAAACATAAAGCCCGCCAGCATCGATGACGATTTTTTTCTCTTCCTCATTTTCTTCAGCGCCGCCAAGTTTGATATCAGTTCCACGACCAGCCATATTGGTAGCAATCGTGATTGCACCTGGCTTGCCGGCTTGCGCGATGATTTCGGCTTCCTTCTCGTGATATTTCGCATTCAAAACTTGATGTGGCAATTTGTACGAACGCAATAATTTCGAAAGATATTCGGATTTTTCGATGCTAACAGTTCCAACCAAAATTGGCTGTTTGCGACCATGCGCTTCCTCAATCGAGCGAATTATCGCCTCATATTTTCCCTGCTCGTTTTTGTAAATTTCATCATCTTCATCTTTGCGCGTGACTGGTTTATTGGTTGGAATTTCAACAACTTTCAGCCCGTAAATTTCTTCAAATTCTACCGCTTCGGTTTGCGCTGTGCCAGTCATTCCAGCCAGTTTTTTGTAGAGACGGAAATAGTTTTGGAAGGTGATTGAAGCGAGAGTTTGGTTTTCATTGCGAACCTTCACGCCTTCTTTTGCCTCAAGCGCTTGATGCAGTCCGTCTGAGAAACGGCGGCCTTCTTGCATACGTCCAGTGAATTCATCGATGATCACAATTGCGCCATCTTTTACGATGTAATCAGTTTCATTTTTGAAAATCTTATGAGCCTTGAGCGCTTGATTGACGTGATGCACCAGCGAGATGTGCGCTGGATCATAAAGCGAAGAATTTGCTTCAATCGCGCCAGAATTTTTTAGCATTTTTTCTACCGACTCAATACCAGCGTCGGTTAGGAACACGCCGCGATCTTTTTCTTCAAGTTGAAAATCTGCAGCAGAAAGGCGCGGAATCAGGCGATTAATTTCTTCGTAAAGTTTTGAATTATCGTTGGTTGGGCCGGAGATGATGAGCGGCGTACGCGCTTCGTCGATCAAAATTGAATCAACTTCGTCAACAATCGCAAAATTATGAGGACGCTGCACCATTTGCTCGCGCGAGAATTTCATGTTGTCGCGCAAATAATCGAAACCAAGTTCGTTGTTGGTGGCATAGGTGATATCGCAAGCGTAAGCAGCTTTTCTTTCTTCATCATTTAACTCATTGGTAAGACAACCCACGGTTAATCCCAAAAATTCGTGAATCTTTCCCATCCACTCAGAATCTCGCTTGGCGAGGTAATCATTGACCGTGACAACATGAACACCTTTGCCAGTTAAAGCGTTGAGATAGCAAGGCAGAGTAGCGACGAGAGTTTTGCCTTCGCCAGTTCTCATCTCCGAAATTTTTCCGTGATGCAAAACCATGCCGCCGATTAATTGCACATCGAAATGACGCATTTTTAAAACACGTTTTGATGCTTCGCGCACCACGGCAAAAGCCTCGTGCAACAAGGAATCAAGCGGCACGCCAGCGGCAAGACGATTTTTAAATTCTGCAGTTTTTGCTTTTAACTCGTCATCAGAAAGTGCAGAAATTTGTGGCTCAAACGCATTAATTTTTTCAACCTCAGGTTGCAGCGATTTGACGAGACGCTCATTGACGGAACCGAAAATTTTTTTGGCAATTAGTTGGAACATTTTAATAAAGAATTTTAATCTCCGCGCCACAAGCCACTAGCTTCTCTGCCAGTCTTTCATAGCCACGTTCAAGATGATAAAGTCGATTAATTACGGTTTCTCCTTCGGCAGCTAAACCAGCGAGAACCAAGCAAACAGAAGCGCGCAGATCGGTTGCCATAACTTCCGCACCAGTCAATTTTTGCACGCCTTTTACCATCGCAACATTACCGTGCGATTCAATATTGGCGCCCATGCGCTGCAGTTCCATGACATGCATGAAACGATTTTCAAAAATATTTTCTTCGATGGTTGCAGCACCATTTGCGACAGTCATCAGCGCCATAAATTGCGCCTGCATATCGGTTGGGAAGCCAGGAAATGGCTGGGTTGAGATACTTACAGAATTAATCTGCGCCGCACTTCTGCTAATCTCAATTTCATCGTCAGAAATTTGTTTGAAGACCGCTCCCGCTTGTTCCAAATCATCTTTAAAACCACTCAAAACCCACATCTCAACACCACGAAGTTTGATATTTCCGCCAGTGATTACAGCCGCGGCGGCGTAGGTTCCAGCCTCTATTCGATCAGCGACAATTTTGTGACGTGCGGCATGAAGTTTTTCAACACCTTGAATGACAATTTTCGGCGTTCCCGCGCCAGAAATTTTCGCGCCCATCGCGTTTAAACATTTCGCCAAGTCAATGATTTCAGGCTCGCAAGCCGCATTGTGAATCACGGTTTCGCCCCGCGCCAAACTTGCAGCCATCATGGCATTTTCGGTGGCGCCGACGGAAACTTTTTCAAAATGGATTTCCGCGCCTTTGAGTCTGCCATCAACGCTGGCCTCGACATAGCCGCCTTTCAATTCGATTTTTGCGCCAAGTTTTTCCATCGCTTTTAAATGCAAATCAACCGGACGAGTTCCAATCGCGCAACCTCCGGGAAGAGAAATGCGAGCCTTGCCCATCCTTGCCAATAGCGGTCCGAGAGTAAAAATCGAAGCGCGCATTTTGCGCACAAGATCGTAAGGCGCTTCTGGATTGGAAATATTTTTAGCGTCAAAAACCATCACGCGACCTTGCACGCCAAGGTCTGGATCAGTTCCATCAAGCGCAATTTCAATGCCGAGATTTTCCAAAAGATTGGCCATCGTCGCAATGTCAGAAACGTGGGGAACGTTTGTCAGAGTAAGCTTCTCATCGGTTAAGATTGATGCCACCATCAAAGGCAAAGTAGCGTTTTTTGCGCCCGCAATTCGCACTTCACCGTTCAATTTTTTTCCACCGCGGATTAAAAGTTTTTTCATAAATCAAATTAGGCGATAGGCGATGGGAAATAGGCGCTAGGCATGTCGAGCTCGGTTCGACTATCGCCTATTTCCTATTGCCTGTCGCCTAAAATTTTATTTTTTTTCGTAAAGTTTAACCAACTCATTCAAGAGCCTAACACCATAACCGCTCGCGCCCTTCACTGCCATTGCATCGCCCTTGCCTCTCCAAGCAACTCCGGCGATGTCAAGATGAACCCATTTTGTTTCGCCGACGAAACGTTTGAGGAATTGCGCAGCTGTAGTGCTGCCAGCACCTCGGCCGCTGCCGACATTTTTCATGTCTGCGATGTCAGAATTGATCATTTCGTCATATTCTTCGCCGAGAGGTAAACGCCATACGCGCTCGCCAGTTCTGGCTCCACAGGTTTCAATTTTTTTAGCAAGATCGTCGTCATTGGAAAATAATCCAGCGTAAACATCAGCCAGCGCAACAATGATGGCGCCGGTTAGCGTCGCTAAATCGACGATAAATTTCGGTTTGAATTTCGTGTTGGTATAGTGCAAAGCATCAGCCAAAACTAGGCGTCCTTCCGCGTCAGTGTTGATTACTTCGATGGTTTGTCCCGACATTGAACGCACCACATCGCCCGGACGTTGCGCCGTTCCCGAAGGCATATTCTCAACCAGCCCAATGACTCCAACCACATTCACTTTGGCTTTTCTTTGCGCGAGATTACGCAACAAGCCAACAACGACGGCACTTCCGCCCATATCGGTTTTCATGTCTTCCATGTTGGCGGAAGGTTTTATTGAGATACCGCCAGTGTCGAAAGTGACGCCTTTGCCCACGAATGCCAAGGGTTGCTCGCCTTTTTTACCACCATTCCATTTGAGGATTACGAGTTGAGATTCTTTTTCGCTGCCTTGTCCAACGCCTAGAAGCGAGCCCATTCCCAGCTTTTTCATTTCTGCTTCGCCAAGAATTTCAACTTCCAAACCGTCTTTTTTTAGAGTTTTGCAAATCGCTGCATAACTTTCTGGATTCAGGATATTCGCTGGTTCGGAGACTAAATCGCGCGTGAAAAAAACATTTTCTGCGAGAACTTTTAGCGGCGCGAATTCTTGTTCGGCCTTAGAAACATCTGCTACCATCATGGTTAGAGATGTGATTTTTAAATCCTTATCTTTCTTTTTATTTTCGAAATATTTGTTAAAACGATAACCTTGCAGAACCGCGCCAAAAGCGATGTTAGCGAGATCTTTGGCAGAATTTTTTGAGTCAAAAAAAACCGATCCACTTTTTAATTTTGCTCCATTTAAAGCTGCGCAAATTCGCGAACCGACTTTTTGTAATTCCAAATCATTCAATTTTTTTTCAGCTCCCGCGCCTAGAACCACAACAACTTGCGCATCAAGCGTGATGAGGTGCGCCTGATTGTTTTTTCCCTCAAAAGCAAAATTTTCTTTGGCAAATTTAACCTGTTTTAGTGCAGATTTTTTGGCTTGCTCTTCAGTTAAAACCAAAACTGAAACCGAATTTTTAAGCGCCGAAAATGCGCCGGATTTAGCGAAGTTGATTTTCATGTAAGTTGGAATTTAGAGTGAAAAGAGGCGGCGGAAGTTAAAAACGGAACTGCATTTTGCAAGCCTTCTCGCAGGTTTCTTCGGGGATAATCTCTTGCTCGCAAATTTAAAGTTCCCCGAACAAAGCGAAGCGTCGTCGAGGGTTTTATATAGTTTGTCTTCCGACCCCTCGACGACGGCCTGCAGCCTTTGCTCGGGGAACTTAGTGATAAAAAATTTATGAACGATTTTGCACTGATTTTCTCCCTCATCTCTCTCGGATTTTTCGGCGGGTTTTCGCATTGTATCGGCATGTGCGGGCCTTTTGTTTTGACGCAAGTTTCGAATAATTTGCAAAAAATTCCGCTGGAAAAATTTTCTAATTTTCAAAGATTAAAAAATTTTGCTCTATTGCCATATCACTTGGGGCGCATCTCCACCTATTCTTTCATCGGATTTCTTTCTTCTTTTTTTGCTAAAAATATCGCCGATTTTTTTCACTTCCGAATTTTATCCGCCGCAATTTTATTTCTCGCTGCGCTGTTTTTTTTGAATGTTTTTTTCGAGAAGAAATTATTGCGATTTAAATCGCCTTTCCTAGAAATCGCGGCGCTTTTTTTTCCAAAAAAATTTTCCCAAAAAATCAATTTTTTATTCCAAAATCCACGCGGTTTCCGTGGTTATTTTCTTGGAATAATTCTAGGCTTCATCCCTTGCGGGCTCTTATACGGCGCGTTTTTAATCGCCGCGGCAATATCAAATCCGTTTTTAGCCGCAGCAGGAATGTTTTTTTTCGGCCTCGCCACTTTTCCAGCGCTGTTTTTTACAGCATTAAGTGGTCACGTTTTACTAAAATTTTCAGGATTAAAGTTCGTTAGCAAAACCATAATTTTGCTTAATGCGACTATGCTTTTTTTAATGAGCCTAAAACTTCTGTTTTAGGCTCAGTCGTAAGTCGCAAGTCATAAGTCATAAGCCGCATCAACTCTGGCCTGACTTACGACTTACGACTTACGACTTACGACTAAACAAACCATGACACAAAACAACGCGCCGATCTCCTACAACTACGCAATCGTCAAACTCTTCACCCTCGCCGCTACTTTTTGGGGAATTGTCGGATTTTTAATAGGCGTGATCATCGCGTCGCAATTAGCTTTTCCGGCTTTAAATCTCGGTTTGGAATGGACGAGTTTCGGCCGTCTGCGCCCGCTCCATACCTCAGCAGTAATTTTCGCTTTCGGCGGAAATGTGCTTTTTGCGACAAGCTTTTTCGTGGTGCAACGCACGTCCCAAGCGCGTTTGTGGGGACATGATAATCTCCTAAAATTTATTTTTTGGGGCTATCAAATTTTTATCATCATGGCCGCAATTGGCTATGTGACTGGCGTCACACAGGCTAAAGAATATGCCGAACCAGAATGGTATGCCGACTTATTCCTCACTATCATCTGGGTTTGCTATTTCTTGGTTTACATCATGACTCTGCGCAACCGCCGCGAGCCGCATATTTACGTCGCCAACTGGTTTTTTATCGGCTTCATCGTGACGGTCGCCGTGCTGCACATCGTCAACAATCTTTCAATTCCTTTGCGCTTGGATAGCAGCGAAAGCTACCCACTTTTCGGCGGCGTGCAAAGCGCGATGATCCAATGGTGGTATGGCCATAACGCGGTTGGATTCTTCCTCACCGCCGGCTTCATCGGCATCATGTATTACTTCGTGCCAAAACGCGCTGAACGCCCGGTTTATTCTTATCGCCTGTCGATTCTGCATTTTTGGTCACTCATTTTCATCTACATCTGGGCGGGCCCACACCATTTGCACTACACTTCGCTGCCTGATTGGGTGCAAACTTTGGGAATGACTTTCTCAATCATGCTATGGATGCCAAGCTGGGGTGGTATGATTAACGGCATCATGACGCTCTCCGGCGCTTGGGATAAATTGCGCACCGATCCAGTTTTGCGCTTCCTAATCACCGCCGTTGCCTTCTACGGCATGAGCACCTTCGAAGGTCCGCTAATGGCGATAAAAACCGTCAATGCTCTCTCGCATTATACCGATTGGACTGTTGGCCACGTGCATTCCGGCGCCCTCGGCTGGGTCGCTCTAATCAGCTTCGGCGCACTCTATCACATGGTGCCAGTGCTGTGGAATAAAAAAGAACTTTACTCGATGAAACTAGTCTCCGTGCACTTCTGGCTCGCATCAATCGGCATCGTGCTTTACATCACTGCTCTGTGGATCGCCGGAATCGCCCAAGGCCTGATGTGGCGCGCCTACGACAATATGGGTTTCCTGCAATATTCCTTCGTCGAAACTCTAAAAGTTCTTCACCCACTTTACATCACCCGAGCCTTAGGAGGCCTGTTCTTCCTAGCTGGAGCTTGCGTGATGGCGTGGAATTTTTATAAAACTATTCACACAAAAAATGCTTAAGCATCACGATAAAATCGAACGCAGCTCGGTTCTGCTTCTTATCCTCACTGTCATTTTGATTTCCGTTGGTGGCTTGGTAGAAATTGCGCCACTTTTTCGCATGGAAACGACTATCGAAAAAGTTGAAGGCATGCGACCTTATACACCGCTAGAATTGGTCGGTTCCAAAATCTACAAACGCGAAGGTTGTTATGGCTGCCACTCGCAACAGGTTCGAGTTTTGCGCGATGAAGTTGAGCGCTACGGACACTACTCTCTCGCCGCTGAAAGCATGTACGACTTTCCGTTTCAATGGGGATCAAAACGCACTGGACCAGATTTAGCGCGGGTTGGTGGCAAATATTCTGATGAATGGCATGTGCGCCACTTAATCAATCCGCGCGACGTCGTGCCGGAATCAATCATGCCTGGATATAAATTTTTGCCAGAGCGCGATGCACAAATTTCTGGAATTTCTGACGATATGGAAGTGCTGCGCAAACTTGGCGTGCCTTACTCCGACGAAATGATTCAAAACGCCACTTCCGATGCAGTGGTTCAGGCGTCAAATGATCGCGATGCTGATGCTTTGCAAAAGCGTTATGGCGGAAAAATCAACGTGCATGATTTTGATGGCAATCCACAAAAAATTTCTGAAATGGATGCTTTAGTCGCTTATTTGCAAGTACTCGGGACTTTCGTCGATTTCGCAAAATTTGAACCGATTCACAAAAAACAAAAACATGACTGAGTCTTTCATTCACTACGCTCCCACTATCGCCACGATTTTTTTCTTCCTCACTTTTTGCTACGTGATTTACGCAGTTTTCAAAAAAGGCGTGAAGAAAAAATTCGATCAATATTCAAAAATTCCTCTCAATGACTGAAGAAAATAAAACTCAAAAAAATTCGGGAAAAAAAATTGAAACCACTGGTCATGATTGGGATGGCATTTCCGAATATAACATTCCTGCGCCGCGCTGGTGGCTGATTGTCTGGATCATTTGCATCATTTGGTCTGTCGGTTATTGGATTTTTTATCCGACTTGGCCGATTTCTGGCGGCAATTCCAAAGGTGTTTTGAACTGGTCGCAACAATCGCAACTCGATGAATCACAAGCAGAAATTGATAAAATTCGCGCCACTCATCTCGCAAAAATTTCCAAAATGAATTTCGCGCAAATTCAAAAAGATCCGCAACTCATGGAATTCGCGCTTAATGGCGGACGTGTTGCCTTCAAAGAAAACTGCGCCGCCTGCCACGGCTCTGGCGCTCAAGGCGCAAAAGGTTTTCCAAATTTAAATGATGACGATTGGTTGTGGGGTGGAAAAATTGACGAAATTTATCAAACAATTCGCTTCGGAATCAGATCAGCGCACGACAAAACTCGCAGCAATCAAATGCCAGCTTTCGGCTTGGATAAAGTTTTGAAAAAAGATGAAATCGAAGCAGTGACGGAATATGTTCTGTCGCTATCTGGCAAAGGCGAAAATAACGCAAAAGGAGCAGCTATTTTCAAAGCTAATTGCGTGGCTTGTCACGGCGCTAATGCCAAAGGAAATCGTGCTTTAGGCGCGCCAAATTTAACCGACGCAATCTGGCTTTATGGCGATAAAAAAGAAGATATCGAATTCACCATTCACTACGCCCGCAATGGTGTAATGCCTTATTGGATCGGAAGATTGGATGACAATACGATCAAACAATTAGCGCTTTATGTGCATTCGCTGGGTGGCGGAGAATAAAGAAATTTGAGGTCCGCGAGTAAAAAATTAAGGTCCCCGAGCGGAGTCGAGGGACTAGGAGCTTCTCTACCCACCCCTCGACTCCGCTCGGGGACCTGTTAATTTTCATTTTCATGCTCGGCTTCAGCTCAACAAAATCAACTCTCCTCGCCTCTTATCACCATCAAAAACTTCCTCACGCAATTTTACTTCACGGAAAAAAAGGCATTGGAAAAGCCAGTTTTGCCAAGAAATTTTGCGGCGATATTTTGGGCGGAAAAAATGATGCTCATCCCGATTTATTGCTGATCGAAAAAGAAGCGGAAAAAAAAGAAATTAATGTCGAAAAAATTCGGCAAATTTCTGGCTTTGCAAATCAAACTTCTGCCATTTCGGAAAACAAATTCATCATCATTGATTCAGCTTGTGAGCTCAATAAATCCGCGGCTAACGCGCTTTTAAAGGTTCTCGAAGAGCCTCGTCCAAATAATTTTTTGATTTTAATTTCGCATAATTTGAGTCGAGTTTTACCAACGATTAGATCGCGTTGTCACATTATCAAAATTCCTAATTTTTCTTTAGAAAATTTTTCCGAGGTTTTGCAGCAAAAAAATATAAAATTTTCTGCTGATGAGATGAAATTTTTAGCAGAAATTTGCGATAATTCTCCAGCTGAAGCAATCAACTTCGGAGCAGATTTGACAAGGGTTTATCAGCTTTTTCTACGCTCAATAATAAACAAAAAAATTGGTGAAGAGCTTTTAAAAAAAATCTCCGACAAAAATTTTTCCTTCACAGTTTTTGAAAAAATCTGCGAATTTTTTTTCAACCGCTTGCTCAAAAATTTAAACAAAAATCAGCTGCATTTTTTCTTCGATGAAAAAGAAGTTTTTCAAAATCTGATACAAAATTTCTCCGCCGAAAAAATTTTCACGATCATCGATGAAAGCTTGATTTCCCTACATAAAACCGCACCTCTCTATCTCGATAAAAAACTCTGCGTCTTAAATATTTTCAACCGCCTCTGTCATGAATAAAATTTACAAATCTATCGGCTTAATGAGCGGCACTTCAATGGATGGCATTGATTTGGCGCTGATTGAAAGCGATGGAGAAAATATCATTAACAGAAAAAATTTTGCTTATTTGCCTTACGAGAAAGATTTTAAAGAGCGCCTCAAAGCCTTAATTTACGCGACTCCAAAGCTTCAGGAAATTAAAACCGTTGAAAATGAATTAACTCTTCTTCACGTCAAATTGGTAAATAATTTTTTGGACGAAAATAAAATTCCGGCTGAAGAAATTGACTTAATTGCCTTTCACGGACACACGATTCTTCACGCTCCGCAGCAAAAAATTACTTGGCAAATCGGCAATCCACATTTGTTAGCGCAGGAAACAAAAATTAATGTTGTCGCCGATTTTCGCACTCGCGACATAGTGCTCGGCGGCCAAGGCGCACCGCTGGTTCCCATCTATCACTTTTATCTTTTTGCTAATCAAACTCAGCCTTTTGCGGTTTTAAATATTGGCGGAATTTCCAACGTCACTTATTTTTCCGGCGGTGATGAAAATTCCATCGAGGCTTTTGATGTCTGCTTCGGCAATGCTCCGCTTGACGATTTAATGCGTCAAAAATTCGGTCGCGATTTTGATGAAAATGGTGAATTAGCTAAAGCTGGAAATATCGATTTTCTTCTCGCTGATCGCATTTTGCAGAATGAAATTTTTCACAAAAAACCGCCAAAATCTTTCGATCGCGATGACTTCGCCGCCCTACTCTCTCCAATCAACAGTCTCAAGGTTGAAGACGCTCTTGCCACCTTCTCTTACATGCATGCAAAAGCCCTCGAGATTAATCTCAATTTTTTAAGCAAAAAACCGCGCGAAATTTTCGTTTGCGGCGGCGGCAGAAAAAATTCTGCTATCATGAATGAGATGAAAAGATGTCTGACTGGAATTGAAATTAAATCCGTCGAAGAAATCGGTTTTAACGGCGATGCCATCGAAGCTGAAGCCTTCGCTTTTTTAGGAATTAGAAGTTTGTTGGATTTGCCGATCAGCTTTCAAAACACCACTGGCGTTGGTTTTGCGGCTCCTCAAAGCGGCGTAAAAATTTTAGCAACTAAGGTTTTTGATTTTCTAAAACCAACAAATCCCATCGCAAAAGAAAAAAATATCTCCTCTTCAACAAAACAAAATTCAGCCTGCGGCGGCGTTTTGTACAAGGTCAATCACGACTAAATTCAAATGAGTCAGCAGCAGAAAGGTGCTTTTTTTGTCATCGTTTCAGGCTTATTTTACGGGCTTCTAGGCTATTTCGGCATCAGCATCATCAAGGAAAATTTCTCTGTCTATAACATGCTTTTTTGGCGCTTTTTAGTAGCTTCAAGCGTGATTTTTTTATTGGCATTTTCGCATCTCAAAAAAACAGATTTTTCTGCGATGCAAAAAATTTTTTGTGCCAGCGCCGTTTTTCATGCTGGCGCTGCTTCACTTTATTTCATGGCTTCGCAACGCATTGGCACTGGTTTGGCGATGGTTTTATTTTACATGTATCCAGCAGTTGTGGTGATTTTAAATCGCGTTTTTCATCAAGAAAAAATCAGCAGAAATTCTTTGATCTCGATTTTCGCTGTCATGTTTGGAGCCGCGCTATTGGCAGATTTGCGGCATGTTCAATCTAATTTCTCAGGAATTTTAATTGGAATTTTGGCGGCACTTTTTTTCGGATCTTACGTCTTCTCGGTCAAAAATAATCACCTCAAACCCGCAGTTTCAACTCTTGCTGTCACTTGCGGCTGCGCCTTTGCCTGCCTTGTATTTGCGCTACTTGACGGCAGTTTCCAAGCGCCGACAAATCTAAAATTATGCAGCAATATTTTGGCGATGGGAATTATTTGCACCGCACTTCCGATCATGTGTTTCTTGAATGCGCTAAAACATATTCGCGCCGAAAAAGCGGCAATTTTAGCGATGTCGGAACCGCTATCAGTGGTGTTTTTTGGATTTATTTTACTGGGAGAAAAAATCGCACCGCTGCAACTTCTTGGCACCGCGATAATTCTCGTTGGAGCGTCAATTACTCTGATGGAAAAAAATGCGATCCTGAAAACAAGCTCTAATCTTCCAACTTAACTCTCAAACGCAGTCAACGACTTCACGGGGAAGTGGTTTCTCTCTGGTTTGGCCTCGGCTACATTTTTCTTTTTGCGGCGGCGACGGCGATCGCGTTTAACTTTGCGAACCTTTGTGGAATCAACAACCAAGCGGTGTTTGATGTGTTTATCGATGATTTTTTCAAATTCCTTCATGTGATCTTTGAAGAAGTGATCAGCGCCGTGGATGGCCTGATAGATTACATCTGCACCTTCTCTTGCTGATAATTTTTCAGCTAATTTTGCTGAATCCGCTTCTTTGGTGATTTCGTCTTTGCCGCCCTGAACCACAAGACCAGCAGATGTGCAAGGCACGATAAAATTGAAATCATATTTGCTAGCTGGCGGAGCAACAAGAATGTAGTTTTCAAGCTCTGGCCTTCTCATCACTGCTTGTAGAGCGATCCAAGAGCCGAAAGAAAAGCCGGCAATCCAATATTCCGAAGCTTCCATATTTTGATCATGAAGCCAATTCATCACTGCTGTAGCGTCAAGCAACTCACCAACGCCATTGTCAAACTTGCCTTGCGATTTTCCAACACCGCGAAAATTGATGCGCAAAACCGAAAATCCATTATTCACAAAAGCCTTATGCAGAGCGTAGGTGACCTTATTGTTCATGGTGCCGCCGTAAAGTGGGTGCGGATGCAGAACAAGTGCAACTGGAGCTTTGGGATTAGTGCTTTGATGATAACGCCCTTCGATTCTTCCAGCAGGGCCGTTGATGATTACTTCAGGCATGAATGAATTATGAATTAAGAGTTAAGAAATTTTATGCAAAATTTATGGTCTCTGACCTTGTAATATCAGCCTTCGGCGCAGAATTCTAAATCTTAATTTATCTCGTCCCA
The DNA here is from genome assembly GCA_964447395.1 of uncultured Rhizobium sp. Lineage (GTDB taxonomy): Bacteria > Pseudomonadota > Alphaproteobacteria > Rickettsiales > UBA1997 > UBA2645. The sequence continues at coordinate 32,341 of CAYUSO010000001.1, forward strand.
CTGAAGTGGTTTTTGTGAAGAATCAACCGCAAGTTGAGTTGAGCCTGCATATTTGGCAGCCATGTATTTGCCGTGTCCAGCATGAACTCCGTAGTAGTAAACCGGTTCGATTTCTTTGCCGTTAAATTTCTTTTTTTCGACGTTTTTAACGCGGTTTTTCGGATTGTTTTTAGTGCCCATTGTTTGAGGAAATTTTGATTGGAAAAAAATTGGAGGCCGCGCAAAATATGAACGAACTTCACAAAATCAAGTTTTTTCTCCTCCTCCTTAAATTTCAAAAACATGCCAAAATTCAACAGACTGAAGGATTGCGCCGTCACCAATAAAAACGTGATTGTACGCGTTGATATCAACGTGCCAATCGTGAACGGAAAAATCGAAGATGACACGCGCATCAAAGCTGTAATTCCAACGCTAAAATATCTCGCCGAAAATCAGGCTAAGGTGATTGTGATTTCGCATTTCGGACGTCCAGAAGGAAAGTTTGAGCCATCGATGTCAATCAAACAATTAGTAGCGCGAGTTCAGGAATTGCTTGGCTCGGTAAAGGTTAATTTTATCGATGATTGCATCGGAGAAAAAGTTCAGAAAGCAGTTTCTGCAACAAATTATGGCGAAGTAATCATGCTGGAAAATCTGCGCTTTTACAAAGCAGAAACCAAGAATGATCCCGAATTTTCACGCCAATTAGCCGCGCTTGCTAATCTTTATGTCAATGATGCTTTCTCGTGCTCACACCGCGCCCACGCTTCAATCACGGGCATTCCAGCGATTTTAAAATCTGCCGCCGGATTCCAAATGGAAACTGAGCTAGATAACTTAAACAAAATATTCGCTAACGGTTCTGACGGCTTAATTGCTGCAGTTGGCGGCGCAAAAGTTTCAACAAAAATTGATTTATTAAATTCACTAGCAACTAAAGCACGAACCATTGTGGTTGGTGGCGGCATGGCCAATACCTTCCTCTACGCTTTGGGAAAAAATATCGGAAAATCTCTGTGCGAAAAAGAACTAAAGGATGTGGCATTAAAAATTATTGAAACCGCAAAACAGCACGGCTGTAGACTAGTTCTACCTTCAGATGTTGTAGTTGTAAAAAAATTTGAGGCCAATGCGCCTCATAAAACTGTTTCTATCGATGCGGTTGCTGATGATGACATCATTCTCGATCTTGGCGAAAGCTCAGCAAAACTTCTTGGCGAAGAGCTGGCAAAACATAAAATTTTGGTATGGAACGGTCCACTTGGAGCCTTTGAAATAAAGCCTTTCAACCTAGGAACTGAAAGCTTTGCTAAAAGCGCCGCACAATTAACAAAATCAGGAAAATTGATTTCGATTTCTGGCGGCGGAGATTCGGTTTCCGCAATTAATGCTTGCGGACTTGCAAATGATTTCACCTACATTTCAACCGCCGGTGGCGCGTTTTTGGAATGGCTGGAAGGAAAAGAATTGCCTGGAGTTGCAGCGCTGAAAAGCTAAAAAACCATCTATAAATTACTCTCTTCGCGATTAAGAAACTTCCACAAAAGCCTTCTTTCGCAAATCCATCAAATAGCCTTTGGACAAGGTTTGCAGCTTGTTGTTAAAGATGATGTTTTTTGCAGTAGCGAGATCTTTTTCGTGTATTTTTATTTCGGTTTTTGCGTCGAGTAATTTGAAAATATGATAACCATCTCCTAGTTGCACCGAATCTGAATATCCGCCCTTCTTAAGTTTGGAAATTGCTGCATAAATTTTTGGATCAATATCACTCTGAGAAACCCAACCAATCTCACCATAATTTTCCGAACTAACCGCCGAAGAAAATTGCTGCACAAGATTCTTGAAATCTGCGCCCTGCCTTAATTCATCGGCAAGTTTATTGGCAAATTGCGCGGCATTTGACGAGTTAGAAATCACAATTTCCGCGATACGAAATTTTCTGACATCGATGCTGAATTTATTCTGCTCAAAAAGCTCTTTCACTTCAACATCAGTCACTTTCACCTTAGAGCGCAGCGTTTCAGACACAATTTTCGACCATAGGATTTCCGATTCAACCTGCTTGAGATAATTCTCAAAAGACAGTCCATTATTGATAAAAAAAACTTTTAGTTGAGTGGAATTTTGCTTGCGCTGCAAAGCCAAAATTTCCAAAGCCTCTTTCATTTCTGCTGGCGTAACTTCGAATTTTAAATTCTCCGCTTCTTGTCGAATCAGCTCTTCATCAACCATTTTATCGATCACTTGTTCACGCAGAATTTTTTGGTCGTAAGCATTTTTGATTTTTATTTTGGAAGCGCGCAAAACAAAGCGATAGCGATCATCAACTTCAGAATTTGTAATAGCTTTATTGTTAACCCTGGCGGCAATGAAATTGGTGGGAACGGCAAAAGACGGCGCAGAAATCAGCAAAAAAACTAAAGCGCAAAGTAAAGTCTGCAGAACTTTGCACATTTCGTTTTTCCGCAGATTTTGACTCATTTCTTAACTGCTGATTGATAGAGATTGATACCGCGAACTAGGTCAAGAGCGCGCGCCAATTGGTAATCCTGCCCATAAACATCCAAATTATCGTCACCGATTTGGTCTTTTTTCGCCTGCGCAATTGCTTCTTGCAGCTGAACTTCGATGTGACCCTTGAGATCAGCTTCAGAATCACGATCTAATTCACTTTGTTTTTCAATTTTAGCAGAGGTCACTTCGATATTTGGCTCAATGCCATGAGCCTGAATCGATTTGCCGCTTGGCGTGTAGTAAAGCGAAGTGGTGAGACGCAAAGCACCATGATTTTTATCAAGCGGAATAACCGTTTGCACCGAACCTTTTCCAAATGACTTTATGCCCATTACCACAGCGCGTTTGTGATCTTGCAAGGCACCAGCAACAATTTCGGAAGCGGAAGCCGAACCTTCGTTAATTAGAATCACAATTGGCAAATTCGGAATGAGACTTTCATTAGCTGCATCCTTATACTCCTTCGGTTCACTGCTGCGACCTTTGATTGAGACAATCACCTGATCTTTGTTTAAAAACACGTCGCTAACTTTAACTGCCTGATCAAGCAAACCGCCGGGATTATTACGCAAATCAAGTACGACGCCCTTGAGATTTTTTTCGCCAATTTCTGATTTTAATTTTTTCAACTCCGTCACAACACCCGATGCCGCCTGCTCAGAAAAGGTATTGATTTTGATATAAGCAACATCGTTGAATTTCGCTGATTTAACCGCTCTAACTCTGATGATTTGACGAGTGAGATTCTTCTCCAGCGGCGCTTTTTCGCCTTTGCGCAATATCGTCACTTTCACAGAGGTTCCTGGTTTACCGCGCAGTTTTTTCACCACTTCTTCGATTGAAAGACCAACGATGCTTTTGTCGTTAACCTTGGTGATATAATCGCCGGATTTAATTCCTGCCCTAAAAGCTGGGGTGTCGTCAATTGCTGCCACAACTTTTACAACCGCAAATTCCAAGGTAATTTCGATTCCCACGCCGCCAAACTCACCTTTGGTTTGCACCTGCATTTCTTTGAGAGCTTCGGCGTTGAGGTAAGAAGAATGCGGATCAAGAGAACTCAGAATGCCGCTCGCAGCAGCCTCAGAAAGCTGTTGGTCGGTTTTTTCATCAACGTAATCTTTTTTTACACGGGTGATAACATCTTCGAGAAATCCTGCTTGGTCTTCGATGATTTTTTTATCATCAAACTTAATCGGCTTAATTTGAATTTGAGAGAAGGAAGATGCTGAGATAAAGCCAATAAAAGCAGCAATAAAAGCAATGAAATAAATTCTGAAATTCTTCATGAGTTTTGGTATAGGTTTTTACGAATTGCGATCACGAACTTGCAAAAAGAAATGGGGCTCAAATGAGCCCCAAATTTTTGAGCTAAAAATCAAATTTACTGAATTCCATATTCGCCTTTCAGCTCTTCAGTAATCGAAGATGGCGGCTCATCCCCGTAGGCTGAATAAAGAATTTTACCATAATTCTCGAGGTGAATAATATCATCATTTAAAGCTTTTAGAAAAAGCTGAACTTTGAGACGTTCAACCAAGACATAATACCAAGCATTGCGCCCGGCATCAATTCCTTTCACAAGGTAAATTAGTTCTGCTTGCATTTTCTTTTGAGGATCAACTTGTTTGAGGTTAGAGGAAGTCGCAGATTCTTTCTGAGCAACAATGTCAGAAAAATTCTTTTGGGCTGCTTGTGGTTGTGATTTGAGAGCTTGAGAAGTGAATGTTGATTCTTTTTTCGCAAACCTTTCTGCAAAACTTTTTGTTTCTGCCATATCTTTTTAAGAATTTTCTTTGTGAGAATTTTTAGAATTTTTTAACCACCAATCATTGATTGGCTTTTTTGGTCCGCAAGGACCGTCATCTGTTGAAACACAAGGGCTTTTGACGTCGATTGTTCTTGTAGAGCAAGAAATGGCGAAGCAAAAAATTACCAAAATTGGAAGAATTTTTTTCATGTATTTTAGAGGAATTTAAGGGGAAATTTCGGGCGGAAAGTAAGAGCTTGATAGAATTTTTCAATAAGTAAAAACTGCACTTTTCGAGGTGATTATCTCTGCAAAAACTAATTTTCAATCTCAGCTCCCCGAGCGGAGTCGAGGGGTAGGAAAGCAAACTCCCTACCCCTCGACTCCGCTCGGGGAACTGAGAAGTTTTATCTATCGCGAGATAATTCCACACTTTCCGAACTATCCATCATCAATTCTCGATTTGCGCAGTAAATCGAGAAACTAATTTTTCCCAAAATGCCTTTCAAAAAAACTTTAATCATCGGGCTCGGACTAATCGGCGGATCCTTTGCTAAAGCGCTTCGGCAAGCTAAAATCAGCAAAGAAATTTTTGCTGTTGATCTTGAACTCGAAGAAATCGAGCTGGCAAAAAATGATGGTGTGATTGATGGCGGATTTGACGAATTAACTTTCCTCGAAGACGAAATTTCTACTTTCGATTTAATCGTTATTGCCACTCCACTTTCTGCTTACGAAGAAATTTTTTTCGCGCTGAAAAATATCGATGTTCTAGTGATGGATTTAGGCTCGATCAAAAATTTTAATTTCAAAAATAAACCGAAAAATTTTGTGCCGTGTCATCCGATTGCCGGCTCAGAGAATAACGGCTTTGAGCACGCTTCAGCTGATTTATTTTTCGGCAAAAAATTTGTGATTTGCGCGCAAAATTCTGCAGCAAAAAAGGTGGAAGAAATCGTCAAAAAAATCGGTGCAATTCCTGATTTTATTGAAGCAAAAAAACATGATGAAATTTTCGCTTTAGTTTCGCATTTGCCGCAATTTTTATCTTTTTTAACCAAAGAATTTTCACCGAAAAATATCGAAAATGAATTTTTCAAAAAAGCCTTCAGACTAGACAATTCAAGCCCAGAAGTCTGGGAAGATATTTTTTCTATGAATGAAGAAAATTTAGAAAAATTTTATTTGGAGTTTTTTGAAAATTTGGAAAAAAATATAAAAAATATTCCGCAATTACCGGTTAATAATCATCCTTCTTCTCTCGATCAAAAATTCCTCGAAGAAAATTTCGCCGCAATTTTTTTCCGCACTTTAGTAGTAAAATCCTTCCTCGAAATTCAAAAAATAAAAACCTTCCAAACTTATGCTGGGCAAGGCTTTCAAGACTTCACCTCAATCATCTTGGTTCTAAATTCTGACGAAAAAAATCTGCAAAATCTTATCAAAAAAAATCAGAAAAAAATTCAAAAATTTTTCGATTTAATTTCCTAAAAAAATGCAAGAACAGCTCAACGAAATCCGTCCCTACCGCGCTATTCACCGCCGCAAATCACGGCAAATTTTTGTTGGAAATGTGGCAATTGGCGGCGATGCACCGATTTCCGTGCAATCAATGACCAACACCCCAACCACCGATGTCCAAGCCACTATTCGTCAAGTTAACGAATGTGCTGAAACGGGAGCGGAATTGATGCGAATTTCAGTGCCAGATCAGGAATCATCTGAAGCGCTAAAAAAAATTATTCCGCATTGCCCAGTGCCAATTATTGCCGATATTCATTTTCATTATCGTCGCGGAATAGAAGCGGCACAAGCTGGAGCCAAGTGTTTGCGAATAAATCCGGGAAATATCGGCTCTAACGAAAAAGTCCGCGAAGTAATAAAAGCGGCAAAAGACCACGGTTGCTCGATGCGCATCGGCGTCAATGCCGGATCGCTCGAGGCAGATTTATTACAAAAATATCGCACACCGACACCAGAAGCCTTGGTTGAATCAGCGCAACGTCACATCAAAATTTTGGAAGATAACGATTTTTTTAATTTCAAAATTAGCGTAAAAGCTTCGGATGTTTTTCTTGCGGTCGCAAGCTACAAGGCGCTTGCCGCCGCTTGCGATTATCCGCTACACATTGGAATTACCGAAGCCGGAAGTTTAGCGGCTGGAACGGTAAAATCTTCAATTGGCCTTGGAAACCTGCTCTGGAGCGGAATCGGCGATACAATGCGAGTCTCACTTTCTGCTAATCCGAAAGAAGAAATCAAAGTCGCCTATCAAATTTTAAAATCACTTGGACTGCGCCACCACGGCGTCAATCTCATTTCCTGTCCATCTTGTGCACGACAAGGTTTCGATGTCGTAAAAACTGTGGAAGCAGTGGAAAAGCGTGTCGAGCACATAAAAACGCCATTAACAATTTCAATTCTTGGCTGCGTTGTGAACGGACTTGGCGAAGCAGCTCACACAAAAATCGGAATTACTGGAGGTGGTGGCGGACGGCATAACGTCTATATGGACGGCAAACCGAATCATAAAATTTCTTCGGAAGAATTAGTCGATCACATCGTTAATTTGATCGAAAAAGAAGCGGAAAAAAAATAGAACGCGCCCTCAAGATGTTCGACAAAGAAACAATCAAAAAAAATTTTTCTCGCGGCGCAAAGAACTATAACGAAGCCGCATCAATTCAGGCTAAAGCAGCATCTGAACTTGTAAAACTTGCCACAGATTTATCGCCATTTTTAAACAAAAATAGCGGCGAAGAAAAAATAAAAATCCTCGATCTTGGCTCTGGCACAAGCTTCGTATCCAAATCACTGATAAAAAAACTCGATGCTAACGACTTAAAAATAACAACTATTTTTGAATTGGATATCTCTCCCGAGATGCTCAATTCATGGCACGAACGCCCATCAAACATTTTTCCGATTCAGGGCGATATCGAAAATTTATCTTTCGAAAAAAATTCTTTCGATCTGATTCTTTCTTCCTTTGCGCTTCATTGGATTTCTGATTTTGAGAAAATTTTTTCTCAGATTTTTTCTTTACTCAAGCCTCACGGAATCTTCGCCTTTTGCCTTCCAACTAAACAAAGTTTGCACGAGTTAAAAGCTGCAAAAACCTTCCAAATTAGCGATTTTCCTTGCGACAAAAACTTAGAGTTGATGCTAGAAAGAAGTGGCTTCAGAAAGAAAAAATTTGAAAAAATAATCGTAAAACAAAATTTTCAAAATGGCGTTGAGGCCTTAAAACTACTGAAAAAAATTGGCGCCAATTATCATAGAAATTCATCAAGAAATAGAAATTTTCTGGGCAAAAATTCCCTGACTCACTTCAATAAGTTTTGTTTGAAAAATTTTGGCGACGAGCATAAAAATTTCGCCACCTCTTGGGAAATCTCTTACTTCATCTCATCAAAAAATGATCAGCAAAATCCTTAAAAAATTCTTCTCGAAATCAGAAGAAAAAGAAAGCGCTGGCGGAAAATTTGCGCTCAAATTGCGTGAGAAATCCGCGGCGTTTATCGATTTTTTCGGCAAAAAAGCTGAGTTTATAAAAGACGAATTTTTCATCATAAAATCGAAATGCAAAAACCTGCGCCAAACCAATTATCTTCTTGGTTTAAAGCATATTGAAAATGGACATCTGACTGATGCGATTTTTCGTTTTCGTTTTATTAAAAAATTCTGGCCTGATCTATTCGATGCTTATTACCAACTCGCTTATTGCCTAGCTCTCGATAACCAGCCGCAAAAAGCGCGCGAAGTTTTACAAGAGCTTCTCGCAAAGAATCCAAACTACGACCAAAAGGCTCGCGACCTGCTCGAACGCATCGATAAAATCCTACAAAAAGCAGCTCCTGATGCATAGATTTTGTCATTTTTTTATCATCAGCGCAGCAATTCTATTTCCAAATATAGCCTTCTCCGAAGCGCAGCAGACAAACACTGCGATGTATTACCAAAAATTTGAAGATGAGGAAGAATTTGAAACTTATGAAAGCGCTAACATCAGCGAAATTCATGATCCTTACGAAAAATTTAACCGCAAAATTTACGCCTTTAACGATGTTTTTGATCGCTACTTTTTCGAACATGTAGCGAAAGCATATCGCAGAGGAGTTCCACAAACTGCTCGAAAATCCATTCATAATTTCTTGAATAATTTATCGCTGCCGCTTTCCGCCGTAAATTCTTTGGCTCAAGGCAAAGTCGATAATTGCCTCGCTACTTTTTCTAACTTCCTAATTAACTCCACCATTGGCTTGGCTGGCTTATTTGACATCGCGGGAGAAAAAGGAATTTTTTACAAAGCAGAAGATTTTGGACAGACCTTAGGCCACTACGGTTCAGGTTCTGGCCCTTATTTGGTGATACCATTTTTAGGCCCAAGCTCTGCGCGTGATTTTAGCGGCTGGCTCACCGACAAATCGATTGATCCACTTGGCTTCAATATTCTTGAAATCGGCGGCAGGGAAGACCTTATTGAAGCGAATTACCGAATCGGGATCAGTATCACTTCAGGAATTGACAAACGCGAAAGCCTAATCGACATCATTGACGACATTCGCAAGGATTCCTTTGATTCTTACGCAACAATACGCAGCGCTTATTTGCAAAAACGCGCTGCTGAAATTAAAAATTAGATCATGAGTCGACCAAAAACCCCAGAGCTGGAATCCAGCCATAATTCGCTACTGAACACAGAAGTCGAAATAGTTTTAAGAAACTTGAAAGAATTGCTCACCATAGAGAAGGAGCAAGGTCTTGCCGCCTGCAAGAAGATGATTAATGACATGATTGAAAAGAAAAACACTCCGGAAGGTAAGGAGCTTTTGAGTCGCGATTTTGACGACAGCTATAAAATTGACGAAAAAGAGACAAACCAACTTCTACTCAGAGCAATCGATTTTCCATGCCCACTGCTTGCACAGGCTTTGCTGTTATCAGGGGCCGCATCTCCAAACAAAGATTATGATGCTTCATTAAAAACTGGAATCAGTCATACTCCGCTTACAGCTGCAATAAGAAAAAAACTGCCAGAAGTTATTGACACCATATTAGCGATTAAAGCTACCAGTCTCGATGAATTAAGTGATTACGACGAAACTGCTCTCATGTGTGCAGCTTCGCTTGGAGAGGCAGATATTGTACAAAGATTGCTAGGACTCGGAGCTAGTCCAAATGTCACGAATTCTTTGGGGATAACAGCTTTGATTTTTGCCGTAGATAACATCGAGCTTGGCAATAGCGCTGAAACCATCAGAACTCTGCTTAGAGCGAGCGCGGATAAAAATATTTTAACCAAAAGTGGTCATAGCGCTTTCGATTATTCTCTGCAATCTCAGCCATTAGAAATCATTGAAAAATTGATAATTTCCGAATCCGACAGAAAGCAATATCGTTTACTTTCAGAACAAAGAAAACTCGGAACACTAGATTTACACCATGCTGCCGCCAATGGAGAAAACGCCATCCTTGAAAAACTCATCAAACAAAAAATCAGGTCAAAAGGCTTTATAGATTCGCAAGACTTAGATGGCCGAACTCCTCTTCATTATGCCGCGGCAGGTGGACATCTAGAAACTGTTAAATTGCTTTTGGAAGCCGGAGCGGATGCAAAAATACAAGATCAATACGGTCGCATTCCAGCTAGCTACGCCAAAGAAAATTCACACTTAGGAGTTTTTAATTTTTTACTTGCGGAAGTTAGAGGTTTAACAAATTTATCTAGCATGGAATCGATTGGAGATGCGTCTCGTGGTAAAAAAAATAAAAAAGTAACATTCACTCCATCAGCTCAACAGTTATCGCCATCCGCATCAAAATACCTCTCACCCAAAAATAACTAGAAACAAACATCCAACTCAATTTATGAAAAAAATTTTTACGGCAATTTTTGTTATTTTATTCTGCTCTCAAGCCTTGGCACAAGATGCTGCAAAAAAGGAAGAGGCGGGAAAGTTTGTTGAAAAAATCGGCAATGAAATTGTCGGCATCGCCAGAGAAAAAGGCGTTTCAGAAACGAAGAAAAAAGATAAAATTATTGCCGTAATTGACGGCGTAATTGATGCGGATTGGATCGCGCGATTTGTTTTGGGCAAAAATTATAAAACCGCCAGCGATCAACAGCGCGAACGATTCACCAAACTTTATCGCGATTTCATGATCAACACTTACGGCCCAAAATTCAAAAATTATGATGGCAAAAAATTCACCGTAAATGAAGTCATGCAACAAGGCGGATTCTTCGTCGCCAAAGCAGAATTTTTGCCAAAAGATTCAAATGTAGCCATCTCGGTTGACTTCCGCGTTAAGGAAAAAAACGGCAAATTATTGATTTTAGATTTCATCGCTGAAGGCATCAGCTTGATTGAAACTCAACGCTCCGAATTCAACTCCGCCATATCTCAAGACGGCATGGATAAATTTTTAGATAATTTGACAGAAAGAGTGAAAAAGCTGAAAGCTGGTAGTTAGGGCAAGGAGATTGGGCTTGGATTTATTGCCTTAAATAGAAAGACAGATCCCGAAACAAGTTCGGGATCTGTCTTTGTTCGTGAAGGGATAATCAGCCAAAATTCCCCTAGCCACTCACTTTCCGACGCAACAAATTTCTCCGCAAAGCCTCGGAAAGTTTTTTCTTCTTCACGATTTTCTTCTGCTGATTTTTTTGAGGATTTTCCTGCTTAGTTTTACTCATCCTGCGCGATTTCAAATTGTTTCAAATACAGATTGGCATAAGACCCGCCTTTGTCGAGAAGCTCTTTATGCGTACCCTCTTCCACAACTTCGCCATTCGAAATCACCACAATTTTGTGAGCATGCATTACGGTTGAAAGGCGATGGGCGATGACGACGGAGGTTTTGCCTTTCATCAATTTCGCCAGCGCATCTTTGATTAATTTTTCGGAAATTGGATCGAGCGCAGAAGTTGCTTCGTCCAAAAGTAAAATTGGCGCATTGTAGAGAATTGCTCGCGCAATCGCGATTCTTTGGCGCTGACCGCCAGAAAGACGAATGCCGTTTTGCCCTACTTTCGAGTGATATTTTTCTGGCAATTCCTGAATAAATTCATCCGCTTCCGCCATTTTTGCGGCACGAATAATTTCCTCTTCTGTCGCACCTTCTTTGCCGTAGCGGATATTTTCGAGAACCGTGTCGTCAAACAACATCACCTCTTGGCTCACCACCGACATCGCTTCGCGCAGTGATTTTATCGTGATGTCGCGAGCATCGTGCCCATCTAGCTTCACAGATCCAGAAAGCGGATCGTAAAAGCGCAGAATCATGCTCATAATCGTCGATTTTCCGCCGCCGGAATGTCCAACTAAAGCGACGGTTTTGCCCGCCGGAATTTTTAGATTTATGCCGCGCAGCGCTAGTTTGTCATCAATGTAGCTGAATTTCACATTTTCAAATTCGATGTCGCCGCGAATATTTTCGAGCGCGATAGCATTTGGCTTATCAACAATTTGAGGTTTTTCGTCGATGAGAGTATAAAAACGCGTTCCCGCAGCAAGCCCCATCTGCACTCCCGAATTCATATTCGAAACAGATTTTAGCGGTTTATAGGCCATCATCATCGCCGCAAAAAAAGAAAAAAATGCGCCGGGAGTAGTTTCTCCGGCAATCACTTGATGCCCGCCATACCAGATCACTGCTGCAACGCCGATGCCCGCAAGACTCTCAACAAAAGGCGAAGCAATGAGCGAAATGCGCGAAAGTTTTTTACCCATTTTAAAAATACTTTCGATGATCGCCGACATTCTTCGCACCTCGAAATCCTCACAGTGATAGGCTTTGACGAGTTTTGAATATTGCAAAGTATCACTTAATTGTGACGAAAATTTCGACGCCATTTCCTGATTTTTAAACGACAAATTTCGTAATCTTTTTCCCAATTTATAAATCGGATATCCCGCCAAAGGAAAGCCGATAAAGGCAACGAGGGAGAGCTCCAAGCTCTGATTGAACATCACTACAATCAAGGCCCCCAAAGTGAAAAGTTGTTTCACAAATCCGTTAATCACGGTGTTAATTACGCCAACAATGGAACCAACTTCATTCAGAATGCTTGCCATCATGTCGCCGGAAGATTTGCTATGGAGCTTAGAGATGTCTGATCTGATGAAGTGCGAATAAAGACGCAAACGCATGTCGGAAGAAATCCGCATCGATAAAATATTCATCGTCAAAAGTTGAAAATAAGTGGCGAAGCCCTTCACCACTGTGACGAGAAGCACGACGATTGGAATATAAAGCAAAGCTGAAGTGTTTTTATCGACAAAAACCGAATCGAGCGCAGGCTTAATCAACCAAGCGTGAAAGGCTGTGGTTCCTGCAATCACCAGCATTAACGACACTGAAATCAAAAAAGTTTTCCAATGTGGAATGATATATTCACGAGTGATGCGCTTGGTGAGATAGATCGTGCTGGCGTAGTTGGGGGACATTGGTTAGAAAATTAAGAATTAAGAATTAGGAATTAGGAATTAAGAATGGAGTCTATCCTGCGATAGACTAAAATTCTCAGTTCCCCGAGCGGAGTCGAGGGGCTGGGAGTTTGCTTTTCTACCCCTCGACTCCGCTCGGGGAACTGAGGCTAAAAATTAGTTTGTCATGGGATAATCGCCTTAAGAATTCATAACGCGTGCAATTAAAGCACCAACTCAAGAAAAACTTCAGCCTCGAGGTTTTAATTCTTAATTCTTAATTCCTAATTCTTAATTCTTAATTCTTTTCATGCTCAATATTTTCAACTCCTTCAAAGAAATTTTCTGCGCCGCGATTTTAAAAATTGCTGCGGAAAATTCGGTTTTGATTGAAGAAAAAGATTTAAAAATTTTTACCATCGAGCCTACAAAAGAGAGCTCTCACGGTGATTTGGCTTGCAATGCGGCGATGGTTTTGGTGAAAAAATTTTCTGATGTTGAAGCGCTGAATAATCCACGAAAATTAGCGCAAAAAATTATTGCCAAAATTGATGACAAAAACGTGGCGAAAATGGAAATTGCTGGCCCGGGCTTCATCAATATTTTCCTTAAGCCACAAATTTTTTATCAGCTTCTTCATCAACTTCTTTCCGAAAAAAAATTCGAATTTCCACAACTCGGAAATGGCGTAAAAGTGAATCTCGAATATGCCTCACCGAACCCGACTGGACCTATTCACGTCGGACATACTCGCGGTGCAATTTATGGCGATGTTTTGGCCACGCTTTTGCAAAAAGTCGGTTATGAAATTTTGAAGGAATATTACATCAACGACGCAGGAAGCCAAATCACTACGCTGCTCAAATCCGCTTATTTGCGCTATTTGCAAGCTTGCGGAAAAAATGTTGAACTTGGCGAAGGCCTTTATCCTGGTGCTTATCTCATCGAAATCGGCGTCAAATTGCGGGAAAAATTCGGCGAAAATTTGCCCGAAGATTTAGAAAAAATTCGTAATTTCACTGTCGATGCGATGGTGGAGATGATTAAATCTGACTTACTCGCCCTTGGCATCAGGCATGATAGCTATTTCTCAGAAAAGAAAAATCTGCATGACACAAAAAAAATCGAACAAACCGTAAAAATCCTCGAGGAGAAAAATTTAATTTACGTTGGAAAACTTGAAGCACCAAAAACCGAGAAAGGCGTCGGCGCTTTACCAGAAGGCTATGACGATGCTGAGCAAACCCTTTTTCGCTCAACAAATTTCGGCGATGACCAAGATCGCGTCGTCAAAAAAGCTGACGGAAATTTCACTTATCTCGCAGGCGATATGGCTTACGCCGCCAGTAAATTCGAGCGCGGCGCTAAAATTTTTATCATGCCGCTCGGTTATGATCACGCCGGTTATGTCAAAAGATTAACTGCAGTCGTTGAGGCTTTAACGTCAGGCCAGGCGCAGTTGAAAGTGATTTTATGTCAGATGGTAAAATTCGTAAAAAATGGCGAGCCGCTAAAAATGTCGAAACGCGCCGGAAATTTTATCACTGCGCGTGAAGTGATTGACGAAGTCGGTGCCGACGCGCTGCGCTTCATCATGCTCACACGAAAAAACGACGCGCCTTTCGATTTCGATTTGGCGAAAGTGATCGAACAATCGAAAGATAATCCAATTTTTTACGTGCAATATGCTCATGCGAGATGTTGTTCGGTATTGCGGCAGGAGGCTGTGGCCAGTCATAAGTCGTTAGTCGTTAGTCAGGAAAATCTCGAAAATCTGCGCGATGAAGCGGAGATCGAAATCATAAAAAAAATCGCGAATTTTCCGCGCATTATTGAAATGGCGGCAGTGAATTTTGAGCCGCATCGCATCGCATTTTATCTGCAAGAACTCGCCGCCGAATTCCACGCTTGGTGGAATAAAGGTTCAGAAAATCCTGAATTGAAATTCATCATCAAAGATAATTTGCAACTTACGCAGGCCAGAATTTCTCTAGTTCTAGCGGTACAAAAAATTATCGCCGAAGGACTTGGAATTTTTAATATCAAACCAGTTGAGGAGATGCGCTAATGGAAGATTTCGGCTATCAAAAAGACGGGGAACAAGGCAAATTTTCTGACTTAAGCAAGCGCGCATTTTTAGTCTTCGCCACTTTATTTTCGCTGATCGCCTTTGTTTATATCACCATCAACGCTTACTATTTCGTCTATCAAGATCGCAATGCCGACATTGAAACCATCAAGTCGCCAGAAGGGCCGATCAAGGTTGTAGAAGAAGAGCAAAACGCCGGCGACAGCTCACAAATGCAAGTCGATCACAAAATTTACGAAGATATTTTTGGCAAAAAAAAGGAAGCGACAAAAATTGAGAATACCAAAGTGAGAAATGCTCCCGAGCCAGCTCTACCGCCAAAAATCGTCAAAGAATCTACGCCAGTGACTCAAGAAAATATTGCAACAAAAGAGCAAAAACCTGAGCAAAAAATCGTAATTTACTCAAACGATAAACAGCAACGTTCGCAAGATTTGCTAACCAAAACTGATGGCGAGAAACGTGACAATACAGCAGCTCCAGCGATGAAACCTTCAAACAAAAAACGCGCTGTTCGTGTACAAGTCGCAGCGATGACTTCCGAGGCCGCCGCCGAAGAAAACTGGAAACGCCTCAATCGCCTCTATTCTGAATTATTTTCTGGCCTGAAACCATTTGTTGAAAAAATCGATCTCGGTAAGAGGGGAGTTTTTTATCGCCTGCAAATTGGCAATTTTTACAATCAGGTCGATGCCGAGAATTTTTGTAATAGCTATGTCGCACAAGCGCATAAGAGTAGAGCGGATTGTATTATCGTTGAGTAAAAATAAGCCCGGCGAAAAATAAGCTCACTGAGGAAAAAATAAGCTCCCCGAATAAAATAAGCTCCCCGAGCGGAGTCGAGGGGGCGGGAGTTTTACTTCCCAACCCCTCGACTCCGCTCGGGGAGCTTATTTTTTCCTCAGTGAGCTTATTTTTTCCTCGGGGAGCTTATTTTATTCGGGGAGCTTGGTTATCACTCGAAGAGCTCAGAATTTCAAATTTTATGAAATCCCCGAATCATCTCAATGAGCGGCAAATAAACCTCCTTCGCCCTCACCTTTCCTAGGATCCAATCATAAATTAGCATGTCATCTTCTTCGATAAATTTACGATAAATTTCCAAATTTTTGTCATCGAGTTCAGCAAATTTTTCGTTAAAAAATTTCCCCAATAAAATGTCAGTTTCCTTACAGCCGCGGTGATTTGAGCGATAGGATAATTGTTTTAGCAGAAGTTCTTTTTGCATTAGAGAAGTGATTTTATTTTTGAAATTATTTGCTGCGCATCAGCTTCTGCGTAGGGTTGAGATGGAGCATTTCCCCAAACTGGCTTGGGAAAAGTTGCATCATTTTTTTTGCGAGCAATGACGTGAATATGCAGCTGTTTCACCATATTTCCTAGAGCCGCGATATTGAGTTTTTCCGCAGCAAAATTTTCCCGCAAAATTTTTCCAACGAGATTTATTTCGCGTAAAACTTCTGTTTGTTCATCAAAGGAAAGATCCGTAAGCTCAATTAAATCAGCCTTCCGCGGCACTAAAATCAGCCACGGATAATTGGAATCATTCATTAAAAGCAGGCGAGAAATTTTGAGATCGGAAATGAAAATTGTGTCCGACTGAAGCTTTGAATCTAGAATAAACATGAATTTAAGAATTAAGAATTATGAATTATGAATTTAAATTCCGTTTCGATTCTTAATTCATAATTCTTAATTCGTAATTTTTTTAAGTGCTAAAATCCCTCTCAATTCAAAACATCGTTCTCATCGATAAAACTGAAATCGAATTTGCTCCCGGCCTTTGTGTTTTAACGGGCGAGACTGGTTCGGGGAAATCTATCTTGCTTGATGCTTTAGGGCTGGCGATTGGTTTTCGTTCGAATTTACGACTGATTGGAAATGATGAAAATAAGGCGCAGGTCGCAGCAGAATTCGATATTTCGCAAAATCAAATTTGTAAAAATCTTCTTGCAGAAAATGAATTAGCTGACGCTGAGAACCCAGACCAATTAAGGATTCGTAGATCGATTCAGGAAAATTCTTCGTCAAAAGTTTTTGTGAATGATGTCGCAATTGGCGTAAATTTGCTGGCACAAATTGGCGAGAGTTTGGTGGAAATTCACGGCCAGCATGATCAGCGCGGATTACTCAATCCATCCGCGCATTTAGCGATTTTGGACGAGTTTTCGCAAAATGAAAATCTGCTGAAAAATCTCAAAAAAATTTACGAAAATCTGCACGAAATAGAAGAAAAAATTTCGCAACTAAAAGCAAAAAAAGAACAGGCCGAACGTGAAAAAGATTATCTCGAACATGTAGTTGCAGAGCTTGAAAATGCCGACCTCAAGGTTGGTGAAGAAAATGAGCTAATCGCAAAAAAAGATCAGCTTTCTGGCAAGGAAAAAATTTTAAAATTTCTCGGCGAACTAAAATCGCAATTTACTGAAGCCAACTCGCAGTTGATTTCATCGCAAAGAATTTTGCTGCGCAATCAACACGTCATCGAAAATTTTTTAGCGGAAGAAAAAGAAAATTTTGAGAAAATAAACGAAAAAACCGATCAGCAAACGAATGAGTTAGACGCAACTATTTCGCGCTTCGACAGCATTATTCGTAACATCACAAACTCAGAAAATAATCTCGAAGAAATCGAAGAAAGATTATTTTTTATTCGCAGTTTAGCGCGAAAATTTAACGTGCCGATTGACGAACTTCCGCAAATTATTTTGGACGCGCAGGAAAAATTAAAATTAATTTCTGGGGAAGAAGAAATGTCACAAGAGCTTGAGAATCAACATTCCAAGATGAGTAAAGAATATCAAAAAATCGCCGAAGAATTGAGCGAAAGAAGAAAAAAATCGGCAAAAACTTTATCAAAAAAAGTTGAGGAAGAGTTAAAATTTTTAAAGATGGATGGAACAAAATTCTCCGTCGAAATTACGACTTACGACTCACAACTTACGACACCAACTGGCTTCGATCGCGTTCATTTCACCGCCGCCATCAATAAAAATTCCTTCGATGATATTTCTAAAATCGCTTCTGGCGGAGAACTTTCGCGTTTTATGTTGGCGCTAAAAGTTGCATTGATGGATGTAAAATCTGTGCCAACAATGATCTTTGACGAGATCGACACAGGAATCGGCGGAAGCACAGCTGATGCGGTTGGAAAGCGCCTTCAAACCTTGGCAAAAAACCTACAAATTCTCGTCGTCACTCATCAACCACAAATCGCTGCTAAAGCTTCGACTCACTTTAAAATCAGTAAAATTTCTGAAGCGAAAAAAGTTAAAACCGTGATTGAAAAACTCGGAGAAAAAAATCGCGAAAAGGAAATTGCACGAATGCTATCCGGAGAAAAAATCAGCGACGAAGCAGTCGCCGCAGCAAAAAGTTTGATCGCCAACTAATTTGAAAAACTAAAAAATCCGACGCTTATCCCTTGATGGATTATTTTTTCACTCACAAAAACTCTTAGCTCCCCGAGCAAAGCGTAGCGTCGTCGAGGGGTTTGGATGATAGACTAGAAGCCGCTCGACGACGGCCTTCGGCCTTTGCTCGGGGAAGTGAATTTGTAAATTTGTGTTTGGGAGAATAATCACCAAAAATCCTTCGAGCTGAATCCTTGCAACTTGCAATTATCTTTTTTAAAAAAACTTCGAAACACGCCCTCATTTTTTCCACAGAATTTCACAAAGAATGGCATCAGTTGCAGACGAAAATCCCATAATTCAAGGCTTGCGAAATTTCGTCACTATTTTCCTCGCGCTGATTTTGGTTTTTGGTTTTTGTTTTTATATCACCGGAACACTCGTCATTGTTAGCGTTAACGGCAATTGGGAAGTCATCAAAGCCTATTCCAAACTCTCACTCGATAAGCAATTCATCTACATCTACAAAACGATGGCGGCTTATTGGAAATTTTATTTTGCCAATTCTGACAAACTCACCGCCAGCAGTTATAACGGCTTCACTGTAAAACTTTGGATTACTTCGTTTTTGCCGTACATTTTGTTGATAACTGCCGGATGGGCTTTTCGCGCTCCGCTCATGGATTGGCGACCATTTAAAAAAGCAGAATCAATTCACGGCGATTCACATTGGGCAACAACTAGAGAAATAAAAAAAATGGGATTGCGCGCCAAAAGCGGCGTGCTTTTAGGTAATTATAAAAACAGTTTTCTTATCGCCGATGGCTATCAGCACATTCTGCTTTTTGCGCCAACAGGTTCCGGTAAAGGTGTCGGCTTCGTAATCCCAAATCTGCTTTTCTGGAAAGATTCGGTGATCGTTCACGACATCAAACTTGAAAACTACGAACTCACTTCCGGCTGGCGCAGAAAGAATCTTAAGCAGAAAGTTTTTTTGTGGAATCCTGCTGATCCTGACGGAATTTCGCATTGCTATAATCCGATGGATTGGATCAGCAAAAAGCCTGGCCAGATGGTTGATGACGTGCAAAAAATCTGTAATTTTCTTTTACCAGAACAAGAATTTTGGCAAAATGAAGCGCGCGCGCTGCTTACGGGCGTAATGCTCTATCTCGTTGCTGCAGAAGATAAGCCAGCAACTCTCGGTGAAGTTGTGCGCACTTTGCGCAATGACGATGTGGTCTACAACCTCGCGGTTGTGCTCGATACGATGGGCAAAAAAATCCACCCTGTTTCTTACATGAACATCGCCTCTTATTTGCAAAAACCAGATAAGGAACGCGGCTCCGTCACCTCAACTGCCAACTCGTCTCTCGAACTTTGGGCCAACCCTTTGGTCGATACCACAACTGCAACCAGCGATTTCAATTTGCATGAATTTAAACTATCCCCACACACCTGCTATGTTGGCTTAACTCCTGATAATATCACGCGTTTGAAACCGCTAATGAGCATGTTTTATCAGCAAGCCGCAGCGTTTTTCACCGCGCATATGCCGCGTCCGCAAGAAAAATTCGGCGTTTTGATGATGATGGACGAATTTCCAACTCTCGGAAAAATGGAACAATTTTTGGCGGGCATCGCTTATTTCCGCGGCTATCGCGTGCGCCTTTTCCTCATCATTCAAGACACCGAACAGCTCAAAGGAATTTACGAAGAAAGCGGCATGAATTCGTTCTTGTCGAACTCAACTTATCGCATCACTTTCGCCGCCAACAACATGGAAACAGCGAATTTAATTTCGCAACTTTTGGGCAATAAAACCGCCACGCAAATTTCTTACAACAAGCCGAAATATCTCGATTTAAATCCTGGCACTCGTTCACTTCACGTTTCTGATGTGCAGCGCGCGCTCTTACTCCCGCAAGAGGTTATCCAACTTCCGCGCGACGAAGAAATTATCCTAATCGAGTCACAACCGCCAATCAAAGCGAAGAAAATTTTCTACTTCAAAGACAGGTTCTTTACTTCGCGTTTACTTCCAAAAACAAAAATTCCGAAGCAAGAACCTTACATGCCAGACTATAGCAGAAACAGATCATCCAAAGAAAAAGATGCTGAAAAAAACGCGGCGGCAAATGGTGATAATGCTGGCGGCGAAGAAAAACCAGCAATTGAGGGTAGCGCTGCATGATCATTAAATCCGCAGTTATTGGTGATCCGATTTCACATTCGCTTTCGCCAAAGATTCATAATTTTTTTCTGCAAAAATATGGAATTGAAGGCAGTTATGAGGCGATAAAAATCGCAAAAGATGATTTAAAAAAAGAAGTGCAAAACCTTGTCAATCAAGGCTTCTCAGGTTTCAACGTCACTATTCCGCACAAGGAAGAAATTTTCAAAATTTGCGATTTCAAAAGCAAAACTGCGCAACTCACTGGCGCAGTTAACACCGTCATCATCACGCCAGATAAAAAACTTTTTGGACATAATTCCGACGCTGAAGGATTCATAAATAATCTCAAAAATTGCGCGCCAGAATTTGATTTAAACGGCAAAAATGCTTTTGTCATTGGAGCAGGAGGAGCCGCGCGGGCTGTGGTTTACGCGCTGATAAAATCGGGAGCAAAAAAAATCTGCATCACAAATCGCAATAAAATTCGCGCCGAAGAATTGATCAAAAATTTCGCCAAATTTTCGTCGGAAAAAAAATGCGAATTGCAATTTTTTGACGCAGAAAATTTTGAAAAAAATCTCAGCGATTGTGATTTGTTGATAAATTCAACTTCGCTCGGAATGTTGGGGCAAGCGCCTCTAACACTAGATTTAAAAAATCTTAAAAACTCCGCGCTGGTTTATGACATCGTTTACAAACCACTTGAAACTGAACTTTTATCCGCCGCAAAAAAACGCGGAAATAAAATCGTCACCGGAATTGGAATGCTTGTCGAGCAAGCGCTGATCGGCTTCGAGGCTTGGTTTAAAACCAAACCGGAAAGCGACGAAAAATTACAAAAAATATTATACTAGCATTTATGAATTTCCTAAAATCGATCTTCCATTTCATCCGCACCATCATTCTTTCGCTGCTTTTAATCTGTTTGGTGATCTTCATGGTCAATAATCGCGAAGCCGCCACAATCAGCCTCGATCCTTTGCCATTCACCGTTGAAACCAGAATGTTTCTTGTGATGATTTCGTTTTTTCTTTTTGGCGTTTTATTCGGCGCGTTGGCCTGCTCGAAAAGCCTAATTACTAAAATGTTCGAACGTTTTTCTGACCGCAAAAAAATTAAAAAACTCGAAAAACAGATCGCAAAAAATTAATTTTCAGATGCGCTTCACGCTTTTAACAATTATCTTAATGCTTACTCTCTCAACCGCTCAAGCCTCTCAATCCGAAAAAACAATTTTAGCTGGCGGATGTTTTTGGGGTGTCGAAGAGTTGTTTCGCAAACTTGATGGCGTGACGAAAACCGAAGTTGGATACACTGGCGGCGATGTTTCGAATCCAACTTACGAAATCGTAAAAACTGGTTTGAGCGGACATGCCGAAGCCATCGAAATCACCTTCAATCCGCAAAAAATTTCTTACGAAAAAATCCTAAAATTCTTTTTTACGATTCACGATCCAACCCAGTTAAATCGCCAGCAAAACGATGTCGGAAGTCAATATCGCTCGGAGATTTTTTATTTAACTCCTGAACAAAAAATCATCGCTGAAAAAGTAGTTTTGGCGGCAAAAAAATCTGGGGTTTTTAAGAAAGAAATCGTCACAAAAATTTCTCCTGCAAAAACATTTTATTCTGCCGAAGAATATCACCAAGACTATCTTCAAAAAAACCCTTACGGATACACCTGTCATCACGTTCGCGACGAATGGAAATTTTAAAATTTATGAAAAAAAAATTACTGATCTGTGCATTATTTTTATCTCTTTCTAGCTGCGAAAATATCGCTCAAAAGCAAGTCGAGAAAAAAGAGGAATCATCACTATTTAAAAACGATTCTACAACTCATGAAGAAGCGCCATTTCTATTCGCACAACGCGGCGCAACCGCAACTTTTGACGGCAAAATCCTCACCATAAATCGCGTGAATTACACCGATTTTTTCTCCAATAAAAATCGCAAATTCATCAAACAAATTTCTAACAAAGATTTTTTTGCCATCTGGCAAGAAGCCGGAAACACCGCGGTAATTTCATACCAAAACAAAGACCGCACCACTGACGTTGCAACTCTGGAGCTTACAAAACCAAAGCTCGGCAAACGCAATTCGGTTTCCTATTCCGCCAAAATCATCTCTGGCAAACTCCCGAAAATCACCAGCGAGATCGCAATTTTTATCGATTCAGCACAAGGAGTGGAGTAAATTCCAGCGATTATCTGCTTTCCGATTTTGGCTCTCTGAGCAAAGGATGGAGCCCGCCGCGCCCTAAGTTCCCCGAGCGGAGTCGAGGGGCTGGAAAGTAAACTCTCATCCCCTCGACTCCGCTCGGGGAGCTAAGAATTTTGTCCATCAAGGGACGATCCCCCCAATCTTTCAAACTCCCCTATTGCTTTGCAATTTTCTCCAAAATAGTTTGCGCGGCCTCACTTGAATCCCACCGTTAGATAAGAGTCTCATCTTACAAATTTCATCTTAACAATTTTAACACTTAACTGAAGTTATGGCTAGTAATTTGACCATTATGGGCAATAAGGAAATTTTGCTTGTTGCTGAAAATATCGCTCACGAAAAAGGCATCTCACTACAAGAGGTTGTAGAAGCCATGGAAGAAGGCATTAAACTTGCCGCCAAGAAAAAATACGGCCATCACCTCGATATTGAATGCAAAATCGACAAAAAATCCGGCCAAATAAAACTCTTCAACAAATTGCAAGTTGTTGCCAACGATACTGAAGATTTTGACGTGCGTACGCACATCACTTTAAAACATGCAAAACAGGAAAATAAGGAAGCCGAAATCGGCGATTCCGTTGTGCAAGAACTTCCGCCAATCGACTTGAACCGCGTGGTTGCACAAGTGGCTCGCAATGAAATCATTCGCAAAGTCAAAGAGGCTGAAAAAAATAAAGAATATAACGAATTTAAAGATCGCATCGGCGATATCGTCAGCGCTTCAGTGAAGAAGGTTGGCTTGAAAAATATCGTGATGGAAGTTGATGGTTACGAAGCCGTAATTCACGAATCTGGCCTAATTCCGCGCGAAAATTTCCGCGTTGGCGATCGCATGCGCTGCTACATCGAAGACGTTCGCAAAGAGCCTTTCGGCGCGCAAATTTTCCTTTCGCGCACTCATCCGCAATTTTTGGTTAAGCTTTTCGAACAAGAAGTTCCCGAGCTTTACGATGGTAATATCGAAGTTAAAGCCGTGGCTCGCGATCCTGGATCACGCGCTAAAATCGCGATTTATTCTCGTCGCGACGATATCGACATCATTGGTTCCTTCATTGGAATTCGTGGCTCGCGCGTACAATCAGTCAGTTCAGAATTGCGCGGCGAAAAAATCGACATTCTGAAATGGTCACCAAATGTTGCCGAGCTTGTTATCAGCTCTTTAACTCCAGCAAAAGTCAGCAAAGTTGTAGTCGATGAAGAAAATGGCCTGATCGAAGTTGTAGTTGCTGAAGATCAACTCAGCCTTGCCATTGGCCGCGGCGGACAGAATGTGAAATTAGCATCAAAACTTGTCGGCTATAAAATCGACGTGATGACTGACGAGCAAGAATCAGCGCGTCGCACTGCTGAGTTCAACCAAGCTTCTAAATTATTCATCGAAGCTTTGGATGTTGAAGACATGATCGCCAACCTTCTTGCTTCTGAAGGCTTCTTAACCGTTGAATCTCTAGCACAAACCGACATTTCCGAAATCGCTGCCATCGAAGGATTTGACGAAGACGTTGCTAAAGAACTCAAGAGACGCGCCGAAGAATTTTTGCAAAAAAATGCGTAAAGAAATTCAGAATTAGGAATTGTGAATTAAGAACTTCCAATTCCTAAAATTCTAAACTCTTAATTCACAAATTCCTGATTTTAATGACCGATACAACCTCCTCCAACACAACTCGCTCTAAGCTCACTCTCAAACTACCATCTTCTGTTAGTGGACAAAGTTTGACGCTTAAAGCAGCGCCAGAAAAAAAATTGGGAAGTTCGTCGGTGCAAGTGACAATCAAGGGACGCAAAAAAGAAGTTAAGTCTGAAGAAGATAAAAATTCCGGCCTGAGTAAAAGTGAATTTGAGGCAAGATTAAAAGCAGTTTCAGGCTCAAAAACTCTGAGAGACGACATCAAAACTCACGAAATTCTTAGCAAAATTAACAAAGAATCTCGTCAAATTGAGGTGGAATCTTCCACAAAAGAAGAAGTTGTAGAACCAGAACTGCCTAAGCCTCAAGCCATCATAAATTATAAATCTGACGCTCACGATGTCAGAAGTAAAATCAAACAAAGCGTTGAGGTTGCGAATCGTCAAAAAGAGGAACGCGAAAAAATTCTTGAAGAAAAAAGAAAGCAAGAACAAGAGCGCCTAGCCAAAGAAAAGGCCGAACGCGAGAGAAAAAAATCAAAAAAATCTGGCACGTCTTTCTCAAAATTCGAAGAAGAAGAATCAAAAAAGAAACCGTCTTTCAAAGAAGAGCGCCACGTTGGCCGCAGAATGACATACATCATCGACACTGACGGCGATGACGAATCTGGAGGACGTCGCCGAAAAAAATCAAAAATTCGTCAAGAAGAACCGGCGCAGAAAGAATATAAAAAAATCATCCGCGAAGTTGCTTTTCCTGAACTTATCACTGTTGCAGATTTGGCCGATCGTATGTCAGAAAAAACTGGCGATGTAGTGAAAAAACTTTTCACCATGGGCATGGTTGTCACAAGCAATCAGGCCATTGATGCCGATACTGCAGAAATCATCATTACCGAATTTGGTCACACGCCAAAACGCGTTTCTCACTCTGACGTTGAAAATGTTTTGGATGAAAATAGCGAAAATCATGAATCGATATCTCGCGCGCCAATTGTCACCATCATGGGTCACGTTGATCATGGCAAAACTTCATTGCTTGATGCGCTTCGTGAAACTGATGTTGCCGCTGGCGAACATGGCGGAATCACGCAACATATCGGTGCTTCTCGCATCAAAACCAAGGATGGAAAATATATCACCTTCCTTGACACTCCAGGCCACGAAGCCTTCACCGAAATGCGTTCTCGCGGTGCAAATGTCACCGACATCGTAGTTCTCGTTGTTGCCGCCGATGATGGCGTAAAAGAACAAACAGTTGAAGCAATCAATCACGCCAAGGCCGCAAATGTGCCGATGATTGTTGCGGTAAACAAAATTGACAAACCAGATTCTGACCCACAGCGCGTGAAAAATGAATTGCTTTCACATCATGTTGTTTCGGAAGATTTAGGCGGCGACGTAATGTTCGTGCCAGTTTCTGCTAAGGCGAAAAAGAATTTAGACAAACTCGAAGAAGCAATTTTATTGCAGGCCGAAGTTTTGGATTTGAAAGCGCCTTATGAAGGAAAAGCTAGCGGCGTGGTTCTTGAATCACGCGTTGATCCAGCTCGCGGCGTGGTTGCAACTCTCCTTGTTCAAAAAGGCTCGCTCGACACTTCCGATCTCATCGTGGTTGGAACTTCCTATGGCCGCATTCGCAAAATGTCCGATGATGCCGGAAAAATTGTAAAAACTGCAACTCCTTCAGTTCCGGTTGAAGTGCTTGGCCTCGATGCCGCTCCAAATGCTGGCGATAAATTCGTTGAAGTTGACGAAGAGCGCCAAGCGCGCGAAATCATCGCTTATCGCGAGCGCAAAGAAAAAGAAGAAAAAGCTCTAAAAAATTCTGCCAAATCTCTTGGCGATATTTTCAAAAAATCTGGCGAAGGAAAATTAAAATATCTCAACATTCTTTTGAAAGGCGACGTGCATGGCTCGGTTGAAGCAATTGCCGGCAGCGTGGTGAAATTAAACAACGAAGAAGTCGCGATAAAAATCATCCATTCCGCAACTGGCGGAATTTCTGAAAGCGACATCAGCTTGGCTGGCGCATCTGGCGCAATCATCATCGGCTTCAATGTTCGCGCTAATGCTTCCGCCAAAGAAATGGCGCGTCTCAAAGGCATTGATATTCGCTATTATTCGATCATCTACAACTTGGTTGACGATTTAAAATTACTGCTTTCTGGCATGCTAACTCCAACCAAAAGCGAAGAATATCTCGGCCAAGCCGAAATCCGCCAAATCTTCAAAATTTCTGGTGCCGGAAAAATCGCTGGTTCTTTCGTCACTGATGGCCTCATCAAACGCCAAGCCAGAGTTCGCCTGCTTCGCGACAATGTGGTGATTCACGATGGAATTCTAAAAACTCTTAAACGCTTCAAAGACGATGTGAAAGAAGTGAAAAGTGGCTTTGAATGCGGCGTCGCTTTTGAAAATTACGAAGACATCAAAGAAAAAGATGTCGTTGAGTGCTACGAAATTGTTGAGCAAAAAAGATCTCTGTAGAATTTTATTTTGGTCAAAATTTCCGACCAAAATTTCCGATAAATCTTATGAGAAAAGTCATCGCAATTCTTTCTTGCCTTGTCGCGTCTAATTGCAGCGCAAATTCTCTTGATGGCCTGCTCTACAAAACTCCCGCTGCGCCCAATTACTCTGAAGAAAAAAATTGGTCACGATTTCCAAGAAAAATCGCAGCAGATGTTGATGTTTTCTACATTCACCCCACCACTTTCGACAGTTTTTTGGCGTGGAATGCTGATGTTTCCGACGAAGATTTAAATAAAATCACCGATGTTGAAGCGATAAAAATACAAACTTCAATTTTTGAAAATAGCGCCGAGATCTACGCGCCGCGCTATCGTCAAGCCACACTTTACGCTTTTGATCCTAAAGATGAAAAACAGGAAGCGCTTGATGTGGCATATTCCGATGTCAAACGCGCTTTCGAATTTTATCTCAAAAATCGCAATCACAATCGTCCGCTGATTATCGTTTCGCACAGCCAAGGCTCTTATCATGCCGCGCGTTTGTTGCAGGAATTTGATTTGGGGAAAAAGTTAATTGTGGCTTATTTGATCGGCGAAGCGATTGGTGAAAAAACTTTTAAGAATTTACGAGTTTGTGAAAGCGCAACGCAAATAAATTGCTTCGTCACTTTTTCCAGCGTGCTTGACGGAGCCAAGCCAATTCTCACTACAGGGCGTCCAATCGGAAAAAAAGTTTGCGTAAATCCACTGAGCTGGAAAATTTCTGAAGAAGAAATTTCTGCCGAAAAAAATCTCGGCGGCATGCCAGAAAGTTTCGACCGCATTGATAAAGAAATTGTTTCAGCAAAATGCAAAAATGGAATTCTTCACATCAACAAACCCAATAAAAATGGCTATCCAAGCTATGACGATGATTATCACCTCTCCGATTTTAATCTGTTTTACATGAATCTGCGCGAAAATTCTAAAGACAGAATCCGCGCTTTTTGGCAACACTAATTAAATTTAAAAAATGAAATTTGATCCCGATGCTTACGAAAGAAAATTAAGAGCTTTGGGTTTTACTGAAAATTCCATAGCGGTTGAAATTGATGGAATGGAATGCGAAATAGATGAGATTGGAGCTCTGTCTCTAACTATAAAACATGGTAAAGAATCCTTGATTTACCGCCACTCCACAGATGAATTCATTCGTAAATCTAAAGATAAACAAGAACGAGTATCCCCTGAGCAATATTCTTTGCATGAGGAAATGTTCGCCAATTCTTTTGAAAGATTTTTTACAAAGCTCAAAAAAAGAATTGAATCTACTGTTGCATTGCAAGATCGGGATTTAAAAAAACTTAAAGCGCTATCAAAGGAAATTTCTGGCTTCAAACATCATACTTATGGCGAAGGTTATAACATTTTGCACCTATCCACGCTTCTTCCCGCTACTGATGAAAATTTTTTAACTGAACTCACAAAGCTTTGCGATCCTGCGTTAATCAATGGCAAAGATTTTGCGGGAAAAACTCCCCTACATTTAGCGGCGCAACAAAACAGGACAGATCTTTGCTCAGTGATGCTTAAAGCTGATGCGAGCATTATTGCGGTTGACGATCTCTATCGAATGCCATTCAACTGCGCTGGAAATGAAGCGAGAGAATTTTTGCTAAAAGTGGCACGACTGGCTTTATCAAAAACAACAGCATCAACGTATGACGATGATAGTCCTGAAAAAATGTTTTTATCCGCAGCAAAGAAAAAAGACGCGCTGGTTTGCTTTCTTTTATTAGCATGCGGAGTTGATCCAAATCAGTCTGAAGAAGATGGCACTACAGTTTTTCACTACGCAACAGCGATAAAAGATAATAACGGCACAGTCTTATGCAAAACCCTGATAAATCGTGGAGTCTCTTGCAATTCTAGAAACTCAAGTGGCGAAGGGGCTTTAGAAGCAGCGTTAAGAAACAGAAATTTTGCAGTTTTTGAAATTTTATGCAAAGATTATCCCGAACAAATCAATGCGCGCGGCCGCAACGGCAATGGAATCATTCAGTTTTTTATAGAAGCTGGTGATGCAGAAATTGTAGAATTTTTATTAAAAAATGGCGCCAATCATCGCATGGTAAATGACGCCGGAGAAGACGCGATGGCGATGTGCAAAAGAATGCAAAAAAATCTGCAATCCCAAGATGGTGAAGAAGCAGAGTCCTTACGAAAAATGATTGATTTACTCGAAAAAATTCCAAAACAGAGAATCGAATCAGCAGCAGCTCGGCAATTATCAAGAAGATCTTACAGAGAAGCCGCAAGAGAAAACGACTAAAACCACCATCACAACAACAATTCAAAATAATTATTTTTTTAAACTTTATGAAATACGCCCTCACCTCACGAATCCTTCACTGGTCTATGGCCGCGATAATTTTATTTTTGCTCGGCCTTGGAATTTACATGACAGAATTTTTGGAAAAAGAAGCGCCAAATCGTATGGAAATTTATGGCTTACACAAATCTCTCGGCGCTTTGGTTTTGATTTTAATTTTTATGCGCGTCGTCAATCGCATGATTTACAAAGCTCCACCACTTCCTGAATCGCTTCCAAAATTAGAAAAAAATCTCGCTCACCTTACTCACATCGCGCTTTATTTTTTGATGATTCTCGTGCCACTTTCTGGCTACCTAATGTCGAATTCCTTCGGCTATCCGGTTCATCTTTTTGGCATCGAATTGCCTTTCATCGCCGAAAAAAATCTCGATCATGGAAAGCTTTTTGCTGAAGCGCATGAGCTTTCAGCCTTCACACTTCTAGGTCTCGTAGCCCTCCACTTTCTCGGCGCGCTAAAACATCGCTTCTTCGACAAAAAAGAAAATGATGTAATTGGAAGAATGATTTAATTTTCAAAATGCTCAAAAATCGCATCATTCCTTGTCTCGATGTAAAAAATGGTCGCGTTGTAAAAGGCGTTAACTTTGAAAATTTGGTTGATGCCGGCGATCCCGTTGCGCAGGCAAAATTTTATTTCGAGCAAGGCGCTGATGAATTATGCTTTCTCGATATAGCCGCCACTGACGAGGCTCGCGGCGTCATGCTCGACATGGTAAAAAAAGTTGCAGCAGTTTGTTTTATTCCTTTCACCGTCGGCGGCGGCATCAAAGAATTACAAGATTTTTCCGATCTTCTGAAATGCGGTGCCGACAAAGTTTCGGTAAATTCCGCCGCGATAAAAAATCCGCAACTCATCTCTCAAGCCGCGCAAAAATTCGGTTCGCAAGCTGTGGTTGTTGCAATTGATGCCAAAAAAAATGCTGCAGGAAATTACGAAATTTTTACTCACGGCGGAAAAAATCCTACCGGAATTGATGCGATTGAATGGGCAAAAAAAGTTGAAAAATTAGGCGCTGGAGAATTGCTCGTCACTTCGATGGATCGCGATGGCACTAAGGCCGGCTACGATCTCGAACTCATCACAAAAATCACTTCACAAGTTTCAATTCCGGTCATTGCTTCTGGCGGAGTTGGAAATTTGCAACATCTCGCTGATGGCTTGAAAGCTGGCGCATCAGCGGTTCTCGCCGCTTCAATTTTTCACTTCAAAACTTTTTCAATCGCGCAAGCTAAAGAATTTCTGATTGAAAAAAATATCGCGATCAGAAGTTTGCGCTAAATCTCGCCCAAAATTCTTCACGATCCATAATGCTTATACCAATAATTCGCGCCGCTTGTACGGCAGTAAAATTAAACGAATCTTTGCTGCGCGATGGTTTGCAATCTTTACGCGATGTATTCATTCCTACCGCGGTTAAGTCCGAGACTTTAAAACTTCTCGCTGCAGCAAGAAAAAATAATGAGGGAGAAATTGAGGTGACAAGCTTTGTCAGCCCTAAAGCAATCCCAGCGCTCGCCGATAATGCTGCCCTTGCCGAATTTGCCCAAAATGATGAAAGTCTAAAAAATGATCGCCGGTTTTTTTCCTATTTGCTGCTAAATGAAAAAGGCATGGAAATAGCTCTAAAACAAGGCGTCTCAAGAGTTTCAACGGTTATCGCAGCATCACAAGAATTCACAAAAAGAAACATGAACGCCACCATTGAAGAAATGGAAATGCGAGCAAAATTGATTTTGCAAACAGCAGCGAAAAATGGTGTTGGCGCTCGACTCTTCATCTCAACCTGCTTTTACGATCCCTTCACTCAAGAAAGAATTTCTGCCGACAAAGTTGCTGACACCATCGCCAAAGCAAGTGAATGGGGAGCAAAAGAATTGGTAATTAGCGACACCACTGGACATGCCACGCCAAAACAGGTGAAAGATTTGATCAGAGCTTGTGAATCTCGCGGCGTTAATAAGCAAAAACTTGCTGCTCATTTTCACGACACTTTTGGAACTGGGGTTGCAAATAGCTTAGCTGCTTTCTCTGAAGGCATTGTGAGCTTGGATGCCTCAACCGGAGGTCTTGGCGGCTGTCCTTTTGCGCCAGGTGCAAGCGGAAATGTAGCGATGGAGGATTTGGTTTGGACGCTCGAAAATGAAGGAGTCAAAAGCGGAATTGATCTCGCCGCCACGATGGCAGCAACTTCTTACATTTTCTCGCAATGCTTTCCTGGCAAGACTCCGCCTTCAAAAGTTTATCGCGCTTTATCTGCTTTATCGGAAGAAAAACGAACGGAAGTTTTGAGAAAATTACAACCAGAGTTTCACACTAATCCATCAACAGCGATTAGCTCTAGATCGGCTGAAAATATCGATTCAAAAAAATCTGCGACTTGCGCGCTTTAGACATCAATTCCTAATCACGAATAGCTGTGCTTAATTTTCTTTGGCTTTGGTTTTGCAATTGCCATTGCCAATCCCACCAGATGTTTCTTGGCCTGATGATCTTCGATGCGACGAAAAGCGCGAATCAAGGGCAATAATTCCTTCTCGATTTCTTCTGATTTTTGGCGCTGATTTTTTTCGTTTACGAAATCGTAATTGTAATACATGCGATCAGCCTTGGCGTCATCGAAGAACGAATTTAGCGGCTTCTCGAGAATTTGAGCGAATTCAAAAAGTCGACTTGCTGCAATACGATTTTTTGCAACTTCATATTTTTGTATCTGCTGAACGCTAAGACCTGTGAGCTCTGAGAGCTTGTCCTGACTCATTCCATAAGCGCGGCGAAACTCGCGCAATTTTCTTGCTAGGTGATGATCAATTGGGGTGATTTTGTCGAGAAGCATGTTTTTTGTGTGGTGAAATTGATAGAAATAGAACAGCCAAGAGAACAAGGATAATCAAGGGAATATGGCCATAAGTTGCATAAATTGTGGTGTCATTGCTTTTGATTAATTCAACGTCAATTACCGCAGCTTGATTTAATGGAATTTGTGAAACGATGCGACCAAAAGGATCAACCAAAGCAGAAATTCCACTGCCAGCAACTCGCACGAGAGGAATGCCATATTCAATAGCGCGCATTCTTGCCATATCGAAATGTTGATAAGGGCCAGAACTATCGCCAAACCATGCATCGTTGGTAAGATTTACAAAAATATCAGGACGGTGATTTTTGCTGACGGTTTCGCGCGAGAAAATTACTTCATAGCAAACCAGCGGACTGAAAGAAAAATCTTCTGTTGCCAATGTTTTTGCGCCCTCACCTTCACTAAAACCTTTGCCACCACCGGTGATTTTATCGACAACTTCATCGAGAAATAAAAAAGCCAAAAATCTATGCAGCGGCACAAATTCGCCAAAAGGCACGAGATGATGCTTATCGTAGCTAGTACTGACGCCGTTTTTATTGAGAACAAAAATACTGTTCCAAACATCAGCGGAATTATTTTTTTCGTCGCGCTGCAAACGCAATCCACCAGTGATTAAAACTCCATTTGATGGCACAGCATCAAGCAAATAACTCAATAGCTGCGGATTGTCATCGATGACATAAGGCACTGAAGTTTCACCCCAAATAGTTGCTTTTACGTTGGAAGATTCTTTGGCCTGACTCATCTCGATATGCTTGAAAAAATTTTTCATTTTTTCTTGCTCATCCCATTTCATCTCTTGTTTGATATTGGCTTGAACCAGGCGCAGCTTGCTTTTTGAGTCATGAATAATTTTTTTATCATCGATGTTGTGATAACCAAAAAGCAAATTTGTGAATAAAAAAATCAGCAAAATTGCAGAGAAAATTTTGTCACCAAGCGGCAATTTTTTTTGCCAAAATAAAATCGGGAGTAATCCAACCAAGACGGCAAAGAAGCTAAGCCCGTAAACTCCGAACACAGATGCGAGTTGCGCAAAATTAACGTCAAACATCCAGGCATAGCCGAGCAAATTCCACGGAAATCCGCTTAATAAATTGCTGCGCAAAACTTCGAATATCAGCCAAGAAATTGCAAAGATGAGAATTTTTTGATGAATTTTTGTGAAAGAAAATTTCGCAACTAGAAATTTATAAACTACAGCAAACAGCGCCAAATAAAGCGCCAGAATTGAAGGAATAATTGTGAGAGCAAAAGGAATTAGCCAAGCAAAATGTGCTGCATCAACAAGGAGTGAGATCGAAATCCAATAAATTCCAACAAGGAAATGTCCGTATCCAAAAAAGAATCCCAACCAAAAAATTTCTTTACGATCACTTTCTTTTTCGAGCAGAAAATAAAAAACCGAGAAGGAAATCGGAATAATGATAAAAAGATGAAATGGAGCAAATGCAAGAGATAGTAAGCCTCCGGCACATAATGCGGTTAGATTTTTTTTCGTAAAAAGATTTTTAATTTTTTTCATTTCTTACATAAACCTCAAAATCATAGAAAATTTTTTTATCCGAAGAAGGCAAATTATCAAAAATATCGCCACCCTCTTCTTTGTTCGTAAAATTAGCATTTTTTATTAATCTAATTTTACGACTTATCACGAAACGATCCTGAAAATGAAAATCGTGCAAGAAAATTTTTCTAAATTCCGGATCCAAAAAATAATCTTCCAAATAGCCTGTGGTGCAACGCTTATCAAGCTCGGTGATGTTTTTGCTATTGTTGATAAAAATCACTTTCACTCGCGAATCTTTTAAACGCGATTTTATATCATCAAGAAAATAATTCAGAGTAAAAATTCGATCTTTATCCGAAATAGATGGCATTAATTTTTCACGATTTGTCCAAGAATGTGGGCTAGGTGAATTAATAAAAAATTTTGAATGCGGAGTTTTTTCCAAATAATTTATCGCTGGGAATTGATAAGACAGTAAGATGGATGACATTAGAAACTCTTGATCTTTCTGCGGCGCGTAAACTTTTGAATAATAAAAAATCGCCTCAGAAAGTTTGCGATCAGAATGAGAGTCGCTTTGCTTATGCAATAAAATGGCAATGCTCGAGATATAAAAATAAAGCAAACATGAAATTGAGGTGAAGATAACAAAAACAGATAATGGTGAAAAACTTGACGAAATTTTTGAGTAAAAATTCCTTTCGAAGAAAAATAAAACGACGAATAAAATTGTTAAATTTGTCGTCAAATAACCTTCTCCGCCCAGTTTAATTAAGGCCAGAATGGCGATCGATAAAAGCAGCAAATAAAGCGAAATCAGAATAAAAATATTTCTTTTAGTGAACCATTCTTGGCGCTGCGCACTGGTAATTTTTTTAGCAAAAATAAACGGATAAAGCAGTGCCAAAATCCACCAAACATTGACAAATCCACCAACGCTAAAAATCGATAATGGCAAAACCTCCATGTCAAAAATCGGCAAAATTATCAAGGTGATGATGATGAATTTATTTTGCGAAAAATTGACTAATTTTGCCGAAATCATGTCACACATTAATTTCGCAAAACAAATGGTGACGATGGCATAAAAAACAACGATTTGATCAATAGTGGAAATGTTCTCCGCCATTATCAGAAATAATCCTGAGATAAAAAATAAGAGCAAAATTTTATCATTTTTATCCGGCTTCAAACGCGAGAAAATTAGAAAAATAAAAATGAAAATTATGCCCTTCGCGACAACTAGGTGTAGAATATTTTTTAAAAAAACTTCGCGGCTTTCGTAAGCTGAATAAATTTTTGACCACATCGGCACCATGAATTCGAAAAACTCTGGCGTAAATTTCATCATCAAAAACAGGTAAATAGCGCCGATCAACATCATCACCAACTTGTCTAATTCAAAAAAGAACCCGTATGTCCCTTTGACATACGGGTGGGGTTCCCCACAAGTGTGGGGCGCGACTTGTGTCGCGTTGCCGTATCCCGAAGGGATAAAGGCCAAAAAGAATTTGAAATTTTTTTTCTGCCAAAATCTGTGAATCTCAACAAAAAGGATTAAAATTAAGTAATGAGGTTTAAGGCACGGCATCAATCCCATCAACATTCCGCGATATAGGAGGTCTTTTTTTGTCAGCGCAATTTCTCGTGAAAAAGAATAGGAAATGTAGGGGAAAAATAAAATCAGAAGCAGGCTGGTTTTGGTGCCAAATTCACCAATCATCAACGCCAATGGACGCAAAAAAAATCCAAGAAAAAATGCAATTAAGATAAAATTATAATGCAGCTTGTTTTGCGAGATTTCGCTATTTCGCAGAATTTTTGCCGACCAAAAAATTGACAAAAGCGCCAATAAATTAATCACGATTTCTGATAGGATAATCTGATTGAGGTGAATCAGCTCTGATAGTTTATACTGTAGGGCGTAGAAGTAAAAAGAGAGCGGGAAATTACTCTCAAAAAAGTCGTAATAATATTTGCCACCATTGGCGATTTTTTTTCCCAAAAGGAGGTAAAATCCTGTATCGGGACCAATGTCAATTATTGAGCGAAAAAATACGCTCGAAAAAAAAATCGCAGCACAAGAAATCAGCAAAAAAACTCTGCTCTCGAAAAATAATTTAACGCTGTTTTCTGATATAAACTTCGAAATCACGCTCAATAATTTTGGTCTCATTTGGCAAGTCGACAGCATAATCTTCTTTTAAGAATTTCTTATCCTGCCTGACAGTTCTGCGATCGATAACTCGATTCAAAAAAACATAATTTTTGAGAAAAATGTTTCTGAATTCATCATCACGGAGATAGTATTCAAGCAGTTCAATCGAACATTGCTGACCGTAAAGGTGGTTTTTCTTTTCAATGAATAAAAGTTTGGTGTTTTTATTTTTTAATCCTTCTTCAAAAGCTGAAAGTTGGTATTTGTAAATATCGGGAACGCGATTCTTGTGATCAGAAATTTTTTGAAAAAGCAGCGAGTAATTTGAAAAAGGTAAGAGATTTTTTTTACCCATGTAAATTAATTGCGGATAAGATTCTGGAATTGAAGCGGAAATTATCACCACGTCTTCATCCTTATTGCTGTAGGTCTTGCCAATTTTTATAAATTCAGAATTCATGCTATTTGGTGATTTATAAATCTTACATCTATCACAAAATCCTGAGTTAAAAATCGCAGAGAGATGCAGAGCAAGAATGTAGGAAACGACTGCAAATATAGCGCAAGCAGACAATCTCGAAAATTGCGATGTCAAAAAATTTTCTTCGTATTTTTTCTGATAAAATCTCACGAGAAGAATCAGAATAATTGTAGAAATTATCCATCCGCTCACAGGGCTCACTAATAAAAACCAATTTAGGCAGAGCACAATAACCGCAAAACAAAAGCGCGCAGTATTATCTTGCAGCAGCAATAATCTTGAGATTGCCCCTTTTATGTTCTGATTTTTTTGCAGCAAAAATTGACGCTCTTTCTTCGAAAAAAACAAAACCATAACCCACCAAAATATCGCAAAATTTAGTAAAATAGCGAAGGAAGATTTGGCATCGAATTGTGGAACCAAAAAAATTATCAGCAGAAAAAACCAATCTTGACGCCAGTTAATTTTCTGACTTCTTGAGATGTGCAAAAGCAGCAAAAGCAGCAGCGGTAAAAATGCTGAATAGGCGATAAATCTTTGATCATAACCACCCAGAACTTCTGATAAAACCGCCAAAGATATGGCAAAAAACGCGAGAAAAAAACGCCACAAAATTTTGCTCTCTCTTATGAAGGAAAAACAAATTATCGCCACCAAAAACAGCGGAAAAATATCCTCTTTTAGAATGATAAAAATCGAGTAATAATCGTTAACGTAATAGGCCGCAAAAAACTCTGGAAGCTTTTCTATGTAGTCGGAAAAATAGGTCGATAAAAACAGCAAATAACCAATCAGAATCAGCAATGTTGTATAATTCCTCGGGCAAAAACCCGATTTAAAAGATTTTTTTCTCAGCAGCTTTTCCAGCTCAAAAACTATAACCAAAATTCCGTAATGCGGCTTCAGCAAAAAAATCATCGCGGCTAAAATTCCAATCAGAATTTGATCAAGATTTTTTAGGCGCGATTCGTCAATGAAATGATAGGAAATGTAGGGAAAAGCGAAGATTAAAAAATAACTCGATTTGGTAAGAAACTCGTTGAAATAGAGATCGAAAACGCGAAGAAAAAATCCGCAAGCAAAGCTCAAAATTACCAAATTAAAAGCGATGCGATCTTTTGCTAAATCTGATTTGGAAAGAATTCGTGAGGAAAAATAAATCGATAAAATTCCTGCAAAATTTATAAAAACTTCAGCAATGGCAAATGTGTTTAGCGAAAAAAACTGAGCGAAGTAGTAAGCTGGGGCATTAAGCAGAAGAGTAAAAGGCAGATTAAATTCGAAAAATTCATAAAAATATCTGCCGCCGGTAAGCATTTTTCTTAACACTTCGAGATAGACAGAAGAGTCATGTCCCATATCTCGGCTTGATCTCACTAAAACACTGATTGCAACGATGATTAAAGATCCAAAAAAAGCAGTGCTTTTTGCTGCTAGAATTTCTCTAAAAAAATTCAAAATAGTTGTGAGTTTTTTGCATAAAGATTTCTCAATTTTTTGCGCAAAAACTAGCCTAGTTTCCTCAACGTTTTTACGAATTTCGAGCAGATCAAATTGTTGCATTGCTTAAAAAATTTAATTTAAATTGAGGAAGCAAATTAGCTTTCTCAAACAACCAAAATCAATTACAAATGACAAAAACAATCACAATCGCATATGGCGACGGCATTGGTCCAGAGATCATGGAAAGCACTCTTGAAATTTTACGCTCAGCTCAGGCCGATCTCAAATTCAGCACCATCGAAGTCGGCAAAAAAATTTATGAACAAGGCTTTAATTCTGGCTTAATGCCTTCAGCTTGGGAAGACCTTAACACTACGCGCGTGCTGCTCAAAGCCCCGATCACAACTCCGCAAGGTGGTGGCTATAAAAGCCTCAATGTGACGATGAGAAAAAAACTTGGACTCTTCGCCAACGTGCGCCCCATCTCATCATTTCACCCTTTTGTTGCGACAAAATTTCCCGGAATGGATGTCGTAATTATTCGCGAAAATGAAGAAGATCTTTACGCTGGAATCGAATATCGTCAAAGCGACCAAACCTACGAATGCCTTAAACTAGTGACTCGCGAGGGTTGTGAAAAAATTATTCGCTATGCTTTCGAATATGCCGTCGCCAATAATCGCAAGAAGGTGAGCTGCTTTTCCAAAGACAATATCATGAAAATGACCGATGGAATTTTTCACAAAGTTTTCAATGAAATTGCCGTCGAATATCCGCAAATTAAAAATGATCACTACATCATCGACATAGGAACAGCGCGCCTTGCCGCCAAACCAGAAATTTTCGACGTGATCGTGACGATGAATCTTTACGGCGATATAATTTCCGATGTTGTGGCGGAAACCTCTGGCTCTGTAGGGCTCGCCGGTTCAGCAAATATCGGCAAAGATTATGCCATGTTTGAAGCGATTCACGGATCCGCGCCAGACATAGCTGGACAAGACATCGCTAATCCCACCGGTTTGATTCAAGCGGCGGTGATGATGTTAGTTCATCTTGGTCAAAATGATGTCGCAAATAAAATCAGAAATGCGCTTTACAAAACAATCGAGGACGGCATTCACACTGCAGACATTTACAAAGCTGAAACCAGCAAGCAGAAGGTTGGAACTAAAGATTTTACGCAAGCAATTCTGGAAAGATTGGAGCAAAAACCAACTCAGCTTGCGGTCGCAAATTACACCAACTCCACCAAAAAAACCGAGATCAAATCGGAAAAATCTTCAGTCGGAACTGAAAAAAAATCTTTGGTCGGATTTGATTTATTCATCGATTGGAGAAGTGAATTTGATGAACTTTTGCACGAGCTAAAAAGTATGGAAAGTGAAACGCTTGAAATCAAAATGATCAGCGCCAAAGGCTTACTACTCTGGCCTCTCATCGATAAACACATGATGCCAAATTATGCAAAAGGCCTTACGGTTTTACGATTTTTAGGCAAAGGAATTTCTGGAAAATCCAGCGGCGAAATCATCGATTCAAGCAAGTCAATCGGGCAACGAGACATCATCGAAATGCTTTCTTATTTCGATGAAAAAAAGATTGATTTCGTGAAATATGAAGGGCTTTACTTGTTCGACGGCAAGCCTGGATACACTTCTGGACAAGGGGAATAAGCGGTTTTCAATTGCGCCAATTAACAATTTAACAAAATGACTGGATTTAATTTTGATAAAATTTTTGAGACCGTTGAAAAAACTTTGGCCAGCCCAAGCCTTTACTGGCAATCGCTTTCGCTGATTGTCTGCTTCATAATTTCCTACTTCACTTACAAACTTAGCCGCAAATTTATTTTTCCGAAAATCATCTCCACAACTCTGAAGCGCAATGTGGAGTTGAACCGCATGGTGACTCGCTACGTTCTGCCGCTACTTTATCTAATTTTTGCGGCGATTTTTCTCTCGATTGGCCTGTCGATTTATTCAGAATTTTTCAACGAAACTATCATCTTCTCCACCACTCTTCGACTAATCACGCTGCTGCTATTCCTGCGTTTTTTACGCATTTCTTCCAACAATAATTTTCTCACCAACGCCGCAGGATTAATTTTGGTGCCCGCACTAATGCTCGATATTTTCGGAATATTTGACGAAACAATGATCTATCTCGACACCATCGCCTTCAAGATCGGCAACGTTCGGCTCTCGGTTTATATTCTCATCAAAGCCTTCATCGTTTTGCTCTTAGTTTTTTGGCTTTCCGGACTCGTCAGCAGAAAAAGTAAAGCCTACATCGACAGCAGCAAATCAATCAAATCAAGCACCAAAGGCATTATCAGCAAAGTAATCGACATTCTGATTTACGCCATCGTTGCCATCATCATTCTCAAAACCTTTGGTGTTGACATGACAACCCTTGCGGTGATTGGTGGTGCGATCGGTGTGGGAATTGGATTTGGTTTGCAAAAAATCGCTTCCAACTTCATCAGCGGTATAATTTTGCTTTTGGAAAAATCGGTGGAAATCGGCGATATTGTTGAGCTCGACAATGGTAATATTTACGGAACTGTTAAGCATTTTGGCGGACGCTATACCTTGCTTGAGGCGGTTGACGGCAAGGAAATCATGATTCCAAACGAGGAGTTCATCATCAATAAAGTGACGAATTGGACATATTCCAACAATCGCGCTCGCGTTGAAATCAAGGTAAGCGTTGCTCATGGATCTGATCTGGAAAAGGCGCGCGAGCTGATGATGGAATCTGCTAGGGAAAATCCGCGTTGCTTAAACTATCCAGAAATCGAATGTTTCGTCACTGATTTCGGCGAGTATGACATTAAGCTCGTTTTATTTTTTTGGATCAGCGATATCGTTGAAGGCCGCATGAAACCAAGAAGCGAAGTCCTTATTAACATTTGGAAAAAACTTGCCGAAAACAACATTCAAATCCCGCTTCCACAACGCGAAGTGACGCTTTCAAAATAACATGGCTCAAGCCCCAATCGCCCTTTTCACCTACAACCGCCTCGATCACACTCAGCGCACAATCGAGTCTCTGCAGAAAAATTTTTCAGCAGAGCAAAGCGAATTATTTATTTTTTCTGATGCGGAAAAAAACAGCGATGGAAGTGCTTCAGTTCAAGCTGTGAGAGATTATCTCAAAACAATTTCTGGCTTCAAAAGAATTACCATTGTCGAGCGCGAGAAAAATTTTGGTCTCGCCGCCTCAATAATTTCAGGTGTTGGCGAAGTTGTAGAAAAATTCGGTCGCGTAATCGTGCTTGAAGATGATATGATCACCTCGCGATATTTTCTAAAATTCATGAATGAGGCGCTTGATCTTTATGAAAATGAAGAAGCGGTGATTAGCATTCACGGCTATATTTATCCTGTCGCCAAGCCACTTCCCGAAACTTTTTTCATTCGCGGCGCAGATTGCTGGGGCTGGGCAACTTGGAAACGCGGTTGGGATATTTTTGAAAAAAACGGCGCAAAACTTCTCGCTGAATTACAACAAAAAAATCTCACCAAAAAATTCGATTTCGACGGCACTTATCCCTATACCAGAATGCTCGAAGATCAAATCTCCGGCAAAAATAATTCTTGGGCAATTAGATGGTATGCCTCAGCTTTTTTGGCAGAAAAACTCACGCTTTATCCAGGAAAATCCTTGGTACAAAATATCGGAATTGACGGCTCTGGCACTCATTGCGCAGACATTAGCCAGTTTGATGTTGAGCTATTTAATGAAAAAATTTTAATCAAAAAAATTTCCATCACTGAAGATGAAAAAGCGCGAGAAGAAATAAAAAAATTCTTCAAACCAAAAAGAAGTTTTGTTGAAAAATGGCGCCATAAAATTTCTAAAAAAATCAAAAAAATAAAAGCAGCGCGCAACTAAAATCCAATTTTTCTGATGATTAATTTCTGCACTCTCTTCGATTCCAACTATATGGCTTATGGCTTGACGATGTATGAATCGCTAAAAAAGAATTGTGCTGATTTTCATCTCTATATTTTTGCTTTTGATGATAAAGCCGATCAGGCCTTGAGAAACATGACTTTGGAGCATGTGACAATAATTTCTCTGCAAGAGTTTGAAGATTCAGAATTGCTCAAAATTAAACCAAGCAGAAGCAAGGGTGAATATTGCTGGACCTGCACACCATCAATAATTTTTTATGTTTTGCGAAACTTTGCCGTGCCAAGCTGTACCTATCTCGACGCTGATCTTTATTTTTTTTCTGACCCAAAAATTTTAATTGAAGAGATGGGAGAAAAATCAGTTTCGATCATTTCTCATCGCTACACGCCGCAATATGATCAAAGCGAAATTTCGGGAAAATATTGCGTACAATTCATGACTTTTAAAAATGACGAAAAGGGCTTAGAAGTGCTTAAATGGTGGCGTGATCGTTGCATCGAATGGTGTTTTGGCGAGCCGGAAAATGGAAAATTCGGCGATCAAAAATATCTCGATGATTGGTTAACGCGTTTTAATTGCGTTCATGAATTAGAAAATCTCGGCGGCGGCGTTGCGCCATGGAACCTACAACAATATGACTTCGCAGCTGATGCTGAAAAAATTTTTGGCATCGAAAAAAAATCTGGCCAAAAATTTCCGCTGATTTTTTTCCATTTTCACGGCTTCAAAATTTTAAGTGAAAAACAAATTAAGCTCACCGGTGCTTACAAAATTTCAGTTAATGCGAGAAATTTTATTTACGCTAGATACGCTAAACACATGCTCTCACACCATTTGCCAAAAATTTCTTTCGGAAAAAATTCTTTTCTCAAAAAAATTTTTTCACTTCTTCCTCACCGCAAAAATAACAAAATTAATATTCAAACATGGCTTATTTAATCGAACTAAAAACTTTTTCAGATAATCGTGGAAGCCTTACGGTTCTTGAGGACAAGCAACTTCCGTTCAAAATAAAAAGAAGTTTTTACATTCACGGTGTCAAGAAAGGCGAGATTCGCGGCAAACATCGTCATAAAAAAGCCATTCAGGCAATGCTCTGCCTCGAAGGAAGTTGCGAGGTTTATAATCACGATGGCAAGAAAGAAGAATGGTTTGTTTTAGACAGCCCAAACAAGTGTTTGATCTTAGAGCCACAAGACTGGCACTATATGAAAGACTTTTCCGATCACAGCGTTTTGAATGTGTTATCGTCAGAATATTTTGATGTCGCTGATTACATCTACGAGCCTTACTAAAACTTATTCATTACTTCACAAACGCGCTCTACATCTGACTTAGTGTGAAAATATGAAATCGGCAAACTCAAAGTTGTGGCGTGAATTTCTTCAGAAATCGGAAATGATTCGTTGGCCAAAACATGTGCCATCGCCTTTTGTTTATTGGGTGCGACTGGATAGTGAATTTCAGTTTTTATTCCACTAGCTAGTAAAAATTCTTTGAGCTGATCGCGTTTTCTGTGACGAATGTTAAAAATATGAAAAACATCGAAATACTCTGGATGCTGCACTGGCTTGATGAAATCGCCCTTCAAGTTTTCAAAATAAATTTTTGCTAATTCATTTTTGTGCGAATTTATTTCGTGAAGTTTTTTTAATTTTACCGAAAGAAATCCGGCTTGAACCTCGTCGAGCCTAGAGTTGTAGCCCACCACTTCATTGTGATATTTTATTTTTGATCCGTAATTGCGCAGCATTTTTA
Source organism: uncultured Rhizobium sp. (assembly GCA_964447395.1). Taxonomy (GTDB): domain Bacteria; phylum Pseudomonadota; class Alphaproteobacteria; order Rickettsiales; family UBA1997; genus UBA2645. The sequence goes on from CAYUSO010000001.1 coordinate 75,476, forward strand.
TTTTCTCGGCGAGTTTTTCGTCGTTAGTTGTGACTGCTCCAGCATCGCCCAAAGCGCCGAGATTCTTGGTTGGATAAAAACTGAAAGCGCCAAAATCTCCGAAAGTTCCGGCCATTTTTCCGCGATATTTTGCACCGTGAGCTTGCGCCGTATCCTCGATTAATTTCAAATTATGTTGTTGACACAAATCCACGATTGGCGCCATCTCGCAGCATTTTCCGTAAAGATGAACCACCATGATGGCACGGGTTTTTTTGGTGATTTTTTCAGCAATTTTTTTGGGATCGATATTGTAAGTCGCAATATCCGGCTCGACTAAAACTGGCTTTAAACCATTTTGCAAAATCGCCAGAATTGTCGCGATGTAAGTGTTTGACGGCACAATCACTTCGTCACCTTTTTCAAATTCAAAAGCGGCAAGAGCAAGAATCAGCGCATCCAATCCTGAAGCGACTCCAACGCAATTTTTGGTGCTGCAAAAATTAGCAAATTCCTGCTCAAATTTTTCAACATTTTTACCTAAAATATACCAACCAGACTCGGCGGTTTGCGCGAAGGATTTTTTATAATCTTCGAAGAAAGATTGGTTGAGTTTGGCGAGATTTTCGTAGTCGATCATTTTGTAATTTGCTCCAAATATGCCCGATATGCCGAGCCTTTTTTAAACTTTGCCCGCAATGCAATAAGCTGGTTTTCATCAATAAAACCCTTGCGGAAAGCCATTTCTTCGATGCAGGCAATTTTCAAACCCTGACGCTTTTCGATAGTGTGAATAAATTGCGAAGCCTCGAGAAGTGAATCTGGCGTTCCAGCGTCAAGCCAGGCAAATCCTCGTTTCAAGCTGATGACGCCAAGTTTTTTTTGTTTTAAATAAGCATTGTTAACTTCGGTGATTTCAAGTTCGCCGCGCGCTGAAGGTTTTATTTTTTTTGTAATCGCAACCACGCTGGAATCGTAAATGTAAAGCCCAGTCGCCGCCCAATTTGATTTAGGATTTTTTGGTTTTTCTTCGATGGAAATTACTTTTTCTTCTTTTTCATCAAACTCGATGACGCCATATCTTTCAGGGTCGGAGACGTGATAAGAAAAAACAAAAGCACCGATTTTTTTTGATTCGATTTGATCAATTTTTTGCTGCAAATTTTCGCGACTAATTTCTGCGCCGTAAAAAATATTATCGCCCAAAATCAAACAAACGCTGCTCGCGCCGATAAATTTTTCTCCGATTAAAAATGCTTCGGCAATTCCTTTTGCTTCTGCTTGAACTGCGTATGAAAGCTTGATTCCGTAGGATGAACCGTTGCCCAAAAATTTCTCGATATTGGGAGTATCTTGCGGAGTTGAAATGATGAGAATGTCTTTGATGCCAAGATTCATCAGCGTTGCCAAGGGGTAGCAGATCATTGGCTTGTCATAAACTGGAAGAAGTTGCTTGCTGATCACATTGGTCAAGGGAGCAAGTCTGGTGCCGTTTCCGCCAGCTAAAATTATGCCTTTCATGGGAAAAAAATAAGCTCCCCGAGCGAAGTCGAGGTGTTTGGTAAATAAAATTACGAATCCCTCGACTTCGCTCGGGGAGCTTAAAACCTGTTTAAAATTTAAAGAATCATTGTTCCGGCGCCGCTTTCGGTAAAGATTTCCATGAGCAGAATATTATCGACCGCGCCGTTTAGAATATGGGCGTAGCTCACGCCTTTTTCCAAAGCATGAATGCAAGTTTCAATTTTCGGAATCATGCCGCCAGTAATGACGCCATCAACAATCATTTGCTTTGCTGTTGCAATATTGAGATGGCTCACCAACTCGCCATTTGGCAACATCACGCCGTCAACATCGGAAAGCACAATCAACTTCGAAGCGTTAAGCGCTGCAGCTATCGCGCCCGCAGCGGTATCGGCGTTAATGTTAAAAGTTTCACCATTGTCGCCAATTCCGATTGGTGCGATTACGGGAATAATGTCGGAGTCTTCAAACAATGATAAAATCTCCGGATCAACTTGGTAAGGCTCGCCAACAAAACCGAGATTAAGAATTTTTTCGATATTGGAGTGCGGATCTTTTTTAGTTTTTGTTGCCCTCTTGGCACGAATTAAATTGCCATCTTTACCGCAAATTCCCACAGCCTTTCCCGCTGCTGCATTGATTTCTTTGACGATCATTTTGTTGATTGAACCCGCCAAAACCATTTCAACAATTTCGACAGAATCAGCATCTGTCACACGCAAACCATCAACAAATTCTGATTTGATATTTAGCTTTGATAGCATTTGACCAATTTGCGGCCCACCGCCGTGAACCACGATTGGATTGATTCCAACCTGTTTCAACAAAACCACATTTTTGGCAAAGTTTTTGAGATTTTTATCGCCACCCATTGCTGATCCACCGAATTTTATCACAAAAGTTTCGCCGGCAAATTTGCGCATGTAAGGCAGAGCTTCGCATAAAATTTCTGCTTTATGCGCCCATTCCTGACGATCTTTTTCTTTTTGCAGCGCGATATTTTTTAGCGGCAAAACTTCGCCTTCTTTTTTCTTGTCATTGAAGCTGATGATGTTGGTCATTGATTTGTCGAAATAAGGTTTGAGGAAAGCGCGCAGGTAAAATTAATAAGTCATTTCAAGCAAGAAAATCTTTCATGGAAATCGCATCAATTTTGCTAAAATTTTTGATGGTTTTTATCAAATCTTTCATACTGGTTTTTGAAGGAGAAATCTCGCTAATGATGATTTTTTCTACCGCGATTTTTCTGCTTTTTAGCGCCACAACAGCGCAAAGCGTTTGACTGATTGATCCCAAATAATTTGAGCTCACCAACAAAACCGGAATTTTTAATTCAGCCGCTAAGTCTAAAAAAGTTTTTTGATCTGTAAGCGGCGTCATCACGCCACCAGCAGCTTCGATGAAAATATGGCAATTTTGTTTTTTTGCCGCGGCGATGTTTTTTCGGCAGAAATTTTTCAGTTCGGAAAAATCAATTTTGCCAGCGAAATGTGGTGAAACTGGTTTTGCAAAACGCCAAGGCGAAATTTTGTCGAGATTTTTTTTGGAAATTTTTTTGCCAAAAGCTGCTAAAATTTTTGCCGAATCAGAGTTTTTATCATCATCATGAATTCCACTTACAACTGGCTTGACAGCGAGTGAATGCGGAAAAATTCGGCATAATTTTTCCATCAAAAAAGTTTTTCCAACTTCGGTATTTATTCCAAGAATTAGGTAAGATTTTTTCTTCAGAATCATTATCTGATTTTTGAAAATGTGCCGTAAATCGGACCGAAAACTGCGATTGTAATCCAAGCTATCATCCCACCCATAACCATTGTGATTGTAGGCTGAATCATGCCTACCAACCTATCAATCGAATCGTTAATTTCACGATCGTAGAAAAATTTAATATTGAGCAACGCGCTTTCCATATTGCCGCTTTCTTCGCCGATTTTGAACATACGAATCACCATGTTGGGAAAATATCCGCAAAGCGAAATTGATTTTGCCAAGGATTGACCATCGGAAACTTGCTGCTTAACGATGATAATGCTGCGCTTGATTGCTCTGTTTTTGATCACGCCACTTGAGGCTTCCAGACATTCCAAAACACCCAGGCCACTTTTGAAAGTCATGGAAAAAAACTGACAAAATTTCGCTGAATCAATCTTGGTCATGATTGGCCCGATGATTGGAATTTTTAGTTTAAAATCATCGATGCGCACTGCCATCTCTTCGGAACGCGAAAGAAGTTTCATCAAAAACCAAATCGTCGGAGCAGAAAAAACTATGAAATACCAATAGTTTTTCATGAAGTTGGAGAAGTTGATCAAAGCCACGGTTACCATTGGCAGAGCAATGTCTTGCGTGGTTAAAAATGCCGTCACTTTCGGCACAACAATTCCCGTCATCACGCCCATCACCACAAACATCATCAACAATCCAAACATTGGTCCGGTGGTGGCTTTCTTGGTTTTGCGCTTGATATCCATATTCCACTTAATGTCTTCGATGATGCTGGAGAAGGCGTTGGCGAGGTTTCCAGTTTTTTCACCCATCGCGATAAGACCAACGTAAGTTTTGTTAAAAATATCAGGATGTTTGGCCAAACTTTCAGAAAAAAGGCTGCCGTTTTTGATCGATTCATGAACCTCATGCATGAGGATTTTAACGCGCTGCGAATCGGCAGTCTCTTTGAGATCGTTGATAGATTCGATGATAGTGACACCAGCTTTCTCGAGCTGCTCCAAATGCACAAAAATCGCCACCAAATCTCGCGGCTTAACACGATCAAAAAAACTTGCCGCCGACTGCTTTTCTTCCTTAAAAGAAATTAGCTCCAACTGACTTCCGCGCAGCAAAGTTGCGAGATCCGCAGGATTTTCTGCAGACATTTTTCCGTTGACGTAAGCGCCGTTTTCATTGATTGCCTTGTAGCGATAATGCAGCATTAGCGTTGAAGTTTTTTTATTAATTCAAATTTAACTGCGTTAAATTTGAGGTGAGTTGAGTTGCTGCACGCGGAGTAAATCCGCGCCTTCGCAACCGGTTTTATTTTCTCAACTTCCTCATTTTATTGAGAATCATTTCACGTTTTAATTTGGAGATGTGATCGACAAAAGTGATGCCGTTTAAGTGGTCGATTTCGTGTTGAATGCAGATGGCAAGCAATCCGCTCATTTCTTCGATTTGTTCTTTCCCGTGAAAATCGAGATATTTCACTTTCACTTTTTGCGGACGAACCACTTCTGAACGCGCGCCAGGAAAGGAAAGGCAGCCTTCGTTGTAGGAATTATTTTCTTTGGAAAATTCGATAATTTCAGGATTTACGAAAAAACGCGGATTAGTGTTGGTGACATGAACTCCACCACATTCGCCGTGATGGTGATGGTGATCGTGATCTTCGATTTTGTAATCAACATCAATCACCAAAATTCTTTTTAAAACTCCGACTTGTACCGCCGCCAAGCCAACTCCGCTTTCAGAATACATGGTTTGAACCATGTCTTTCATAAGTTGGCGCAATGACTCGTCGATTTTTTCAACCGGCGCAGAGATTTTTTTTAGCAGTGGATTGGGGGCGAGAATGAGGGGGAGAATTTTCATTTTATACGATTGATTTAGTTCCCCGAGCGGAGTCGAGGGGTTGGTAAGACAAGTTCAAAACTGAACATGTCAATGCTGAAAATAGCCATTCAGGCTATTTTGCCCCCTCGACTTCGCTCGGGGAACTTAAAACTTTTTGCAAACAATTTTTAGGGCTTCTGGATAAATTCGATGTTCTTCTTTCAGAATTTTGGCTGCAAGAGATTCTTTGTCATCACTTGCCAGCACTGGAACGGAGGCTTGTAAAATTATCGGCCCAGAATCCATTTCTTCACGCACAAAATGAACTGTACAGCCAGAAATTTTCGCGCCGGCTTTGATGGCATCAGAAACCGCATCAGCGCCTTTAAATTCTGGCAAGAGCGATGGATGGATGTTGATTAGACGATCAAACCAGCGATTTACAAACCAGCCTGAAAGCAAGCGCATAAAGCCGGCAAGGCATATAAGCTGCGCGCCAGATTTTTCAATTTCCTCGCTCATTTTTTTATCAAACTCTTCGCGCGGATTTTGCGCCGCCGAAAAATTTTTGTGATCAATTATCGCGGTTTTGATTCCCTTTTTTCGCGCAAATTCCAAACCAACAGCATCTTTTTTATTCGACAAAATCAAAACAACTTCCGCCGGAAAATCAGCTTTCTCGCAAGCCTCTACAAGAGCTCGCATATTGCTTCCGCGACCAGAAATTAAAATTGCGATTTTAACTTTTTTCTCAGTCATTTAGATTATTTTTTCGATCTAGCCCGCGCACCAATCCTCAATCTAAGTGCGTTTAATTTAATAAACCCCGCCGCGTCTTTTTGGTCGTAAACGGAATCTTCTTCGAAGGTAACGTGAGCTTCGGAATATAGGCTTTTGGCGGATTCGCGGCCCATCACGTAAACCGTGCCTTTGTAGAGTTTCAAACGCACTTTTCCTTCAACATTTTCTTGCGATTTGTCGATTAGAGCCTGAAGCATTTCGCGTTCCGGCGAAAACCAAAAGCCGTTGTAAATCAAGCTGGCGTAGCGCGGCATGAGTTCGTCTTTCAAATGCGCAGCTTCGCGATCAAGCGTGATTGATTCGATGGCGCGATGGGCGGTTAGCAAAATTGTGCCGCCAGGAGTTTCGTAAACGCCGCGTGATTTCATGCCGACAAAACGATTTTCAACCAAGTCTAAACGGCCGATGCCATTGGCTCCGCCTAGTTCGTTTAATTTTGTTAAAATCGTTGCTGGCGACATTTTTTTGCCATCAAGCGCAATTGCATCGCCATTTTTAAATTCGATTTCGATGGTGGTTGGTTGATCTGGCGCAGCTTCTGGCGCAACTGTGCGCTGATAAACCAACTCTGGCGCTGGCTTGGCTGGATCTTCCAAAATTTTTCCTTCTGACGAAGTGTGCAGCAAATTCGCATCCACCGAAAATGGCGCTTCGCCGCGCTTATCTTTCGCGACAGGAATTTGATTTTTTTCGGCGTAATCAATCAGCTTAGTGCGCGAGGTTAAATCCCACTCCCGCCAAGGCGCGATGATTTTGATGTCAGGTTTGTTGGCATAGTAAGAAAGCTCGAAACGCACTTGATCATTACCCTTTCCAGTTGCGCCGTGGGCGACTGCATCGGCTCCAACTTGTTTAGCAATTTCGATTTGTCTTTTGGCGATTAGCGGACGCGCGATTGAAGTTCCAAGCAAGTAAACGCCTTCATAAAGCGCATTGGCGCGAAACATTGGAAAGACGTAATCGCGGACAAATTCCTCGCGCAAATCTTCGATGAAAATTTCCTTCACGCCTAGCATTTGCGCCTTTTTGCGAGCTGGCTCAAGCTCTTCGCCCTGCCCTAAATCTGCCGTAAAAGTGACAACTTCGCAGCCATAATTTTCCTGCAACCATTTGAGAATAACTGAGGTGTCAAGCCCGCCAGAGTAAGCGAGAACGACTTTTTTGATTTTTGATTTAGTCATAAATTTTTTTGAAAATTTTTAAGATTTTTTTACAAAGAAGCTTGTGCTAACCGAGGCTCTACTTGTAGGGCGAACCTACGGAGCACTGGCGATAAAGGCAACTGACTTTCATCAAGTTTATGCGTTAAAGCCTGAACCTGATGAACATGCGGGTGATCACGAACCATCGAGCTTTGTGTTGCCAATGTTGCCACTGGTGCGTTGAGCGCAATATCGTCGCCATTGTAGGAATATCTGACGATGCGAAAATCTTCTTCCGAAAGCTTTTGGCCATCATTAGCGTTGAAACGCGCCACGGTTTCTCTTTCGACTAATTTCGCAAAACCAGCATCTCTTTCGCGATAATCCATTTCTTTTGCGAGCTCTGGGCTGTAGATGCGAAGCAATGATTTTAATTCCAAATCACGCGGCGCGGCCTCATTTGTGAAAGCCGAGTAAACATGTTTTCCAACTTCGCTGATGTAATTATCGAGAAAAGCCATGGTGATTTTTTGGCGCTCTTTTTCGTCGGAAATTTGATCGAGATTTTCGAATTTTTTTGCCAATTCCTCGATCTCTGCTCGATTAGGTCTTTCCTGCCCCGCCATCATTTTCCACGCATGATCGAGATCGACCATGTAAAGCGCGGTCACTTGATTGCGAATGAAATCGCGGAAGGCTTTATTTTCCTGATAAACTTCGTGCATTTCTGCTGGCGAATGTTTTTCGAAAGCCTCTTTTAAACCCAAAAACATCACGGCGAAAGTGCCGCTGTGAGCGAGAGTTCGATCAAGCGTGATAGCGCGAGTAGCAAATAAATCGAAATCTTTGCGATCGCCCGAAAGCTGCGCGAAGGTGATTCCTGGCCCAACTTCTGGTGCTCCCGCACCTCTTTTTGCTGGACGCGAACTCAAATTTGCCAAAGCAACTCCGGCGCGATTTGAATTGGCGAAAAGATCGTTCAAAAATTTATTGCCGAAATATTTTTTCTGATAATTGGCGATTGCCTCATCGCAGAATTCGCCTCTTTTTTCTTCTCCGGCACCAACCTTATCCTTCGATTGCAACCTTCCTTCCGCGATAAAAGCCGAGTGCAAATTTTGCGCCATTGCGCCTTCCAAACTATTGTCAACACACTCGCCAGCTGAAAACATCAATTGCTGTTGATGGCCTTGGATTGTTGAAAGAGTTGGTCCTTTTCTTGGATTTTCCCAAACATTTTCCTGCGCTAAAGCCACTAAAGATTTTGCGTGACGAAGAGGAGCTTCATCTGGTCTGCCACCGCCGCGCTGTAGTGCTGCACCACCGCCGTTAAAAACACGAACTTCGAGATTTAAGCCATATTTTTCCTGCGCAATTTTTCCTAAAAAATAAGCCTCTCCTGCAGCCTTATCCTGATAAAATTCTACGCCCGAACCACCAACGCGCGTAGTGTCGCTTTTGGCAATCATCTGCACAATTCTGCCGCGATGTTTGAGATGCTCGCGATAAGTGGCATCATCAAGCAAAGCCTTTTGCACATCGTGAATTTTTTGCAAATCTTCGACTGATTCTGAAAGCGTGACGATGTCGATTTTCGCGCCCTCTTCCGCAACTTTATTGCCGGTAATTTTTAGCAAAAGCAAAGCGGATAAAGCGTGATTTACGCCTTCAGTGTTAGCGATGATAAACTTCTCGGTTGCGCCAGGATGTTGGCCGCAAACGCGCAATCTTTTTAAAATTTCTGCCGCTTTTTTATCGGTAATTTGTGCCACGTCGATTGCTTTTAATTTTTCAATCGCAGTTGGATCGCGCAAAATTTCTGCCAATTTTTTTGCCTGCTCATCAGGATTTTTTGGCAATTTTTCGCCGATTTGTTCGAGCGCTGCAACCATCGCTTTCATCACATCGCCAGCATCGTGACGAATATCGACATTCACTTGCGAGCCTTGGCGCTCAAGGCTTTGATAGCCAGATTCAAGAACTTGCGCAGTCATGTTGTCATTGCCGTCAGCATCGCCGCCGTGAGTCCAAACCGAAATTTCGGTTAATGTTTTTGGCACGCGAATTTGTCCAGCGTAAGGCGAATTGGCGATCACGTCTTCAAACTTTGCACGCAATCTTGGTTCGGAAGTGCGAATATTTCGCAAAGCCAAATCGGTTTCCGCCGCCTCTTCCATCGGCTTCTTTTTTTCGCCAGACATCGGAGTTGCGAGAATTTTCTGCAGCACCGCTTTTAGCACCGCTTCGTCGGCTTTGCTATTTTGATCCAAAACTTCATCGAGCTCATATCCAGCTGCGGTGTAAGCAACCGTGGTTGGATTTGTTGGATGTCCAGTCAGGCTAAAAATTGCGCGAAAATGTTGATCGAGATGAGCCTGAACTTCCACAGCAGAAATTCCTGCGGCATGACATTTTCTCAATTCCGAAGCCAAAGAGTGCGATTGATCAAAATGCTTCGCTTTGTAGGCGCTAACGATGTTGTTGGTTGCGGCTTTTCTAGCGCGACGCAAAATATCTTGCTGCTTGGCATCAATTTCTAAAACAGCGGCGAGAGTTGATTTATCTAGCTCGCCATGAATTTCCAAAAACCTGCGATTTCTACTTTCTGAATCAGGAATTTTTTTCGCTTTTTCAATTTCCACAAAAGCAATTTTTACTTTTTCATCAGCCTCCGATTCCGCAACCGCTGTTGCAAAAGCCGTCTTCAAAACATCTTGAAAAAGTGTGATGTGATCACGTTTTGGAGCACTTGTTAAAGAAGATGCATTAGCTGCAACGATGCTTGGTCTTGCCATATTTTAATTGATTTTTTGTTGAAATGAAATGACTTGCGGAAGCGGCTTGATTGCGGCGCGCGCAACCTAAAAATCGATTAAAAAAATGCAAATAAAAGAAATTCAGACTCACGAAGAAATCTTGGAAACCAGCGCGGTTCTTGAACAAATCTACTCTGATCTAAACAAAAAAACTTACATCGAAGATATTTTAAACATGATGCAACGCGGCTATAAAATGGCGGCGGTGTTTGAAGATGAAAACGTGGAAAACGGCCGCTGCATTGGTGTCATCGGCATTCGCATAATTCGCAAATTGCATTACGGTAAGGCGTTGGAAATCGAAGATTTTATGATTGATCGTCAAAAACGCGGCATCGGAGTTGGCAAAATGCTGCTGCGCTGGGCCGAATGGCAAGCGGCGATTTTCGGCTGCAAAAACATCATCGGAAATTTAGAAACCAAACGCATCGAATCCCAAAAAATTTTCGCCCGCGAAAAATTTTCGCTAGATGGGTTTTTCTTTCGGAAGGAAGCTATCTAGTGCTACTCTCTGCCGCTCTATCATCAGCAAATCTAACAACTCTTTCTACTCGCGACTCAACTGCCGTCGCAGGAGTTAGTTTTTTAGCAACTGCGGATCCGGCTTTTATGGAGTCAAGTATTGGCAATGTTTCGCCACTTTGTAATTTGCTAAGAAGTGCGTTGGAGCCTTTGGTATAGACATCGATGCCCTCTCTCAAATCTTCGCAGCGAATCATGTGATCGGTTAAAACTTCAACCATTTTTTGCGCCGATTCTTTAAAATATTTTGCGTAAACTTCGTGTGATGACGCAGGAATGTTGAGTTTAGATTCTCGCAAAAATTCATCCACCGCCTCTTTATCGCCAAGGGCAAGAATGCATGATTTTAGAATAAGGTTTTGGGTGAGTCGATGGCGAAATTTTGTTTTTATTGCTACGAAAATAGCCTCGTCATCACTGCTTCTAGAGCCTTTATTGGCAAAATAATTTACTAGATCAAAAATTAAAATTTTGTCCTGAGTGTTAGCTCCTGAAAGCAACTCACCGTGAAACCTTCCTCCAGTTGCAAAATCCAAATGTGAAGAAAGTGATTTGAGATGACATCTCTTTTGCTCATCGGTCAAATCTATAGAAAATGGAAGAGCAACCTCCCTCACTTTTTCATCTAAAACTTGCGAGAATTCTGAGAATTTTGGCACAGATTGTAAAAAAAATAAAATTAAAAATGGAATTGAGGTGACAACAAACTTCTTGGGATAATTTCGAATTAAGCGCCACTCGAAGAGACATACAATTACAACTTCACACTAAATCAAGCATGAGATCTGACTCGGACTTGAGAAAATCTGGTAATACCATAATATCAACTGGCTCCAGCATTGTGATGCCGGACAGCATCAAAACATCTAAATCTCACGTCACTTTAAAATATTTTTTTACCAGAGAAAAAAGCGGAAAAATAGTTTTGGTCGATATGAAGAATAATCGACAAAGTGAGTTAGAACGCGAGATCATAGAATTTGTTCAGAAAATTCTTAAAGGAGGCGATAGTCAATTAACTCCAATACAATTTACACAGCGGCTTTTTACTAGAGTGTCGTCGTTACTTGGTAACTCAATACCGGAAAAGCTAAAAAAAGATCTTGAGGCTCTCATAGAAAATCATAAGCAATCCGTCGAAAGGTTTGTCACGATACCTTTGTGCAAAGACTTATCGGATTCAGAACGCGCTCTGGCTGAAAAAGCAATTGGTGATGAGCTGCTACATCGGGCATCAGTTCTTGTGAGCAAAATAGCAAATCATATAGAACCTTCAACAGCAGCGAAATCTTCATCTTCGGCGGTGAGCGCTTCATCTTCGGAAGCAGGAACTTCATCTGCGCAAGCGGTATCTTCATCGCAAGAATCTTTAGAAGTTCGTCATTTTCTAAATCACAAACCAGCTGAAATCATTCGTTACAAAATTGACGAAAATGGCGATGTGACATTCTTAATCTCAAGTGATCGCGATAAAAACAAAACGTTTAGACAACTAGAAAAAAACGAAAAGCAGGGAGATCACGTAACGGCATATGTCACATTTTTATCTGCTGTAATTCACTCAATTCCACGAGTGACAAGATTTCGCGACTTAAGAAAAATTATTTTTGATAGGCTCGCTTTTACTTTCAATGACAAGAAAGTGGGAAAGAGTTCCATTAGCGATCGTCAGAGCTTTATCGCAAAAGCTACGGCCATAATAAATAATCTTCGCGGAGATACTCCTGCATCAAACGATAATAGCCCTTCATCACCTCAAGAAGATGAATCAAATTTTGATCGTATCAGAAGGACTATTACAACAAAACTTAAGCGTAATGGTTTCTCACAAGAAGCGGTTGATGAAATGGATCGAGCTCTAAAATCCAATCAACAACGCACTGTTTGTGAAGAAATTTGTGCTATCTCCAATCTTTTTGTTAACACCATTAATGCTGAAAAATTTGGATCATTGGGAACGGATAAATCTGTGGAAAACAATGAGAGCAAGGCCGCTTATGCTCTGGAAGATTTAAGAACATATTATCAGCTCCTGAAAGCGAATAAAGAGGTGGTGTTAAAAATATCAGCAAATGGTGATAAACCCGACTTGAAACATCCTGCGGTAAAAAGAGTGATCGAAAATAATGAATCTGCCGTATCCAAAAAGACAGTTATTGGTCAGTTTAAAAAGCTTCAAACCCAAACCCCATCGAGTATCGCAACGCGACTTGAAGATTATTTTTACACTCTCCTGGATCTCGACTACGACAAGCTTAAAACAGAATTAATAGAACTTAAAACGGAATTAGAAGAAGATCGTAAAATATATGGTGAATCAATCATTGACGACACTCTCGCGATAATCTCAAAAAATCTAATAAGAAGACATGTTCGATGCATGGGGATTTTATGTTGCGATATTATTTCTGGCATTATTCCCGAAACAGAGGGAGAGAGGCGCGGAGAAATGCTAAAAGCTTTAGTAGATGGTTTTTTAGAGAGAATTTGCACTCCGCGCAGTAAGTCCTCCACTTCACTTGAAAGAATTTTTAATATAGCGGAAGTAGAAGAAAAAGAAGAAGGGGAAGAAGTAGAGGAAGTAGAGGAAGTAGAAGGAGAAAAAGGAGAAGGAGTAAAAGCAAAAGAAGAGAGAAATAGATTTGCCGGAGAGCTAGTTTTAATCTTGCAGCAAGCAGTAGAGATGAGTGACAGCCAAAGATTATTTTCAGGAAATGCTACTTTAAGTGCCGTTGCTGCAAGAGCTACACCGCCAGCAACGCCAGCACGAAAAACTAATCGCGGGCCAAGATTGGTGTCTGCCGGTGGTAGCGCGGTAGCAGCAGTTGGTGATAGCGCAGCAGCAGCTCCAATTTCGGTGCAAAAGGTAAGGATAAGCGAAGGCCAAGGATTATTTTTAGAAAATGCTGCTTTAAGTGCTGTTGTTGCAAGAGCTACAACACCAGCACAAAAAGCTAGTCGCAAACCAAGAGTGGCAACGGCTGCGGCTAGCAGTAGCGCAGAATCTCATTCTGGCAGCTCCGATAAAGATGTGGATTTAGCAATTGATTTGCGGCTACAATCAGAATCGTCTGTGACTATCGGAAACGTCGCCATCCTCTCTTCAACTCTGCAACAAAACCATAAGCTCTTGGGAGAAGAGCTGAAAAAACAAATAGGACTCGGGATCAGACATATCCTCATTCCCCTACATGTTCACAAAAAACATTTTATAACGCTTCAAGTTCTCATAGATAATGAAAATGTAACCTTAAACTACATAGATCCCAGAGGAGAGTTTATTGAACAAGACAGACAAGCTCTTGGCAAAGTAAGAGCGGCTCTAACTTTCGCTTGCGGCAAAAGTACCAAATTTGAAGCCTATCAAACCTGCACCACTCTCACTCTACAAGAAGCAAATACTAGCAATTGCGGCCAAACTGAAGCAAATACTAGCAATTGCAGCCAAACTACAGCCTCGGTAATCAGAGCCTTAGCCACTGAAAGACTAACCGTAGTAAAAAATGGAACAAAAAATCATCTATTTTTAGACCAAGAACCACTCCGTGATTTCGACATCGAATCAATTGAAAGAGTCACAGAATCTATGGACTCTTCCATCTCCACTAGTCCAGCAGCAAGTAGCGCAGTGGCGCGGGAGCCTAGAAGTGGTAATTATCTTAATCAGAAAATTAGCTCTAGCCTCAGAGAAGGGCCTGTAAGAATTGGTGAATCAATCGTTATTCCAACCTGCTTACTTCAAGATCCTGCACAACTTGGATCAGCATTAGAAAATGCTCGCGATGAGAGCGCGAGTCAGATTTTAATACCGATCAAAATAGATCAAAACCATTTTGGATTGGTGCAAATAATTCGAGAAGACGGCGCTGACATTGTTGTAAATTTCATCGATCCATCTGGTGAAAAAACCCCTACTGATAATATTGATTCGATTTTAAAAATTACTTCTGAGGTGGAAAAAGTTTTTAAAACTTCAGGACGCGGCATTACTTCAAATTCTGTCAGTACTAACCTTAGAACCTTGTTGTCAGAAGATAAAGATTACGCCAATACCACAGCTGACTTGATCCTGGCAATGGCTCACAAAAAAGTTGTGAAGTCAGGAGTTAATTTAATCTCCGCAGCAGATGGAGTGACAATTGGGCGACGTTCTTTATCCGAAGTCGCAGCCAGCATAAGAAGGGAGGGTAATTTCTCGCGAAGTAAAACCCGTCCAAACACGCCGAGTGATTCTCCGTCAAGATTGCGAACCAGAACCCCTCCAAGCACGCCGATGTCTGCCGAGTTAAGAATTGAATCAGCCACAGGAACTCCAAACTCAACAAGTAGTAGCGTCTTACAAACAGAAGCATCGCCGCTTTCTCCCTTAAAGCCAAGACAACTTTTTTAGGCCCTAAAAACTTACCATTTTAACTCGTTGAAACTTCTCAGCTCCCCGAGAAAAGGCCGAAGGCCGTCGTCGAGGGGTGGGAAAGCAAACTCCCCGCCCCTCGACTCTACTCGGAGAGCTGAGAATAAAAATTAGCTCGTCATGGGATAGTCGCCAAAAATCCTCCAAAAAAACTATTGCTCACAAAGCGCTTGCGAACAAATCTTTGCGACAGATTCAAATCCAAAAAATTGTTCAATGCCCTACAAACAGCGCACAAAATTTTCCTATTATTTTCACAAATATTTCCTGATTCCGATCCAAATTTTTCGCATCGCGATCATTGATGTTGTAAGACAGGATGGCGTTGAGCATGCTGGTTATTTGGCGTTTCTGATTTTGCTTTCACTTTTTCCATTTTTGATTTTTTTGATCTCGATCATCGGGCTCGTTGGCGCATCTGAAATGGGCGTTCATGTTGTACAAACGATTCTTTCTTCAGCACCGCGAGAAATGGCGGAAGCGCTGGCTCCGCGCATAGACGAAATTATTTCTGGACCAGAACAAAGTCTGCTCACCATCGCCATTATTGGCGTGATTTGGACAGCATCATCTTCGGTTGAAGGTTGCCGCACAATTCTCAATCGCGCTTATCGTGTTGCCCTTCCGCCGCCTTATTTGCTGCGGCGCCTCATCAGCATTTTAGAATTTTTTGTTATCACTTTTGTCATCGTCAGTGGCATCATAGTTTTCGTCGTCGTGCCAACAGTTTTGAAAGAATTCGAGGCAAAACTTCATCTCGGTTTTCACATCGATTATGACTTTTTCTACATTCGACAAATCGCGATTTTTTTCGTTCTCACCTGCGCCACTTCTCTGCTTTATTACGCGCTTCCAAACGCCAAGCAGAAATTTACTCAAACCGTTCCCGGCTCAGCATTGGCGGTATTTCTCTGGGCAATACTAGAAAGAGTTTTCTCTTTTTATCTCAATCATTTTCATCAAGTAAATTTCGTTTACGGCTCACTCGCTGGCATCATAATTTCGCTGATGTTTTTTTATCTCGTCAGTTTGGTTTTTATTTTCGGCGCCGAATTTAATTACCATTTTCACCGCACCTACAAAGTGTTTTTGAGACAAAGATGAAGCTGCCTTTCTGGCCAAATCCCTCGAATTATAACGACATCGAACTCGGACTTTCTCGCGTTTATCAGCTGCTCGAAAGATTGGAAAATCCACATCTCAAACTTCCGCCAACAATTCACATCGCAGGCACGAATGGTAAGGGTTCGACGCTGGCTTTTTTGCGCGCGATTTTTGCTGAATCTGGTTTAAAAATTCACACTTACACTTCGCCACATTTAGTAAATTTTAATGAAAGAATCGCGCTCGCCGGCGAAGAAATTTCTGACGATTTTTTGAATGAAATTTTACGCGAATGCAAAGAGGCGGCCGAAAAATCTCCGCCAATTCCTGTCACTTTTTTTGAAGGAGTGACAGTGGCGGCGTTCCTTGCCTTTAGCCGCGTCAAAGCCGATTTGCTTTTACTCGAAACCGGCCTTGGCGGCAGATTGGATGCGACGAATATTTTGCCGAAAGTTTTATGTTCAGTGATCACTCCGATTGATTTCGATCACGAAGAATTTTTGGGAAATAGGCTGGAAAAAATCGCTTTCGAAAAAGCTGGAATCATCAAAAAAAATTGTCCGGTGGTGATTGGAAAACAGAAAGAAGAAGTGCTGCGAGTTCTTGAAAATCAAGCCTCTATCCTGAATTGTAAAATAATTTACGACTTACGACTTACGACTTACGACTTACGACTAACTGGAAACTACCAACAAGAAAACGCAGCACTTGCGGTTGCGGTTGCGAAGGCGCAGAAAAAATTTTCGGTAAGCGAGGAGCAGATAAAATCCGGATTAAAGAAGGCATTTTGGCCGGCACGTTTGCAGAAAATTTTATCGGGAAAATTTTTTGAGAATCTGCCAGAAAACTGCGAACTCTATCTCGATGGCAGTCATAATTTACAAGGTGCAGAAACGGTTTTAGAATTTCTAAAAACACAGAAAAATAAAAAAATAATCCTGATTTTTTCCATGCTGAAAGACAAAAATTGTCAGGATTTTTTGCAGAAAATTAGCGGAGAAATCGACGAATTAATCGCAATAAGAATTCCTGATGAATCAAGATCGCGTGAAGCGGATGAGATAAAAAAAATCGCTGAAAATCTCGGTATTAAATCACAAAACGCAAAAAATTTTGATGATGCTTTCGAAAAAATAAAAACCGACGAGAAGGCTCTGATTATGGTTTGCGGATCACTTTATTTGGCAGGAAAATTTCTGGAAGAGAATCGCAACAAAAGGTAGGATTTGCGACGGTTTCTAATCTTATAACCTAATCACGTAAGTCAGGAAATGCGCGATACAAAAAATATCCACCACGATTGACATCAACACCGGATTCCATTCGCCGAGTGGCTCTTGCAAAAATAATTTGCGTAAAAATTTCTTTCCAAACTGATGCCGATTTTGTCTTTTAATAGCCTCCTTTTCCTCCTTAGTAAGCTGAGGTTTTTTTGGGGAACATTTTTTTAAAGCGTAAATATGCCAAGCAAAATAGATGGCTGTTACGATTGAGATTACCGCATCAAAAAAGCGAAGATCGGAAAATTTTACCAACTTTTCTGCAACAAAATAAGCGGCAAAATAACCACCAATTCCCCACCACTGAATCAGATTTGACAAGCTTTCCTCGCCTTTCGTGGCTTTTGAAAAAGATGATTCGATTTTGCTGAAAAATTCTTTCATGAAATTTTGAGATTACTTTTTTTCGCCTTTAGAAATCGCATATTCCGCACCGCTCCACGGCATTTCAAAATCGAAATTACGAAATTCCTGCATTAGTTTTACTGGCTCGTAAACCACTTTTTTCTGCTCGGCATCGTAGCGCACTTCTTCATAACCTGTAAGTGGAAAATCTTTGCGCAATGGATGGCCTTTAAAACCATAATCAGTAAGGATGCGTCGCGGATCAGGATGGCCTGCAAATTCAATGCCATACATGTCGAAAGTCTCGCGTTCAAACCAACCGGCAGCAGAAAAAACTGAAATCGCAGTTGCAACTTTTTCGCCATCTTCAAGCGCAACTTTCACGGTGAGGCGATTATTTAGCTTGTAGCTTAAAAGATTGTAAATGACTTCGAAGCGTGGTTCTCTAAGTCCGAGAAGATCAGCGCCAAAAACATCAAGCAAAGTTTTGAAAGAAAGTTTTTCGTCGTCACGCAAAAAAGTTAGAAACTCGACGAGTTTTTTTGGCGCGATGTAAATGATGAGATTGTCATGCGCGATTGGCTCAACAACTCTCACCTCAGCAAAATTTTCTTTGATGTAATCGGCCTGTTTTTTGAGATCTTGGTTCATAATTTTATTTTTTAACGCCGAGATTCGCGCCTAGGCGCTCATGCTCATTTAGGCTAAAAACAGACGTTTGGTCTGTTTTTTTAACGCCGAGATTCGCGCCTAGGCGCTCATGCTCATTTAGGCTAAAAACAGACGTTTGGTCTGTTTTTTTAACGCCTAAATTTCCCAGTTCTTTTGATTTTTCTTTGTAGTAATAAAACGCCGTAAAGCAGTGCTTCCGCGGTTGGAGGGCATCCTGGAACGTAAACGTCAACCGGAACGATACGATCGCAACCACGAACAACAGAATAGGAATAATGGTAGTAGCCGCCGCCATTAGCGCAGCTTCCCATCGAAATTACGTAGCGCGGTTCGGCCATTTGGTCATAAACTTTTCGCAAAGCTGGCGCCATTTTGTTGGTGAGAGTTCCAGCGACGATCATCACGTCAGACTGACGCGGCGAAGGACGGAAGATTAGGCCAAAACGATCAAGATCATAACGACTTGCCGCGGTTTGCATCATTTCAACCGCGCAGCAAGCCAGCCCGAAAGTCATCGGCCACAATGAGCCGGTGCGCGCCCAATTGACGAGCTCATCAATTTTTGCCGTAACAAAACCGCGATTGCTGACCTCATCAGAAACTTGGGAGAGTAGGATGTCTTGGTTTAAGGGGCTGAGGTTGTTCATGAAAAAATTAAGAATTAAGAATTTAAAATTGAGAATTGAGAATTTGAAATTTGCCACAAACCAACAGGTCAGAATTCTCAATTCTTAATTCTAAATTTACTCATTTCCATTCAAGTGCACCGCGCTTCCATTCGTAAATGAAGCCGATGGTTAGCAGAGTTAAAAATACCATCATCGACCAAAATCCGAAAATGCCGATTTTGCCGAGAGACACTGCCCAAGGAAATAAAAAGGCGACTTCGAGATCGAAAATTATGAATAAAATTGCCACCAAATAAAATTGCACATCGAACTCGTTGCGCACTCTGCCCTCGCCTTCAAAACCGCATTCATAAGGCGAATTTTTTTCGCTGTCGGGACGCATTTTATTGAGCAAAAAAGGCACTGCCATAATGACGCAAGAAAGACCAATTGCCACCGCCAAGAATAGCAAAATTGGAAAATATTGCGACGAGACGAAATCAGCGCTGGCAACTGCCTGCAAGGTTTGAGAACTGTCCATTTTGTTGATTGAATTTAAGGAATCTGACAAATAATTTGCGCGCGAAAACTAAATTCCATCCAAACAAAATCAATTTAAAATATCATGTCAGCAGAAACCTTCACGGCCTTAATCACGCCTTTTAAAAACGGAAAAATTGATGAAAAATCGCTGCAAAATTTAGTCGAGTTTCAAATTAAAAATGGTGTCGATGGAATAGTCCCTTGCGGCACAACTGGCGAGTCTCCAACGCTATCACATGATGAGCATAATTTCGTGATTGAGCGCTGCGTAAAATTCACCAAAGGTCGCGTTAAAATCATGGCTGGCACTGGTTCGAACTCAACTGATGAAGCGGTGACGATGACAAAATTTGCCAAAAAAATCGGCGCTGATTCTTGTCTGATCGTCGCTCCTTACTACAACAAACCCACGCCAGAAGGGGTTTTTCAGCATTTTAAAGAATTGGATAAAGTTGGAATTCCGCTCATAATTTACAACATTCCCGGCCGCTCCGTAATCAACATTTCTGACGAAAATTTAGCACGAATCGCTGAACTAAAAAATGTCGTCGGCATCAAAGATGCAACTGGCGATCTCGCTAGAGTTGCAAGCCTTCGCCTCCTCATCAAAAAGAAATTTTCCTACCTTTCCGGCGAAGATGCGACAGTCGTCGGTTTCAACGCCATGGGCGGAAATGGCGTGATTTCTGTCACTTCCAACATTGCTCCAAAAATGGTTTCTGATCTGCAAAAATTAACCGCAAAAGGCGATTACGCCGCCGCGCTAAAACTCCAAGACAAGCTCACCGCGCTTCACGCCGCAATGTTTTGCGAGACTAATCCGATTCCAATAAAATACGCCGCCAGCCTGCTTGGCCTCTGCCGCGAAGAAATCCGCCTCCCCCTCACTTCGCCATCAAATGCAGCAAAAGAGCGCATCAAAAAAGAGATGAAAAAACTAAACTTAATCTAAAAAACCTCCGCCAAATTTCTTCGACGGAGGCCGGATAAAACGCGCATTACGGGTTTGCGAGTGGTGGAAGATTGTTGGCTATCGATAGGGAAATTTTATTTTTATTTCAGTTCCAACTCCAACTGTGGATTTTATTTCGATACTACCATTCTGTAGCTCTACAAGCTGTTTAACTATGGGAAGTCCAAGTCCAAAAGAATCTACTTTTCCTGAATTCTCATTGGCAATTATGCCATATTTAGAGAAAGCGATAGACATCTGATCTTTGCTTATTCCAAAGCCACAATCGATGACGGCAATTTCAAGAAAACCATTCTCAACGCCAGCCACTATTCTAACCTCACTCCCTTCTCTCGAATATTTCACCGCGTTAGAAATTAAATTTGTTAAAATCTGCTTGGTTCTTTTTTCATCCAAATTGATCGGCTCTATTTCACTTACGATCTCAGTTTTAAGAATAATTTTACGACGCAAAGCATAGTCTCGATTAAGTCTTACAGACTTAGAAATAACGTCTGGTGGATTAATTTTATTTCCTAGATGAATCGATGGATTTGCATATGACGCCCGAGAAACATCGAGCAAATCGATTATGATCTCATTCATATCCTCAACGACTGCGATAATTTCTTTTATTGATTCTTCACACTCTTCTACGGCGGAAGGATTGCGAACCAATTGTTGTAGATTTTGTGCAAATCCAGAGATGGCAGATAATGGCGTTTTCAGTTCGTGAAAAATTGCTGGGAGAAAATCTGAAGAACTCATCACGGCACTTGATTCTGTTGATTTCAAACGAGTTACGGATGGGTGAGCTTGTTGTATTTGTAATAGTTTCATGTGCCGAAATGAGTCGTTTGATTTAATATCTCAAAAACATTGCGGCAAAGAAATTGATCAGAGCAGGAAAGGCAAATTAGAAATATAAAGCTCTTCAATATGTTCATTAATAAAATCAATTCTCATCATGAAAATAGCCCTACACGACTTCCTCTACAAAAAAAATCGCCAACAGCAAATTAAGGGATTTTATTATGCTGCGCGCTACAGAAGCATCTCGGAAGCGGCTCGAATGATGAATTTAACGCAATCAACAGTCACACTTCAAATCCAGTCATTGGAACGAGATCTTGGATTCCAGCTTTTAAAACGTAGCTCTAAACCTTTTTCACTTACTGAAGATGGCGAAGAATTTTATCAAATAGCCTGCCCTTTGATGCATGAATTCGAATCGGTAGTTGAAAAATTTTTAAATCGTAAAAAACAAACTGAGCAAAAAGAAGTTGATATCGCAGTACATCACATCGCCATTTCCTACCTGATGCCAAGCATAGTTTCTAATTTTAAAAAACTGCATCCGGAGGCAAAAATTATGATCAGAAATATAGCGCCTGTCGAAGCGATAAAAAAATTAAAAGACGGTGAAATTGATTTAGCATTTTATCCAAACATACCTCACGAACCTGAAATTAAGCAGACCGAAACTGTTTCCTACGATCCGGCTCTAATAATGAATAAGAGGCATCCTCTGGCAAAAAAATCGATAAAAAGTCTGAAGGACTTGAAGGATTTTGACTTAATTCGCATTGATCGAAATCTGATTACCTTACCACTATTCGAAGAAGCGGTCAGGACTCATGGCATCAAGGGAAGTGTCGAGTTTGAAAATGGCAATTGGGAAATGCTAAAACCTTTCGTAAAGGAGAATAATTTTGTCGCGATTGTCTCGACAATTTGCCTCGATAAAAATGATGAAGATTTAGTGATAAAAAATTTGGCAAATTTTTTTCCTCAAATGAGCTATAGCATCGCAACAAAAAATGGACAAATACTGAAACCCATTGTGAGTAACTTAATAACCGCAATCAATAAGGCTGGTAAAGATTGGAGACTCTTCGTGAAAGAATAATTTTGCACATCTCTAACCCTTCAAGATCCATAATTTACAAAACAACAAGATAAAATCTTGCTCATAAAAACCATCATGGTTAATTGATAACTATTGATTTTTTCAATAGATAGAATTCTCCCTCTCACCGCTAGATCAGATCAACGAAACCTTACCAGAAAAAACTAAAATTTTCTAACGATGAATGCTGACTTGATTTTAGAAAAACTAACCAAACTTGACGAGGTGAAGCGCTTTATCTTGTTTCTTGAGGCAAGGTTTTTGTCAGATGAAAAATCTTTATCTCAACTAAAAATCGCTAAAAAATCTCTAGATCAAGCGCTGATGAATTTAGTTTTTGACATCGAAAAAAAATTAGAAAATTCACAACAAAACCAATCTCAGAAAATTAAAATAAGTGATAAAATTTACTCCACTTTTGAACATCTAAAAAGTTTTAGCGATGAATCACTAGAGCAATGCCTTCAAGACCTAACAGCGTTTGCTAGAAGTTACGAGAATAGTTCTACTTTAATTGTAGCGACAAGATCAGAAGATTTAAAAAATCTTAGAGCAAAAATCCTGCTAATTACCTCTGAAAGATTCGGATAACCATGAGAAGAAGAGAACCTCAGCAACAAATTGAACCTCAATACCCACTTCATCAAGAAGCTTTTGCATTTCTCGAACAATGCTCTCGGTCGAGGTTTGATTTTACATCGGCAGAGGCGCCAAATCCATCAAATAGCAAGATCTCTCCACCATCAAAAATATTGGCGTTAATGAGAGAAGTTGATTTTCAAGACTTGATGGAAGTCAGGGGAGAGTCTCGCGGCGAACAGCAAACTCTACAAGAATGCGTCAATTTTTTTAACAGACGCGGCATTCGATGCGATGGAGGAAGTGTTTCCTTAAGCGATGGTATTTTGTCCGCTCTTGATCATGTTTACACAGCACTCGGACTTAATGCGGATAAAAAAATCTTAGTCTTAACGCCAACATTTGGCTATTACTTCAAACAATTCAGAGTGCGAAATATTGGATTTGAAACTCTGGCCACCAAAGCAGAAAATAATTTTTTGCCCAACTTAAAAGAGCTTGAAGAAAAAATTGTGAGAACTGGCGTCAAAGCGCTACTATTATGCTATCCAAATAATCCAACTGGTGCCGTGATGACAGAGGAATATGCGCGAGCAATTGCTGATATCGCAAAAAGGCATGAGGTTTTTATAATCTCCGATGAAGCATTCATGAATAATTCATTGACCCAAAAAAAACATTTTCCGATTGCCGCGATTGGTGGAGATATATTGGAGCACAGCATCACCATCACAAGCGCCTCCAAATCAATGTTTATAGGAGTTAAAACTGGCTTTTGCGTTGGTCGCAGAGATCTTATTCAAAGCTTTGAAAAACTTGGTGGATATCCGACAAGACATTCTCAAAAAATAGTAGCAGCCTCCCTTGAAGACAGCGACGAGAACAGGGAATATTTGGAGAAATGTCGCGATTACTATTTGCAAAATATTCACCTCATCGAGGAAAAAATTTCTAAATTAAATCAAAAATTCAGCCAACAATTCAGTGAAGAAAAAATCTACGTCAAACCCCTGATTGCAAATCCCGACGCAGCCAATGTTTACATGTTAGATTTTTCTGGACTGCGAGGAAAAATCCACAACGGAAAACCCCTTAGCACAGGACTCGACATCTCCAGATTTTTACTTGAGGAAGCCTCTGTCGGAACAGTTCCCGGCGAATGTTTTCTTTTTGAACAAGATAAAATGTTGGTAAGAGTAACTCTGAACAACTCAGCGCAAGAGATGGCTCAAGCCTTTGATAGCATATCACTTGCAACTGAAAAAATTCAGAATGCCCCAGCCAGATCGCTATCAAGAAGCAATGGAGAAGCGTTTTCTGCCACAGTTGCCACTTTGACCACACAACCTGCAAGCAAACAGAGATGAACCTCCTCCTCTTCCTCAACAACGACATGCACTCTGCGGCCGCGCTGGATTTGCTTTTGCCGGGTTTGGAAAGGCATGTGGTGAAGGTTATTTTATCGCAGAAAGTTGGGGGGAATTTTGAGTTGTCGGAGGGAATTTTAGAGTTGAAGGAGCACGAAAAATGTCGGTTTGATTGGCGGGAAAAATTTGGGTTTGAGGTTGAATCTTTTGACGATGTGAATGCGGAAAATGCGCTGCAGAATTTTCGCGATTTTGCTCCTGATTTGATAATTTCGATTCGCTTCGGACAGATCTTCAAACAGGCTCTAATCAACGTTCCGCGCTATGGCGTGATAAATCTTCATTCGGGAATTTTACCGAAATATCGCGGAATTTTGGCGACATTTTGGGCGATTTTAAACGGCGAAAAAAAGATCGGAATGACTCTGCATTACATCAACGATTCCGGCATCGATACTGGAGAAATTATTGAATTTTTTGAAGATGAAATTGATTGGAATTCGTCGCTATTTTTAAACATTAACAAGCTCTACGAAGGCGGATCAGCATTAGTTTTGCGAGCTTTAGAAAAAATTTCTCGCGGTGAAAAAATTTCAACTATTTCGCAAAAAAAACTTGGTGATGGCGGATATTTTTCTTATCCGAAAAAGGCAGATGTTGAGAGATTCTTGGAGTTGATGACATTGGTTTGAGACAGATCCCGAAACGAGTTCGGGATGACAATTTGAGAGTTTGAGATGGCAATTTATTAAGGAAAATCTCACCAAGATTGTCATCCCGAACTCGTTTCGGGATCTGTCTTCACATCGAAAAAATAGCAGCAAAATAGAACGCTAATTTGACCTAATTCTCATCTTTTCCATCTTCGCTTCTAACTCGATTTTCCTAAGATTCTCTAGCGCCGAAACCAATTCAGAAATTTTATTTTCAGCGGCAAATTGATCGAGATTTTTTGTAGTTTTTTTAACTAAACCAAACTCGCTTTTCAGCGCTAAAATTGCGTGAGCATTGTAGGAAACTTCGGGCGAAATTATCACCTTTGCTTCACCTAAATTATTTTTGTCAAACTTAGCTAGAGACTCGATGAGAGTAGGCGCGAAAGTCTTCAGCCATTTTGCGTTAAACAGATTTTTTTTCGCCGCAACGTAAGCAGAAATTTCCTTTTTTACTTCTTCGCTTTTGATTTCTTTAAAATTTTTTTGAATCGCTTCCGCCTTACTCGCTCCCCACGACAGCAATAGAAAAACTACTTTGGCGTGACCAGATTTTGCGGCAATTTCTAGCGCGCTAAATCCGAGATTTGTCTCGGCTTCAATATCAACTCCATCATCCAAAAACAGCAAAACAACATCGATGAAATTGCCTACAGCGGCATAGTGCAAAGCGTTCATGCTGTGATTATCTTCAACGGTGCGAGCATTTTTATCGGCGCGAATTTTTAGCAAAAATTCTACGACATTTTTTTGTCCAAATTCTGCTGCAACAATGAGCGGAGTTAATCCAAATCCAGTTTTGGTTTCCTTGTCTACACCAGCTGAAATCAAGGCTTCAACCACTTGTGCGTGACCAAATTGCGCCGCATAATGCAACGGAACCCATTTGCGATTTTCTGCCGAAGCTTGCGGATTTTTTTCAGCTCCAGCGGAAAGTAAAAGCTGCGCTACAGCAACGCTGCCGCTGCACGCGGCGAAATGTAGCGGCGTAAAAAATCCGGTATTTTTGGAGTCGATATAGTTTTTATCCGCACCAGAAATCTGCAAAATTTTTGCCGTCGAACCTTCATCGCCGAACTTCGCCGCCAAATGCAAAATATTATTTTTTAGCGATCCGAATTGAAAATTTAGAAATTCTTTTTTTTCTTCAACAGAGTCTAAAGCCGCGATTTCATTGACTAAATCCGTAATCAGATTTTTTGTTTCAGCGATTTCCTGCGGCGAAATTTTATCCAACTTTTTGTCAGAATTCTTTTCCAAAATATCGAGATGTTCCTGCATTTTTTAAAATAAAATTGGATTATCTACCACGTCCATGTTGCCTTCCAGCCGCGCGTTCTTTGGCCTCGATCACGCTTGCCCAAAAACCTTTATCGCCGCGTTTATTGAGAATTTGTGCCGATTGCACGAGATAAGTTAGCTTTTGACCAAGAATCATCGCCGTCCAAAAGCCAATTGGTTTGACGAAATCCACAATTTGCGTCTCATTCATTTCGTGCAATTCCTGCTCTTGTTCTTTTGACGGAATAATCTCGTAACTTCCGCTCTGCGCCTGATTTCCTCGCCCTTTCATTTCTGCTTTTACTTGCGAATGAGCGCGCGGAATTTCGAGTTTTCGTAGCAATTCTTCGTCTTCTTTGGGGAAATTTTTTTTACTTTGCGGGAGAATTTTTTTGCGGATTTTTTTGAGTTTATGATAACGCTTCTGTGCTTGATTAAAGAGGATCGCAAAGATTAATCGCGTCGATAAAACTAAACATAAAATCGCCAAAAAAATCGCTGTCAAAGTGGTAAAAATTTGCATCAACGCGAATCCTCACAAACCTGTTTTAGTTTTTCATAAGCCTTGTCAAAACCGATGAGAGAGTAAGTGTCACTGGCAATTTTTCCGTCACGCGCAATTCCGGTGATGACCATGTCTGAGCTTTTTTGCATCTCTTTTATGATATCGATATCGTCATTTTTATCATTGGCCCAAGCCATAATTTTGTAAGGAAAGAGATAAAACTTCTTTGAGCCGAAAGAGACTTCAACATTGGAATTTTTGTTAAAAATAAATCCGGATGAGGCGCTGACTTCATCAGCATCGTCTTCAATATTTGTCACTAGAAAAAATGGCTCGCCGCGCTTGTCGTAATTGCCTTCACGCTTTATGGGAGTTGATGCCGCATAGCAAACGATGCGGTCGCCTCTTTCGGTCTTAAAAACATTCCAATCCTGAAACTTTCCTTGCAGCTCTTGCGCCGAAACGCTGGAAAAGGAGAAGATGGCAAAGGTCGTGAAGGCTTTTAAAAATTTCATAACTTGACTTTTTTTCCTTCAAAAATATTTTGCCCGCTCTTTTTTGAAGCCTTATAAATCTAGTATTGGCGAGTGTTGACAAGCATTCGCAAGCATCAGCGGGGCATTCTAATCTCAACAAAAAAGATCACGAAGATTTTTTAAAAAATCCAACAGAATTTAAAATGTCGCACGAAAAAATTAGCCAAGAAATTACTGCGCTCGAAAATGCCGCAAAACATGAAGAGCAGGAAAGTGCTGCGCATGGTGAAAAACACTCACCTCTCGCACAATTTGAAGTGAAAAAAATTGTCGATCTTAAAATTGGAAACACCGATTTAAGCTTCACAAATTCTGCGCTTTACATGGTGATAGCTACTTTTCTCATCATCGCTTTTATGCTTTTCTCAACACGCAAAAAATCGCTAATTCCTTCGCGTCTGCAAGTTGCTGGAGAATCGGTTTATAACTTTGTTTTCGACATCATTAAAGGCACAATTGGCGACGAAGGTGCAAAATTTTTCCCTCTAGTTTTCAGTCTGTTTACCTTCATCTTGCTCTGCAATTTTTTAGGCATGACGCCTTACAGCTTCACCGCTACAAGCCAAGTTGCGGTCACGCTCTCTTTGGCTATGGTTGCATTTATAACCATCACAGTTTTTGCCATCATTCGAAATGGATTCTTCGGATTTTTGCACATGTTTCTACCAAGCGGGGTGCCGCTGTGGATGGCTCCAGCAATTTTTGCCATCGAGCTTTTTTCATTCTTAATTCGCCCAGTCACGCTCTCGGTTCGTCTTTTTGCCAACATCGTCGCTGGCCACGTTCTGCTTAAGGTCGTAGCTGGTTTTATCATCTCGCTCGGCATAATTTTTGGCACATTGCCATTCTTGTTTAGCGTAATCATGACCGGTTTCGAACTATTCGTTGCCGTGCTTCAGGCTTACATTTTCTCCGTTCTTGTTTGTGCTTATCTTGGCGAAACAATGAAGGCGCACTAAGTCAATTACGAATTCTTTGACCCACCTCCCATCAGGTCAAATAATCCCTCCCTATGGGTTTCTTCGATGGGTAATTTAACTTTTTTTTACTATGCAAGAAGTCGCTACTGAAGTCGTAAATCATTACGCATCTCTAAAATATATCGGTGTTGGTCTATGCTCAATTGGCATGGCTGGTGCTGCGGTTGCAATCGGAAATATCTTCGGATCTTTCTTCAACAGCTTGGCGCGCAATCCTTCTGCTGCTCCAAAAATTGAAAAATACATCTACATCGCCGTCGGTCTTGCTGAAGCGATGGGTATCTTCGCAGTACTACTCGCATTCCTCGTAATGTTCTCGTAAATCCAATAAGGGCGGCCTTCTGTATGGAGGTCGCCTAACGAATCCTTGCCATGCCTCAATTCGATTTTACCACTTACAGCTCACAAATTTTCTGGTTCTTATTGTGCTTCACCGCACTTTATTGCTCGATGCATTTTATCATTTTGCCAAGAATTCGTGAAATTATTGAAAATAGAAAAAACGTCATCGAATCAGATATGGCGCTAACTCACGAACTAGATCAAAAAATAGAATCTCTACAAACAAAAACCGAAAAATTGCGCCAAGAAGCGAGTAAAAAATACCAATCACAAATCGAAGAAACTGCGAGACAAGCCACTAAAAATCGCGATAAAGCTGTCGAAGAAATGAAAGAAAAAATCGATGCTATCACCAAAAAATCGCGTCAAGAAATCAAAAATTTCATTAAAGAAACTGAAGCAAAAAGCGCTTCGGCAATTCAAAATCTAATTCAGGAAATCAAAGCAAAAATTTTAGGCTAAACTATGTTGCATTTCGACGAAAAATTCTGGTTAGCAATTGCATTTTTTGCATTTGCCACACTTATCATCAAATTCGTTTGGCCTTTAATTGCCAAGGGTTTGGACAATAAATCAAAAAAAATCGCTGAAGATATTTTAACAGCAAAAGACCTGAGAGAAAAAGCTGAAAAACTTCTCGCCAGCGCAGAAAAATATTATCAAGAATCAACAGATTTTGCGCAAAAATTATTGAAAGATGCTGAGGATGAAGCAAAAAAATTAGCAGCAGATTCAAGAGATACTCTCGAAAAAGAAGTGAGCAAAAAAACTGCTGCGGCACTTGAAAGAATCAAAATCGAGGAAGAGTCGGCAATTCGCGAAATCAAAACAAAAATCGTTTCAACAGCCATTGATGGACTTTCTTCAAAAATGGATTTGGATCAAAAAATTCACGAAAATTTAGTCGAAAAATCGATCAAGAATTTTGAAAGAATTCACTAAGAACGCGTCCCGAACTTGTTTTTGATGTTTTCGTCATCCCGAACTCGTTTCGGGATCTATCTAGAATTTTAACAAGATCCTGAACCAAACTCAGGATGACAAATGCAGCTTCATGAAATTCACCCTCTCCTCACTCAAAGAGCATCTCGAAACTTCTGCATCACTCGAGGAGATTTGCGCGAAACTCACCAGCATTGGTTTGGAAGTTGAATCACTTGATGATAAAGCAAAAATTCTCGCCCCATTTTCCGTCGCAAAAATCATCGAAGCCAAACCGCATGAAAATTCTACCAAACTAAAAATCTGCACAGTTGAAGTTCCAAATTCACCAACGCCGCTGCAAATTATTTGCGGCGCGAGCAATGCCAGAAGCGGCTTGAAAGTGGCTTACGCACCAATCGGCTCAACAATTCCTGCCAATGGAATGGTGATAAAAAAAGCCAAAATCGCCGGAGTTGAAAGCAATGGCATGTTGTGTTCGGCGCGCGAACTCGGCATTGGAAATGAAGATGCTGGAATCATCGAAATCGCAGAAAAATGGCCAGTCGGCACCAAAATCACCGAAGTTTTTTCGCTCAGCGATGCAGTAATTGAAATCAACGTCACACCAAATCGCGGCGATTGTTTGGGAGTTTACGGAATTGCGCGCGACCTTGCAGCATCTGGCATTGGCGAATTGAAAAAATTGCAAATCAAAAAAATTCCAGCGCAATTTTCTTTTTCAATTGAAGTAAAAAATGAAGCGCCAGAAATCTGCCCTTACGCCGCTTTCCGCTATTTAAAAAATGTTAAAAATTGTGAATCGCCAAAATGGCTGAAAGAGAAATTGCAAGCTGTTGGAATCAATTCAATTTCTGCAATTGTTGATGTGACGAATTACGTCATGCATGTTTTGAATCGTCCGATGCATGCTTACGACGCCAATAAAATCAAATCTCCGCTGCAAATTCGCTTTGCAAAAAAAGATGAAAAATTCACTTCGCTAAAAAACGAAGAATTTATTTTGGATGAAAAAATTTTAGTAATTTCAGATTCAGAAAAAAGCCTTGGAATTGCTGGCGTTATTGGCTCGGCAAATTCTTCCTGCGATTTGGAATCAACAGAAATTTTACTCGAAGCCGCATTTTTTAAACCATCATCAGTCGCATATTCTGGTCGCCAATTAAACATTTTATCCGATGCCAGACACCGCTTCGAACGCGGCGTTGACGAGTCTAGTTGCGAACAAGGAATTGATTTGGCAACGCAATTAATTCTCGAAATTTGTGGCGGCGAAGTAAGCGAAATAAAATTCGTCGGACAAAAATCAGCACCGAAAAAAATCACCTTCGATAGTTCAAAAATTAAAAAACTAACTGGTGTTGAAGTCGCGGAGGAGAAGGTTTGGGAGATTTTGTCGAGTTTAGGGTTTAAAGTCGTAAGTCGTAAGTCGTTAGTCGTAAGTGAGGTTGATATCCCATCGCATCGCCACGATATTTTTGCTTCGGAAGATTTGGTCGAAGAAGTAATCCGCATTTTTGGCTATGATAAAATCCCTTCACAGCCACTTACGACTTACGACTCACAACTTACGACTAACATCAGCAACCACCTAACCGATTGCCGCTCCCACCTCGCCTCTCTTGGCCTTACCGAAATAATTTCTTGGTCATTTGTTGATTCAAAGCTTGTCGAAATTTTTGGCGAAAAAAATGAAAAATTAATTTTGGCTAATCCGATTTCTTCGGAAATGGATCACATGCGCCCTACTCTGGCAATTGGTTTGATCGAATCTTACAAAAAAAATTCGCTGCGAAATTTTTCTAATCTTTCACTTTTTGAAATTGGAAATGTTTTTGTGGAAGACGCGCAGAAGCTAATGATTTCAGGCCTTCGCGCCGGAAAAAATAAAGAGCAAAATCACTATCATGATGAAAGAGATTTTGATGTTTTTGATGTGAAAAAAGATTTTTTTGAAGTGGTAGAAAATTTTGGCTTACGCTTTGAAAGCTTGCAACTCAACACTTCAGACGCGCCAAAATATTACCACCCTCACCGCTCTTGCTCTCTAAAATTAGGAAAAAATTTGGTTGGATTTTTTGGCGAAATTCATCCGGCGATTACAAAAAAATTTGATTTAAAAACTCGCATAAATCTTTTTGAAATTTTTGTCGACTCTCTTCCAAACTCACAAAAATCAAGCTCGCGCAAGGCTTTTGCCAAAGCTTTTGTGATTAATGATTTACCAATTGTCGAACGCGATTTTGCATTTTTAGCTGACAAAAATTTAGCCGTTAGCGACTTAATAAAAACCGTCACAAATGCTGAAAAAAATCTCATCAAAGAAGTAAATATTTTCGATATTTTTAGCGGAAAAAATATCGCCGAAGACAAAAAATCCGTAGCTCTGCGCGTAAAAATTCAGCCTCAAGAAAAAACCCTCACCTCCGAAGAAATCGATGCAATAAGCAAAAAAATTGTTGATGCTACGCAAACAGCTCACAACGTGACTCTACGCGATTAATTAATCTTCGTAGAAATGACAAAAGCAGAATCCCACAAGGTGACAATTAGCAGCGTTAGAGCTGAAACTATCGAAAAAAAAAGAACGGTCGATGCCGAATTGGCAGCAATCAGAAAAAGGCTCGGCATTAATCTTCCCGACAACGAACTGTTGCCACTTGATGCTGATGGAAATCCAGATTTAGCGAAAATTTACGAACAAATCGCGCGAGCAATTTCTGAAATTCGTGATCTTGAAAAAATCGACAGCAAAAAAACGCCAGCGCAAGTTAAGGAAAGTCTCGACAATTTTGTGCGTGTGCAAGATCGCTTTCTCGTCGCCATAAAAATCGCGCAATCGCATTATTTTTCGGCAGTGATTTCGAATTGCGATCAAATCACCAAGCATCTCGAAACCAAAGATGATCTCGCGGAAATTCCTCACCTCTCCGACGCGCTGCGGCGCAATGTGCAACGCATCAACGAAGTTCCATCAATCGCGCAGTTTGAAAGTCGTAGCGATGAATTAGCGCGCTTAATCAGTTTGCAATCAGTTGCAGCAAAATTGATCGAGCTGCCAGCTTCACCTCAAACTCCGCTGGCTAGCGCTGATGCACAAGATTCGCTACAATTCCGCCAAACCGTCGCTTCGCTTTCTCATGCTTTGCAGGAAAATATTCAGCCTTTTACGGTTTTTATTTCGAACCAAGAAAAGCCGGTGGATCAGCACCAGCCAATTCCGCAAGTGACAGAAAATTTTGCTGCAGCGCGTGATGTCGTCATCAAAAACACTATTGATTTGGGAAATATGCAGGCGGCGCATTATGCAAAATTAGCCGCGGAAAAAAATCAGGAATTGCAAGCGCAGCAGAAAAGTTTGAGCGATGAATTAGCAAAGGCGCGGGTAAAATTTGCCGAAGAATCGAAACCGAAATCTGGCTTTAAAAGATTTTTATCCGCCATCACTTTTGGTGCTTACAAAGGCGGCAAACCCAATGATACCAGCACTCTTCAAGCGCAAATAAAAACGCTGCAACAAAATCTCGCACAAATTGAACAGCAAATTAAAAACACGGAATTTCAAACGCGCGAAGCTCAGGAATTTGTGAAAGACATCACGCAATATCGTGATGCAACTGCTAAGCAACATCAGGAAACCAAACTTACAGACTTCACTCGCGGAACTGAAAAATTCGCCAACGAACTTTCTCTTAATCAAGCGGTGCGAGCGGTGGCGCAACAACAAGCACGCGAAGAATCCGCCCATCAAACCAAACAACAAGTTTTGGAAAAAGATTTACGCGGCGGATTTCGTGATGCTTTCGTAATCGCACAAGCAATAAAAGATGGAAAAGTTGCCATGCAAGGCGATGGCATTGATGCCATTCTCGGCGGCGTGCAGATGGCTTCCGAACACATTCCTGTTGTTGGGCAAGCGATAGGAATTTTAGCAAAAGTTGCACAACAAATAAACACGGTGCGCCGCACCGAAGACAACACCAACACTGCAAATTTCGCTACTGAACATGAAGAAGATATTCACTCAACAGATGCAAATTTACGCGATTTAATCGTCGAACATTTTACGCACCAACTTAGCGAAATGTACGGCCACATTGATTCCGACGGCACTTCACCGCTTGATGCTCTCACGCGTCAAGGTGTTCAGGTTTTTTCAACAACCGTCATCACGCAGGCGATTTCGGCAATTTCGAGTTTCAAATTTCCTGAAAATGTAAAAGTTCCGACGCTTGATGCTAACCGCTTCCGCACCGATTTATCTTATCGCAGCGAAATTTCTGATCACTACAAAATCACCATCGACAATGCGCGAATCATGGATCCGCAATATGCCAAAACTATCGATAATCAAATGTGTGCTAGCTTTGTCGCTCAGGCCTTGGTGAGTTCGACTATTGCCGGAGTCGAAGCTGGAAAAATGCCGAAACAATTACGCGAATTTGCTTCAAAAGTTCGCTTTAAAGATGGTCATATTGAGCCGCAATATGCTGACAAAAAATTCACCGTTAACGGCATGATGCAGCGCATCGGAATCGTCACACGAGAAGGTCAACGTTTCGTTTCCGACGAAAGAAAAGAAGGCGTTGAAGGTATTGGCAGCAAATATGGCTTTCGTCTCGCAACTGAAAATGAAGAAACGACGATTTCTCGCGGCCAAAATCTGAAAGGTTATATTTCATTCACACCGGCGATGCAGATGTTTGAAGAGCTAAAGCAGCAAGCTCTGCAAGTTTTACTTCCACAAGATTTTAAAAATTCTGCCGATTTTGAAAATCGTGACGAAGTTGTTTCGAGCTTCGTTCATCAATGCTGCGAGGCTAAAGCGACAAAT
Source organism: uncultured Rhizobium sp. (assembly GCA_964447395.1). Classification (GTDB taxonomy): domain Bacteria; phylum Pseudomonadota; class Alphaproteobacteria; order Rickettsiales; family UBA1997; genus UBA2645. Next base: position 109,712 of record CAYUSO010000001.1, read on the forward strand.
GCCAAACTCGATATTCACCAATTCCTCAAAGATAATTCTCCTTTTAAAATTGGGAAAACTACTGGCATTGGCGGACGCGGCGCTGACAAGGATCGCGAGAGATTTAGAGAAATTGAAAAAGTGATTTTGCCTTTAATTTCAACTTACGAAAAAGCGCAAATCGCTGCGACACAGCAAATGCAAAAACAAGAAAATCGTGAAATCGCAATCGATCACGCAGCACTGCAAAGCCTTACCGGAGAAGGCGTAGCGCCAAGTCAAACTTCAACAAATAACATCGATAAAAACACCGAAATTTTTGCCGCAGCAGAAAAAATGCGACGCACGCCTAAGCAAATCGCTAAGCTCGCGCCTTATCTCGACAATTCTTCTTCGCATAAAAGTGCAACCGAAAGACATCAGCTTGAAGCCAAAACTAACTTGGCTTCAAAGTTTGATGCCTTTCTGCGCGGCGTTGCAGGAATAACGCCGGAAGCACTTCCGAATTTCGCGCAAAAAGCGATCGCAAAAGTTTCTTCTTCCTTGTCCGACACTCCCGCAGCACCGCAAAATACAGCAATTAATTTTGCCGATTATGGCCGACAATTGGCGCAATCTTTTTTGGAGCAATCTACTGCTTTTGGATCGCAGCATGATGGCGAAGACGCTGCTTTCACTGCGTTGGAACATTCACTAAATATCAGAACTGCGGTGAAAAATCTTGATGCTGCAACGCAAAATTACGAATCGCAGAAAGCTGCGCTGCTTACAACTATCACGCCAAATGATCTTTTGAGCGCAAAATTTTTTAATTCCGAAAAAGGTGCCAAAGGAGTTTTGACGAGTTTTGCCGAAAGTTATCATGCCAAGATGGTGCAAGGCGCGAGCGCTGCTGAGATGCGCGAATTTTCGCTGCAAGCAGTTTCGTCTTTTATGCGTACAGAAAATACTTCTTTGGTCGCAAAAGTTGTGGAATTGGCCGCTGTTTTTAGCGAAACGCGTTTTGCTGAAGCGACGGTTAAAATGTCGATTACGGAAGCTTTGAGAAATGCAAAACAAGCAGAAATTCAGATTCATCAAATTACGTCGGATCCGCTGGTGAAGGCGGCAAACGATGTTTTGACGCAAATTAAAAGCTCTGGAATGAATCTCGCTGATTTAGGAATTCAGAGCGAAGGAAATAAAATTACTATTCCTCACGCCGATTCCACTACCGAAAAACCAATGCATTTGGTGATTGAAACCGACGAGGCGGGAAAAGTAAAAAATGCGCATCTTCAGGTTCATGATGATCATTTATCTCAACGCGCTGAACAGAAAAATTCTTCGATAAAAGACATTATTGCGCATCACGAAGCGCATCACGACATTGCCAAAGAAATCATCGCGCAACATAACGGCAAAGTTGAGCAGCATAATGAATCACGCGGCAGATAGCTATTTGCGCACTTTGCGCGGCAAAACGAAAAATGTGTTTTCGGTGATTCCATCCATATCAGAAACGCTTGCATCCTTGTTAGATTTTTTGGCGAGAGTTTTTATTTTTTCGATCACTTCCTGAACTAAAATTTCGGGAGCAGAAGCGCCGGCGGTTAGGCCAATATTTTCAACATTCTCAAACCATTTTTCATCAACATCATCAGCGCCGTTGATGAGGTAAGATGGCAAACCAGATTCTTCGCCAAGATCACGCAAACGATTTGAATTTGAGCTGTTTTGCGCACCAATTACCAAAAGCAAATCAACAATTTTTGAAAGCGAGCGCACTGCATCTTGACGATTTTGCGTGGCATAACAAATGTCTTTCGTTGCTAGTCCACGTTGCATTTGCGGAAATCTTTCCTCAAGAATTTCGGCAATTTTTTTCGTATCATCGACGCTCAAAGTTGTTTGCGTGACGTAAGCGATTTTTTCCGGATTTTTTATTTCAACATTGCGCGCATCTTCTTCGTTGGTGACAAGAATTACCTTCTTCTTCACGCGACCGCTTGTGCCCTCAACTTCTGGATGGCCACGATGTCCGATAAGAATAATTTCGTAATTTTCTTCTTCGTATTTTTTTGCTTCGCGATGAACTTTGCTAACCAAGGGACAAGTGGCGTCAATTACGTCCAATCCTCGTTCGGCGGCATCTTCTTCAACGCGATCAGAAACACCGTGAGCTGAAAAAATTGTGATTGCGCCAGCAGGAATTTCTTCGACCTCCTTCACAAAAATTGCGCCTTTTTTGCGCAAGGATTCGACCACAAATTTGTTATGCACAATTTCATGTCGCACATAAACCGGCGCACCGAATTTGGCGATAGCTTTTTCCACAGTTTCAATTGCACGAGTGACTCCAGCGCAGAAACCGCGTGGCTTGGCGAGAATAATATTCATTTTAAAAATTTGGATTTAAGGCCAGAAATGGCCGCGCAAGCTAAATTTTTGATCAAAAATAACAAACAAAAAAACCCGCCTAACCTTTTGGCCAAGCGGGTTTCGATTCCGAAGATGGAAGGGAAAATTATTTTTCTAGCAACTCTTCGTTGATGAAATCTAGAACGAAACGGAATTCCTCACGAACCTGATTTAGCATTTCAGTTTTTTGCGCCGCATTATCTTCTGGATGTTTTTGCGCATATTCTAAGACCTTTGAGAGATCAAAAGCGCCAATTGATGCAGCAGCTCCTTTAAAGGCGTGAGAAGCCATATACCATGAATTATTATCGCCACTTTTTATGGCATCTTCCATCTTCACCATGTTGCGGTGGGCATTTTCGGAAAAAATCGCGAATAACTCTTTTTCAAACTCGATATCATTCTCGATAATGCTTCTGAGAAATTCTGTATCGATTGCTCTTTTGCGCGCTTGGTTTTCCATAACGATTCCGATTAGTTGATTATTAGACTCGTGGCTAAAACGCCGAGCTTGACGCCCGAGGCTTTTAACAATTTTGAATTTACTAACAATTCAAAATTTCTTCGTCCCATTTGAACTTGTATTGCTCCTCCCATTTCAGAGAAGCCTTCAAGAACGGCAATGGTGACGACTTTATGCTTGTTAAATTTCTCAAGCTCAATTCTCAAACCCTTTTCTCTGTCTTTGGCAATGTAGACGGCTTTACAGCCTCCTAATCTTCTCAAATCTTTGTCGAGATCGACCGTTTCATGATCTTGCTCGATTAGTATTTTCGAAATTTCGTCATTGCCAAAAACACATGATGATCCACTTTTTGCCAATTGCGAACTACGGATTAAATCCTGAATAAAACCCGCAAAGGCTCCAGCTTCGTCATTATCCATAGCTCCAACGAAATTAATCGGCAGCAGCAAGGATGATAAAACAACGAGAATCGCTAGCTTAAATTTTTTACAATTCATTTTACGGCTAAATTCGCGTTATCGATTAATAGCGCCAAGCCATTTTGAAATAGAACGTACGACCTACTTGAGTTTGGTAGTTGTAAAGAGCCTTTTTAAACTCGGTGTGAGTTTGCCCTAGTAAGTCTTGCACGCCGACACTCAAATCAAGATTTTTAGTGGCGAGATAGCCCAATCGAGTATCCCATCTCACATATGAAGGAATGCCTCTGGTAGTGTTAGTGACGCCTTTGTCTAAACTGCTGACATAGTAGACGATATTATCAAACTCTAACTTCGGCGTGATGTTGTAGAATGATTTTAGTTTGAATTGATTGCTTGGAGACTGACCTTCTGCATTTTGCAAATTATCTGATGAACCAAGAACAGAGTTGTTGTCGGTTGAATTGTCGCTGATATGCAAATCCATGGTCAGATAGTCGTAGTTCGCTTCCAACTTCCAGTCATTGGTCACTTGCCATTTACCAGTCACTTCAAATCCATACGACTCACCGAAACCAAGATTTGCAGCAGTTGGAGAATTTCCGACAACTTCAAAAGTTCTTAGTTTTGAGTAATCATTGTAGAAAGCTGTAGCATCAATAACGGTCTTGCTGCTCGGCTTAATTCTGTAGCCTGCTTCGTAAGCTATTAGCTGCTCAACTCCATAAGTTGGACTTCCTTGGTTGAGGACTAGTGAGCTATTTTCGTTTCTGATTGTCACATCACTCTCACCTCTGGTTGGTGTTCTGATTGATCTAGAAACCGATGCCCACAAGGTTTGATTTCTTGTTGGGTAGTAGGCCAATCTGGCGTTAGGTTGATATTCAAAACCGGTGAAATCATTTTTCTCAAATTTCGAACCAATCGTTAAATAAAGTTTATCAGGAATTAGGCCGATTTTATCTTGGATGAAGGCGCTAAACCATTGGTCATTTCTTTTGTTGATTGAGTAATGAAGAGGAATGATTCCATTCACGTCACTTTCGTGAATTGTATCAGCAATTTGGCGATATCCCAATCCCCAGATAAATTGGTTTTCTTTGGAGAAATTGTAAAAATGTTGGAAATCGAGATCGAAGGTTCTGGCGCTTCTTTCCAAAACCGGAATGTGGAATTGGTCGTAATCGAGATAGCTGTTTAAGATAAAATTCGACTTGGTGGATAATTTTCTGTTCCAATTCATCACGAGATTTCCACCACGCGAATCTTTGTCATTCTTGTTTGGGTTGTTCAGTGTAGCAAAATAGTTGCTTGCGGTAGCGCTAAAAATATCGCCATGCAGTGAAATGGTATTATCTTTGATTGAGCTAATATCATATCTGAAGCCCGCTCTATCTTGCTTCATGCCATCGTGATTATTGCCTTTGGTTTGATATTTATCCAAGCCATCTCTAATCGCTTTTTTAGCGTAGAATCGATAGGAATCTTTGCTGGCAGTTTCACCGCCATATCTGACTTCTGTGATTGATTTATCTTGGTTACCAACGATTTGAGATGCGTAAATACCCTGAGTTTGAGCAGCGGTTTTTGTGATGATATTAATGATACCATTCACCGCGTTAGCTCCCCAGATTGTTCCTCCCGGACCTCTGACAACTTCGATTCTGTCGATATCTTCAATCACGTAATCCTGAATATCCCAAAACACACCGGAAAATAAATTCGTGTAGACAGTTCTTCCATCAATCATCACCAAAAGTTTATTGGAAAATTGGCGGTTAAAACCTCTAGCTGTGATTGCCCATTTATTGCCATCCATTCTAGCGACTTGCAGACCAGGAACCATTCTCAATGCTTCTGGAATTGAGGTTGCGCCAGATCTTCTAATATCTTCTGAGGAGAGAACGTAAGTTGCGGAAGGAGCGTCAAAAGCATTTTCCTTCTTTTTTGACAATGAGAAAATTTCTGAATTAAAGAATGTGCTTGTGCTTGAATCCTTAGTTTCTGCCGCGCTAAGCGATGTAGAACAAAGCAAAGTTAAACTAAAAAGCAGAGCAGAAGTTTTTGTTTTTCTCATATTTTTAGAAGTTGGTTAAAGTTAAGAAATTTTTACGTGCATCGGAAACATTTTGGCGAAACCATAAGTTTCTTTGACCTGCCACGGGCGAGTCATGACTATTTCCAAATAATATCCGAGTTCTCTGAAAATTCTGCGATAATCTCTACAAACAACCGCAACACCAACTCCGCAAATGTATTGACATCCGCGCCTTTGGGATTCTTTTAAATTTTCCTCAAACATTTTCATAGAAACAGAGCGATCTCTTTCGCCATCAGCAACCACAACAGCAGATATTTCGCTGAAAATAATATTTTCGCGCTTGTCATATTTTCTGACTATGTCGTTGTAATTGAAGTTGGTGCCGGGGATTTCATTCGATAAATATTCGCACTCGTTGGAAAACATTATTCTTGTTCCGCCGATTACTTTGCCATCTCTCATGGCAACCAAAATATGTCCGCTGCGATCATATTTATTCTCTGAGCCGTTATAATTATTCCAGCCATTTTCATCGTGATATGCGTAGTGTCTTAACGCGTAATACTGATCGAGAATTTCTTTATCTTTTGTAAAAAATACTTTCACTTCTTTTTGTGGTTGAGGTTCTTGTTTTTTGGTAATTTCTTCTTCAGCAATTCTAGAAAAATCTTTTTGCGCTGAGCTGGAAACTTCTCTTTTAAAAGTCAAAACTTCACCAGTTTTAACCGATTTTTTCTCCGCATCATTTTTGATTTTAGAGGCAGCAACAAAACTTCTATTATCGGGATGACAAACATCGATGGATCTCATTAACATCTCCCTTGCCAACATTTATCTCCTTTTAATTTAAATTTTGTCTCAACTTGAAGAACCTGTTTTATAAATTTTTCAAAACGGAAAAAATATTTGACAGGGCGCGACTCGAACTTAGAAATTTTTTCAACTTTTTGGTTTGGAAATTCCTTCGACTCACACTTAAATCGTGGGCTAGAGATCAGTAAGTCTCGAAAAAATACAATTCGCCAAAAGGATTATTTCTTGATAAATTCCGATTTGTTTCAAAAAGAGATTAACCAACTTCCGATCAATGATTTCTAAGATTCTGCAAAAACTCGGAAGAAAAAATCAGATGTCCGCGTCAGCAAATTCCATCTCACTCAATTCCAGCGGTAAAAAAACGATAAAGAAAAAAATTGCCACTCGCTTTGAGCGCATCTCTTACTACTTCGCCCTCTTCTTCTTTGGTCGCAATGAATATTACCACGACAAAATCGTAAAACGCAGCGAATACGATCCAAGCTATCCGACAAAGTTCCGCAAGATTCGCAAAAGACATGAGCAGATTTTTCATCCAAAAAAATCAGCAACAGAAAAAATGGATTTGGGACGCGCCTATTCGATTTTTTCTTACGTCCTACTTTTTCTAATCATTGGCTGGCTAGCGCTAAACAGTTTCATGATCCATCGCAATTTTTGGATCGCGCTAGATAAGCAAACGAAATTCCAAAGTAGTGTGATTGAAAAAGCTGCAACCGCAGTAATGAGCGCCGTCGATAATTACCTAAACTATGTCGGCGACAAACTCCTTACTCTTCACGGCGAAAGAGATAAAAAAATTATCGCACAAGTTCTGAAAAAAACTCTCAACAAAGATGCGATTCAGCGCAACGTTTCTTCTTGGATCAACATTAACTTCGTCGATAAAAATGGGAAAATTACCATAACTTCTGACGATGGCGCTCTCGCTACTCCTATCGATCCCAATCCCTATTTCCCAATTAACGAAGCTCAAAGAAAAAACGCCTGGCGCCTTAAAGTCGGCAAAATGATTCACATCGATACCGATATCACTTCTTACGACATGCTTCCTGTCGCACTTCGCATCGATTACGATGATCTGCAACCAATAGGAACCTTCATTGCGCAACTACCGCTTGAAGTTATGCAGCGCCAAATTGATTGGGTTTTCGGCGATGAAGATATTTGCTACATGCTACTCGACAACAACTACGACTTGCTCGCCCGCTCAGAAAATTTTCCGCGCGAAGATTTTAAAAAAGAAAAATTACAATCCGTTGGTAGCATAGATCGAATTGTGGAGCAAATGCGTGGCGCAATCACCGGAAATCTGCCGCAAGAATTTACGATGGGAAAATGCGTTTTTACCAGCTTCCAAAAATCCACCGAATATCACGTTGTTGCCATAACTGGCTATCATAAGGAACAGGCCTTCAATAACCTACTTTTTCAACTTCTAGTATCGGTTGGCCAATCTCTTGGTGTGGCGGTATTTTTTATGGGAACGATTTATGTTTTCCGTCGCATGAAAATCGCGCCGTTTTTGCGCGAATTAATTAACGCAAGAATCGCCGCCGAAGCCGCTAGTGTTGCGAAATCGCAATTCCTTTCCAACATGTCGCACGAATTGCGCACGCCAATGAATGGCATTATCGGAATGAGTCAGGCATTGCGCGAATCAAATTCGTTAAAAGATGATGAGCTTGACCAAGCTAACACGATTTATCGCTCCGCCGACGCACTGCTTTTAATCCTCAATGACATTTTAAATTTTTCAAAAATCGAAGCGCGAAAGATTGAATTAGAAATGATCACTTTCGATCTGCGCGATCTAATCGAGGACGTCGCCAACCTAATGTCCAACAGCGCTAACAACAAAGGTTTGGAGATCATTACCAACGTCGATAACAGAATTCCACCTTCACTAATTTGCGATTCTGGGCGCATCAGACAAGTGATGAATAACCTCGTAAACAACGCGATAAAATTCACTTATTACGGACAAATCTTTATCGATATTCAGCTGGAAAAAACCGAGGACGATTTCTTTTTTGTCAATTTCAACATTAGAGATAGCGGCATCGGGATTCCGACAGAAAAAATTACCACCATGTTCACCGCCTTCACGCAGGTTGATATGTCAACCACGCGCAAATATGGCGGAACCGGACTTGGCCTTTCGATTTGCAAAGAACTTGTGGAATTGATGCATGGCAAAATCGGCGTCACTAGCGAACAAGGAAAAGGTTCAAATTTTTGGTTCACAATTCCGATGCAGGAATCTGACGTCAAAGAAGAAGATATTTACGCCAAGCAAAAATCAGAAATTATCGGTAGAAAAATTCTTCTCGTCGAAAACAACAAAATCGCGCAAAAAGTTTTTGGCGATTACTTCACCGACCTGCAGCTACAAAATAAAATTATTGGGGTTTCAAATGATATTATTGAAACAAAAGACCGCTCCGATGCAATATTTGCCGAGCTTTGCAAATGCTGTGACAATGACACAATTCTGATCAGCCATAATTCGAAAACCAACATCGACGCTATCGAGATTGCCGAAAAAATTAAGAGCGATCCAAAGCTAAAAAATATTCCGCTAATCTTGCTAATTTCGATTCAGGAAAAATTAAAAATTTCGTCAGAAAAATTAAAACTTTTCACTCGCATCATAACCAAGCCAGTCAAGAAAGATCGTTTATTACTATCGCTATTTTTCGTACTAAAAATCACTTACTATGAAGAAGAAGGCGAGTTAGTTGAGTATGGCGAAATCAAAGAAGAGAACATTGAAAATAAAAACCTGCGAGTGCTTCTCTGCGAAGATAATGAAGTCAATATGAAGGTCGCGACAACGATTCTAAAACGTTTCAACTTCCATCTCGATCTTGCTGAAAATGGACAAGAAGCAGTAAACAAATTTATGCATGTGAAATATGACATCATTTTGATGGATTGCATGATGCCAGTAATGGACGGCTTCCAAGCCACTCAGAAAATCAGAGAAATGGAAAAAGAACGTGAAGAGAAAAAGCCAGTTTTGATTTTTGCACTAACTGCAAATGCTGGCGAAGATGATCGAAAAAAATGCATCGATAACGGCATGGATGACTTTGTCTCAAAGCCAATCAAACGCGAATCAATGGAAGTTCTGCTGAAAAAATGGTCTATCGCAAAATGAGTTTTGTTAACTCGAGATGGTCAAAATAAACTGGCAGCGCGCCCTCGCCTCTCATGCCATCGCGCAATAAATCTTCTGAAATTGTTTTAGAAATTTGATGCGAAGAATGACCAACAACTATCGGTGTGCAGCCAGAATTATAAGCACATTCCACGTCGGCAATCGTGTCGCCGACAAACCAAATCTCATCTTTTTTTGGATCTAAACCAGAACCCAACAACGCCACTTCGACTGGCTTAGGGCTTGGCTTGTCAACATCGGAATCGGTCGATCCAATCAGGGCAAAAAATTTTTTATCAACCAACAAGGCCGCCGCTTCTTTGCGCAAAGTTGCACCGATTTTATTACTTACCACAAATTGCAAAATACCATTCTCTTCCAGCGTATTTATTAACTCCAAAGCGTGTGGCAAAAACTGAATATTGAGATGAATTGCGCGATAAGTGCTTTTGTAAATTTCGCCGGCCTTCTGCCATTCATCACCAAAAATTTCCGGAAAAGATTCGCGCATTGATTTGTGAACCGTGTCGCGCACTTTTTCCAAACCCCATTTATCGCGTCCCATTTTTTCCATTGTTGTATCAATGGCTTGTGCAATCAGCGGCCAAGTATCAACGAGAGTATTATCCCAATCGAAAATCACCGCTTTCGGTTTTCTTAAACGCAAAAAAGCTTCTTTGTTTTTTGTTAGATCTAACATTTTTAACTTAGTTCCCTGATTTTAACTTAGCTCCCCGAGCGAAGTCGAGGGGTTAAGAGTTTGTATAACAGCCTCTCTACTCCGCTCGAGGACCTCTGAATTTTTTATTTTTCCTGTTTTGCTGGACGCGGATCGAAGAATTTTTCGAATTTATTTTTCATACCATCAAAATCTTTCGCGTCAGTTGGATGATCTTTTTTCTTGGTAATCACCGGCCATTTTTTGGAATATTCGCGATTAATTTCGACCCATTTTGTTAAATCTGGCGATTCTGGCGAGATGGCTTCAGCTGGGCATTCAGGCACGCAAACTCCGCAATCGATGCAAGCATCAGGATCAATTACGAGCATATTTTCTCCTTCGTAAAAGCAATCAACTGGGCAGACGGAAACGCAATCGGTATATTTGCATTTCACGCAATTATCGGTGACGACATAGGTCATAAAATTAGGAATTACGAATTAAGAATTTTTTTTGATTAATCGCGGTTTTTACGCGCAACAAAGAAAGAAAAACAAAATAAGAAAAATAAACGCCAAACATCAAGAGCAGAGGTTTGAGCATTGAGGCGTGGATGGCCATGCCGCCTGAGCGCATGATGCTTGCTGGTTGATGAAGCGAGTTCCAATATTCCACTGAAAACTTAATGATCGGCACATTGATGAAGCCAACGATTGCAATGATTGCAGCGATTTTTTCTCCCTTCGTTTTATCGTCAAAAGCATCGAGCAAAATCATGTAGCCAAGATAGAGAAAAAACAAAATTAAAACCGAAGTTAAGCGTGCATCAAAAACCCACCAACTGCCCCAGATTGGCTTGCCCCAAAGGCTGCCGGTGATGAGAGTGATGAGCGTGAAAGTTGCGCCGATGATGGCGATTGATTTTGAAATGAGATAAAAAAATGGATTTTTCCAGATGAAGCCTGAGATGTTAAAAATCGCCATCAGCGTATAAATCAGCAAAGCCATCCAAGCTGCCGGAACGTGAATATACATGATTCTAACCGCATTGCCTTGCTGATAATCGAGCGGCGAATTTATGATGGCGGGAATTGCCAAAACCAAAAATCCCAAAAAACATCCGAAAGAAAATGGCGCAAAAAAACGAAAATTTTTTTCGAAATTTTTGAAGAGGAAAAGTTTTTGAAACATTTTAAATCTTGCCCTGAATGTAGTGAATTAGCAGCTCCTGCTTCACTTTTTGTTCTTTGGAATTGTCAAAATCTTTCACCGAAACTTCGCCGTTTTTCATTTCATCTTCGCCGATAATTACGACAAAACGCGAGTTGTTTTGCGAAGCGCGTTTCATTTGTTTTTTGAAATTTCCATCGAAAGTAAAATCAACCGCCAAGCCAGCATTGCGAAGCTTTTGTACTATTTCAAAAGCGTAGGTTTTTTCATTTTCCGAAATGTAATTCACTGAAATTGGACGCGCTTTTGGCAGATCAAATTTTGTAAGTATCATCAAGCGTTCAACGCCAGCAGCAAAGCCAATTGCTGGAACTTTTTTGCCACTCATTTTTTCGACGAGATTGTCGTAGCGACCTCCCGCCAAAACCGTGTTTTGCGCACCTTCGTGACTCATCACAAATTCAAAAACTGTTGAGGTGTAATAATCTAAACCACGCACCAAGCGTTGATTGACGCGGTTCTTCACGCCAAATTTTGCCAATAAATTCAAGATTGAATCAAAACGATTTTTCGCTTCCGCAGAAAAAAACTTAGAAATTTCTGGCGCGTCATTCAAAAGCTCAATGTCTTGCAACTCTTTAGAATCAAGGATTCGCAGCGGATTTTTTTCCAAACGAATTTGCGAATCGCGCGACAAATCATTTTTAAATTTTGCGAAATATTCGCTCAAAGCCACTTCATAATTTTTTTTCGTTTCGGCGCAGCCGAGAGAATTTATTTCCAAAGTGGTTTGATCTAAAACTCCTAAATCCTTGAGAATAGCGGCTGCAAGCAATATCGCTTCAACATCACAAAATAAATTTTCTTCACCAAAAATTTCAAAATTAATTTGATGGAACTGGCGCTGACGGCCTTTTTGCGGACGATCATAACGAAAAATCGGACCAGCAGAGAAAAATTTCCGCGGCAAAATTTGCTGCAATTCGCCATTTGAAATCAAGGCACGAACAATTCCCGCTGTAAATTCTGGACGCAGCGTAATGAAATTTTCTGAGCGATCCTGAAATTTATAAACTTCTTTCGCGACAATGTCTGAAGCCTCGCCGAGATTGCGCTCAAACACTTCGCTAAATTCAAAAATCGGCGTTTGCAATTCTTCAAAACCAAAATTTTTGCTACGATTTTTTGCCGAAGAAAGGATGTGATTAAAAATTTCGATCTCTTCGCCAAATAGGTCTTTTGTGCCTCGAACGGGCTGAAGCTTATGATCCGACATGAAAAAATTAAGAATTTAGAATTAAGAATTGTAAGTTAAAACCTGTCTAAGAAACCGCGCCAAATCACTCTAAATTCACAATTCTTAATTCCAATTTCCTAAATGAATTCCCTCTCCCACATTCGAAATTTTTCCATCGTTGCTCACATCGACCACGGCAAATCAACGCTCTCCGACCGCTTGATTCAAGAATGCGGCGCGATTGAGGAACGCGAAATGACATCGCAAATTCTCGATTCGATGGATATCGAAAAAGAGCGCGGCATCACGATTAAGGCCCAAACCGTACGCCTTTCCTACAAGGCCGATGACGGAAAAACTTACATGCTGAATTTGATGGATACTCCCGGCCACGTTGATTTCGGATATGAAGTGAGTCGCTGTTTGGCAGCGTGCGAAGGTTCGATTTTGGTGGTCGATTCAACTCAAGGTGTGGAGGCGCAAACCCTCGCCAATGTTTATCAAGCCATAGACAATAACCACGAAATCGTGCCGGTTTTAAATAAAATCGATTTGCCGGCTTCCGATCCCGAATCAGTGAAGAAGCAGATCGAAGAGGTAATTGGCATTGACGCTTCCGAAGCAATTTTAGTTTCGGCAAAAACCGGCATTGGCATTCACGAAACTCTCGAAGCAGTGATAAAAAAATTGCCGGCGCCGAAGGGAAATCCCGACGGCGATTTCAAAGCACTTTTGATCGATAGTTGGTATGATCCATATCTCGGCGTGATAGTGTTGGCGCGGGTTATCGATGGCTCGCTCAAAAAAGGTCAGAAGATAAAAATGATGGCGGCGAATGCCACTTACCAAGTTGATTCGGTCGGATTTTTCACGCCGAAAAAAATTTTTTGCGATGAATTAAAAGCTGGCGAAGTCGGTTTCATCAACGCGCAAATCAAACAAGTTTCTGATTGTAAAGTTGGCGACACCATCGTTTTAGCCAGCAATGACAATGCTTCAGCGCTTCCAGGTTTCAAACAAAATCAGCCGGTAGTTTTCTGTGGAATTTATCCAATCGACGCTTCCGACTTCGAAAAATTTCGCGATGCGCTCGGAAAATTACACCTCAACGATGCCAGTTTCGAATATGAAACTGAAACTTCCTCAGCTCTCGGATACGGCTTCCGCTGCGGCTTCCTCGGCCTTTTGCATTTGGAGATTGTTTTGGAAAGATTGGAAAGAGAATTTGATTTAGATCTCATCACCACCGCGCCTTCTGTGATTTACAAAATTCACCTGCGCGATGCTTCAATGATTGAAATCCACAGCCCCGCCGAAATGCCAGATCCCGTCAAAATCGAAAAGATGGAAGAGCCGTGGATCAAGGCCACGATTATGACGCCGGATGAATATCTCGGCGCGGTACTTGATCTCTGCACACAAAAACGCGGCGTGCAAAAAGAGCTGAGCTACGTGGGAGACCGCGCCATGTTGGTTTATCGCCTGCCGCTCAACGAAATTGTTTACGATTTTTACGATCGCCTCAAATCCTGCTCGCGCGGCTATGCCAGCTTTGATTGGCAAATGGATGGTTATGAGGAAAGCCAATTGGTGAAATTAACCATCATGGTGAATGGCGAGCCAGTTGATGCGCTTTCTTTCATCACGCACAAAACTCACGCTGAAAGTCGAGGCCGAAAAATCTGCGCCAAGTTGAAAGATCTAATTCCGCGGCAAATGTTTGCGATTGCGATTCAAGCGGCAATTGGCGGAAAAATTATCGCGAGAGAAACCGTCGCCGCAATGCGCAAAGATGTGACCGCAAAATGCTATGGCGGTGATATTTCGCGGAAGAGAAAACTTCTCGATAAGCAGAAAAAAGGTAAAAAGAAAATGCGCGAGATTGGGAATGTAGAGATTCCGCAGAGTGCGTTTTTGGCAGCGCTGCGGTTGGAGGATTAGAAATTTTTTCTTTGTAAAAATTTGGTTTTGCGCCGCTTCGCGGTCGAAAATTTGGGATTTATCCTATGGCAGACTAAAATTTCTCAGCTCCCCGAGCAAAATTCTTAGTTCCCCGAGCGGAGTCGAGGGGTAGGAAAGCAAACTCATAACCCCTCGACTCCGCTCGGGGAACTAAGAATTTTGCTCGGGGAGTTAAGAATTTTGCTCGGGGAGCTGAAGTTAAAAAATTAATCTAACTCTCGCTCAGCAATCCTATCTCCAGCTACAGCAGGAAGAGCAGCAGCATTATTATCACCTCCTGCGGTAGCTGCTGCTGCTTTTAAAGCTCCGACAGCTTTTTCGGCAACTTCGGCAACTTCTGGAGACGCAGCAGCAACGGCAGTATCAGTTGTAGCAGCGTCTGCTGCTCTTGATAAATCTAGAGTGGCAGCTGCAGTTCTTTGTACTTCCATCAAACCAGCGATAGTTTCCGCTGCAACTCCTTGTGCAGCACCTCCAACATCACTAGAGGAAGAACCATTAGCACCTCCTCTTAATGGCGTTGGCAAACGCAAATCATCGTCATCGTCATCCACTCCCTCACCCTCATTTTCCGCACCTAAATCACTTTTACCCTGACCAAAATAGCGCTCATATTCCTCGATAATGCTTTTGTGCTTCGCTGTTTGTAATGTCTCTGGGATTTCTGGTGCGGTTTCTTTTGGGCCGACATTTCGTAGAGCGAATAAAACCAATGCTGCTGCAAAAATTCCAACGCCAGGAACTGCGACAGCAAGAGTCAGAGCCAAAGCAGCTTTTCCTGCAGTTGCTAATATTGCCAAAGGATCAATTTGTGGAGATGGAGAATTATTCTCCGTTCCCAAATATTCTTTTTTACGCTTTCTTTCCTCCTCTGTTTCTTCAATCGCCTGAATTTTTTTCACGAAAGGCTGAAGGGTGAATTCCTTAATCGCGTCTTTGATTGGAGGCACAACATCAGGCTCATCTTCACGAATAACTTGCTGCACAGCAATGGCGGCTTTTGCGAGAGTTTGTTCTGTAGTGCGATCGTCTGGAGATGCTAAGAATTGGAACTCCTGAAGAAGTTTCCCATAGGCCATTTGCCTATTCCCACGATCGGCATGAGGATCCTGAACTGATAAAATTCCGCGCACACCTTGGGCGAAAATAGTTAGGCCGATATCGGAATGATCACTATCTTCGCGCTGTTGTAAAAGCTTTAATATGGCAGCTGATTTTTCCTCATCTGTTTTAGCATTTGCCATGATACCCTGAATCTCAGCAAACCCTTTTTGCGCGCTTTTGACATCAACTTTGATTTTACCAAGAGCCTGAACTTGTGTCTGAAACTGATCAAGGCGATCTTGTTCTTCTGAAAATTTTGTCGTTCTAACACTACGCTCATCCTCTGCTGCAAGACCAGACGTTGCTGCGGCGGCGCGGCGAGCTGCCGCTTCTGCTGCGAGGCGAGCTTCTTCTGCTGCGGCGCGAGCTGCTTCTTCTGCTGCGAGGCGAGCTTCTTCTGCGATGCGAGCTTCTTCTGCGAGGCGAGCTGCTTCTTCTTCTGCTGCGGCGCGGCGAGCTTCTTCTTCGAGGCGAGCTGCTTCTGCGAGGCGAGCTTCTTCTTTTACTACTAAAACTCTACGCTGATCCTCAGCTTCAAGCCCCCGAATTTCTGCTGCGGCGCGAGCTGCTTCTGCGAGGCGAGCTTGCACACGATTGAGAATTTCTTGAGCTTCTTCGTGAGCTTTTGCGGCTTGATCTGAGGCTGCGTTGATGGCAAGGAGATTTTCTCCTATTTTTTGCAGCGGTTCTTGGTGTTGTTGTTTTTTTTGCTCCCGCGCTTTTTCCGCTAGTTTGGTGGATTGATCAACTTTCTCCGTAACAGCATCATCACCAACAGTCGCATCCGTTGGAAAGGACATCGATTTTTGCAGCTGTTCTTCTTGCAGGAGAGCGCCTTTAGCTTCACCTGCCGTTAATAATCGATTATGCGCCTCAATAGCTTCGTTGGCTTCGGTGATGGCTTCTTTTGCTGCTTCTTCTGCTGCATTCTCCTGCGCCCGCTTTTCTTCTAATTGTTGCTGCAGATCTTGAGCTGAAGACTGCTCCTCTGCTCGAATTTTTTTCAGAGCCTCTTGAAGTGATGTGGTGTAGGCAGATTCTGCCAATGCTCTAACCAATCTCGCAGCTTCTTCATCTTTCCCTTGAGTATCGGTCACGCATTGCTGCGCAGAATTTTTAGATTCTTCGGCGGATGTAACAGCGGCAGCAATGGCTTCTATTGCCGACTGTATTTCAGCTTCGGTTTTTTCTTCTGCTCCATCCGCAGGGGCGGTTGTTTTTTCCTCCTCCTTCGCTGCTTCCTCTTTTTTGACAACGGCGCTTTCTCTTGCTGCTTCTGCCTCACCTTTTTTCGCCTCAACTTGTTTTAACAATTCTTCTAATCCTGCTTCTGTGGCTGCTGCGGCGGCTGCGTCAACTGCAATAGCATCACCTACAGCTTCCCGAAGTCCCTGAATTATCTGCGCTCTGATGGCGGCTTCCGTGTTGGCTTTTTGCAACCTCTGTTCGAATTCAGCCCTTTCTTTAGAAGCTTCGTTGAAACTATCGATAGCGGCTTCTGCCACTCTCCTTTTCTCTGCGGCGGCACGAGCTGCTGCTTCTTTTTCGCGACGCTCTTGTTCTAACGCTTCTTGAACTTTCCTCTGCGCATATCTTTGAGCTGACTCAGCCTTATCTCTTGCTGCTTTGGTTGCTGCTTTGGTTGCTGCTTTGGTTTTGCTCTCTTCTTCCTCAGCCCGACTTCTAGCCTCCTCAATTTTTTTGGTGATAACTGGCGGTAGTTCTGTGGATGCTGCTGCGCCAGCGGAAGAAGGGATTGCTGCTGGCGTGGCGGAAGAGCTGGCTGCCGCTCCGGCACTCGCTGCTGGGCCACCAATAAACATCCAGGGTAATACTTGTTTTGCTCCAGCACCTGCTGCTGCTTGAGGCGCTGCTGTGTCGAAGGGATTTTCTAGCTCAGCAGGAATGGCGAGACCAGCTACGCCAGGCCTAGCAGCATTTGCTTCTGCGATGGCTGCCTCAGTCGCCACATACTCTGCTTTATATCTCGCCTCAGTTTCTGCAGATTCCTGTTCAGCTCTCGCAAGATCTTTCTGCTTTTCTCCTAAGACTGCTTCCGCTTCAGATTTCTTCTCCTTCAATATTGAAATCTCCTCTGCAATCGCCTCCCTTTCTGCGTCAGCTATTCTTCTTTTTGCTAATTTTTCAGCATTTCCATCAACGGTGTCTGCTGTTTTATTAACTTCTCCCGCAAGCCTGTTTATATCTTCCTGAATTTCTTTAGCTTCCTTATGGGTTTTGAACTCTATTTTTGATTTTTCTTCAGCTTCCCCTGCCTTTTCTTTGGCATCTCTAAGGCCAGCTTCGACAGCTTGTTGAAGATCATCGGCGTTATCATCTGTTTCCGCCTCTTGTCGTGATTGCAAAGCGCTGATTTGTGCAGCGAGCTCTTGTTGACGCCGCGCTTGACCGTCAACCTCTTTTTGCAATTCTTTTACTAACTTGCGCTGCCGATTTTTTGCATCATCAATCATTATGAGATCTGCTCTTTTTGCTATGGCAATCTCTACTTTTCTTTGCGCTTCTTCCTGCAACCGTTCTGCTTCGGCAGCTGCTGCTGCGCGTTCTGCTTCTTCTCTTCGCCTTCTTTCCTCTTCTCTTCTTTGTGCTTCTGCTGCTGCTTGTGCAGCTGCTAATTGTTGCTGGGCGTCATCTAGCGCTGTTTGTGATCTTCCTTTTATTTCACTGATTCTGCGATCGTTGTCGTCTTTTTCTTTTTTTGCTTTTTGTTGTGCTTCTTGTTGTGCTTCTTGTTGCTTCGCTTCCTCCTCTGCCACTATTGGCGATACAAAATCATCAATCGAAACTGGTGGCGAAGGTTGTTGAGCAGTAGGCTTTTCTTCTGCTTGCGCCTCATCTAATTTTTGACTTATTCCACGCAGATCAACCTTAACTCCAGCCCGTTTAGCGTCTCCCTCTAATCCCACTGCAGCAGCGATTTTTTGTTGCGCTGCATCCACAAGCCTTTGTTTTGCTTCTCCGGCTTCTTCTAATTTTTTCTGAGACTCTTGTTTTGCTCGCTCAGCCGCCTTTTTCTCAGCTTCAATTTTTTCACCTTTCTCTTTCGCAAGAGCCAAAGCCGCTTCTATGACGGCCGGCATGCTTTCAATGAGGTTTCTTTCTTTTGCTAGTGGTTGTAAAGCAGCGGCAAGTCTTGAAGCCTCGTCGGCGGCTGCGTCTGATTTTGTTTTTGCAGCAACAACCTGTTGTTGATATTGTTGAATTTTTTCGAGTCGTTGCGTGACGCTTTCATCATCAGCAGCGGGTGTCGTTGGAAATTTTACTCCTTCGGCTTCAGCGATTTTTTGCGATAATTCTCTGCGTTTTTCTTCAGCTTGATTTTCCTCTCGCACCTTTTTTCTCGCGGCCTCAAGTCTCGCTTCCAATTCGCTAATTTGTTTTTGCGCTAATTCAGAACGACGCGACTGAATCCCTAAATTTTGCTCATCTTTCTGATTAGCCTCTCTGGCACTGGAAACTGCTGTTGAAGCGCCTCTAACACGCTCGATCTCACCTAATGCTGCAGAAACTGCAGCTTCTGCAGCGATTTTTAATTTCTCTTCGCGTTGCTCTGCCGCTTTTAGAGCGGCTTGTAGCGATGTAATTTTTCTAGCAACTTCTTCTTTTTGCCCTTCGAGGTTGGTTAAAAATTTATCAGCTTCTTGTTGTTCTTCTGATTCTTGTTGTGGCGCTGCTTGTTGTTGGTCTGTTGTTGCAGGAGCTGCTGATGCAGCTGCAGCTGGTGATGGCGGCTGACTATCACCTCCAAAACTATCTCTTTCGACTACTGATTCATCTAATGAAGTGTCGGGAGAGGGTTCATTTGGCTGAATAATTCTATTTAGAGCAGCGGTTATTCTACTTTTTAATTCTGCAACTCTTGGATCAATAAGTGGAAAAGCGGGAAACGGCTGATTAGGAGCACGAGCGGCGCTAACCGTAGAACCAGCGCTAATTAACGATCTTTCTGAAGAGGCTGTGTTGAGAGGTGCTGCGCCAGACTGTTGTTGTGCTTGATCATTTGATGATCCGACAAGAAGCGATTGGCTACTTGCGTTAACTCTTGCAGGCGCTGTGGAACTAGAAGCAGCTGCAGCAGCAGCTGGGGGTGCTGTTCTTCTCTCATCTACCTCTCCTCTTCTGCCTAAGCCAAGAGGTTGAGGAACTCCATCAGCCTCCTGAGGTTTGTTATCGGTTTTATCAGGTTCTATGATTCCTGCCTCAACACCATTCAGAACCTCGCCTAACTTCTTATTATAAGCTTCTTCAGCTCTTGCTCTTTTTGTACGCGCACTGCTTTGATTTTTTGATGCAGCATTTAGGTTCTTACGCTCTTCTTCCAATTCAGCTTCTAGCCCAGATCTTGTTTTGTCTCTTTCTGCAATTTGCGCTTCTAGAGCTGTGATTTTCTCTTCTATTTTTGACTTTTCTTTCGACTGAGAAGCTTGAAATCCGAGGGCTTGTTTTAATTCCGCAACTCTGGCAATAGCTGTTGCACCATAATCTGCTAACTGCTGCGATACGTCATTGGCGCCACCTAATTTTTTCTGAATAGAGGTGGATGTGTCTTCGTCAACTACACCCTGAACACCTTCAACTGATATCCGATTAGCTTCTTCAGAATTTTCTAAAAGCAGTCTTAGCCTAGCAATTTGCCCCTCAGAGACGGCAATTTCGCTTTTTAACTGCTCAAGTCTTGAGCTTAATTCGCTAGATCTATAAGCCTCCGAGTCAGCATCGAAAGCTGTTAATTTCGCCCCTAAGTCTGTGACAACTTTCAAAGCTTGTTCATAACTCTCTGTAGCTGCTGATTCTGCATCTATTGTAGCTTTGAGCTCCTCAGCCAGAGGGGTCATTTCCTTAAGAGCCTTTTGCTCCATTTTGTGAAGCGCTTCATCGGGACTTAGCCTGAAAAGAATTCTTTGGTAGCGCTTTAGTTTTTTCCGATCTTTATCCGTGCGATCTGTTTCTGGTTTTGCTTCTATGTCATCAATCTTGTGCCTTAGATAGCCGATGGCGCGGGCTTTGTCATCTTTTTTGGTGTTGTCTTTTAATTCTGCTACGAGCTGCCCTTTCTCAATCGGAGCAATAATTTTAAGTGCCGCCTTATTTTCCGGATCTCTGCAACGGCCACGCCATTGCATGATGTGGTTTGTGGTTAAATCCTCCCTTTCTCCAAAGTGAAGAATTTGCCTTGTGATGCCCAAGCTGAAATCGCCGTAATCTCCGCCGATGGAATTTTCTTTGCCGAAAAAGCTGATTACTTTGCTTTCGGGAGTGATAAGTGGAACGGCGTCTTTCTTATGCTTCATCTCATCGCCGCTTAAATGGATTGATAATACTCCATCAACACTAAAAATTCTTCCTCCAGCAACTCCATCTTTAACGCTTGGAATGACGATGTGTGTGGCTCCTGTTGTTTCGCAGATTTCTTTCAAAATCTCCGTCAACTTAGCATCCCCTAATCCAGAAAAAGCTGTGTCTGGCATGACATATTGCAGCCTCTCTTTATCTTTCAGCTTCCCGATGCTTGCTTGCAATCCTTGAGCAAATGCTAAATCAAATTTTGGAGCTGCGGAATCTGATGTGGAAGCTGATGTGGAAGCTTGTGCGGTAGGTGTGGGGGCTAGTTCTTGGTATTCCGCAGAATCCAATTTTTCGTAGGTAGTTTTATCTCTTCTGAGAATAAAATTATCGCGATCTTGTATTCGGGTATCAAGCCTTGATTTAACATCTCCTAACTCTTGGTTTTTGGAATTTAATTTTTCTTTCGCTTCACCAATGGAAGCTGTTAATTCTCCTATTTTATCTTCAATCTCTTGCGAGAGATTTGGCTGCGACTGATCTGCAGACTGACTAGCGCTGGCGGCGGCAGCTACAGCCGCTCTATGAGCATCAATCCTAGAATAAGGAACGGGAACAGCAGAACTTCTTCCTACAATTTCTTGTATTGCCCTCACAATATCAACTGCACCGTTTTTTAAAAAACGATCTAACGAATCTGAGTTTAGTGGAGATTGAGAGGCTGGGGGTAATTGCGCTATTTCTACTTTTATTTTTTCTTGCTCTGCTGGTGTCCAAGAATTTCTGAGTAGCAACTCCAGTTTATCTTTGGTTAACCCTCCCGATTTATCTAATATTAATCTTCTTAGACCCGCAGCTTCATTTTTATAACCAAGAGTATCGAGGGCATCCGCCAATCCGTAACCTTGTAGTCTTACTCTTACCCTCTTTTCACCACCTTCCCCTAGCCTTCCTCCTTCTACTATCGCCCCACCAAAAGCAGTGGCGGTATTGTCTTGTTGCCGTAAAGCTTCTATCTCTTTCTTAATTTCTTCTAAATTTTTCTTCTTGCTATGAAGATCCTGCAGTTCTCTATCCAATTCTTTTACTTCGCCATCAATCTCATCCCTCTTAAGCTCTAGTCTTTCAACCTCCACCTTCATTTTTTCCGCTGACTCGCTGGCGCCGTAAACTACAACAATATCGCCTTTTTTACGCAAAGCGCGTATGGCCTCATATCGCTTTTGAGAAATCTCTTCCGGGGTTTTACCACGATCCTTTCCCATAAATTCAGGGCTAAGGAAAAATGCTTCGTCGATGTTTATGATGGTATTTGGTAAAGGTGGTTTTTTATCTGAAGAAATTTCTTGAACACCATCGGTTTCAATTGATGAAGGTCGTTCACTATCTGAAAAAATTTTTTGAACACCATCGGTTTCAATATTGCTTGGCGTAATGTTTACCTGCTCTAATTCAGCAAAGAGCTTTCCATAAATTTTCTTAATCTGCTCGGAAAGAAAGGTTTTGCCAGCTCCGGTTGCAAGACGAACTGCCGCTAAGCCGCCCATTCCTTCTTTACTACGGGCAATTGCTCTATCTATCGAGACCAAAGCTTCATATTGAGGATCGGATAAAACCACGTCTGCTGGTATCTCACACTCTTCACCTACAATTGATTTAAATTCCTTGGTTGTTGGATTTTGTTGAGCAATATTAAGCGGCTTTCCGGCTCTTAATGGTGTAATTTGGTGCTTAAAACAAACTTCTAATGGATATCTTATCGCTTCTTTGAGAGAGGCTTCATGTAATCCTAAATCACTATCAAACTTTTTTTTCAGCGCTTTCAGAACATTGATATCCCCTTCCCCTCCAGACGCCCCCCTATAACTCTGAAAGAAACCATCTGAGTTAATTCCGCCACTAACGACAATCTCACCGGGGTTTGCTTTGTTAGTCCTGCCAACCTCATTGAGCTGCTGCTCAATGAGGTCAATTTGGCATAGAGTTGCATATTTGATAAAACTGAGTGGAACAACCCCTGCTGCTGGGGTTGTTCCTGAAAAATGTTTAGGATTTCTAGCAATAAAATCTTCGAAAAACTGCCATAGTTCTAGTCTTTTCTCTGTAGTTGATGGCTGAAGTATTTTTTTTATCTCTTCGGCAGTTTTTGCCTCATTAACAGACTCTCTGTATCTTTCGAGAGTTCCCTTTATGTCGGGTATGGGTTTTTTCATCCATCTTCCATCATTGCGTCTTCCATCATTGCGATTTAGGAAGAATAGATCCTTGAGTTTTTTGCTTTCACTAATCGGATCGATTGCTGCCAATTCGAAATCAAATTGGCGTGAGAACCGTTCCTGATCTAAATCCCGATCTAACCTGCATTTTTCTAAAAATGCATCATAACCAGGATTAACCTCTTTGTCATATTTTAAATAATTCGATAGGAAGACTCTTTTGATTTTAGCTCTTGTGACAACTAAAGGTTTGGGAGGAGTTGGTTTTCGCGATAGCGACCTTACTTCTGCTGGTGGTTGGGGCTGAACCGGCAAAGATGGTGGGAGAAGATTGGTAGGACTTAGCGGCAATGGCTGAGTATCTGCAGAACTGGCAGCAGCTGAGGCTGCTGCTGAGGAGGAAGCTGCAGCAGCTGATGATATTGGCTGTGGACGACTAGGCTCAGCTCTATCGCGCCTTCTCCCTCTTGGCGGCGGAGCTGATGGACGCTCTCCCGAAGGCTGCTGCGGTTCCCTTCTCGACATTCCCAATCCCTCCAATTTTAAATCTTTGAAACCAATCGAGCTCGAATTTTTGCAAGGCCTTGACGAGTGAAAATTCGCAAAAGCAGGGAGCCGAATAATTCACGCCAGAAGCCGCGAATGGTGAAATGGTGGGTGGTAGAAGACTCGAACTTCCGACCTCTACGATGTCAACGTAGCACTCTAACCAACTGAGCTAACCACCCCCAAGAACTCCATAAGCGGAGTTGAAGGGTTGGGAGACGGACTCTCCAACCTCTCAACTCCGCTTAGGGAGCTAATTTCTAATTGATCAATTACCGATTCGGCGCAAATTGCGCGGCAATTCATACTTTCTCAAAGCAAAAATCCACAATTTTTTTATGAAAAAAGCGATCGTTCTGCTTAGTGGCGGACTTGATTCAACAACAGTTTTGGCAATTGCCAAAAATCTCGGTTTTGAAATTTATGCCTTAAGTTTTTCTTACGGTCAGCGCCACGAAATCGAATTACAATCGGCGAAAAAAATCGCCGAAAAATTTGCGGTGCAAGAACATAAAATCGCCAAAATCGACCTGAGAATCTTCGGCGGATCAGCGCTAACAGCGGATATCGCCGTCCCAAAAAAACTTACGACTTACGACTCACGACTTACGACTAAAATCCCCCCAACCTACGTCCCCGCACGCAACACAATTTTCCTATCCTACGCCCTCGCCTATGCTGAAGTTGTGGGCGCTTTCGATATTTTTATCGGCGTCAATGCTGTTGATTATAGCGGCTATCCCGATTGTCGGCCGGAATTTATTCAAACTTTCGAAAAATTGGCACAGCTTGCAACCGCTGCTGGCACGGAAGGAGAGCGTAAATTTAAAATCCATGCGCCGTTAATTACGATGAGCAAAAAGGAAATTATCGCGACGGGAATTGGACTTGGAGTTGATTATTCAGAGACGCATTCCTGCTACGATCCAATCGAGAAAAATGGCAAAATTTTTGCTTGCGGAAAATGCGATTCTTGTCGGCTAAGGTTGGAGGGATTTAGAGCGGCAGGTGTTGTGGATGGGTTAAAATACGAAATTTATCCCACAGCAAATTAAAATCTTTTAGCTCCCCCGAAAAATCTTTTAGTTCCCCGAGCGGAGTCGAGGGGTCAGGAGTTTGTCTTCTAACCCCTCGACTCCGCTCGGGGAACTAAAAGATTTTTCGGGGGAACTAAAAGCCTAAGACTAAGCACAAAAAAAGCCTCTGAGAATTTCTCCTCAGAGGCTTTTTCTTTTTTCAGAAAACCAAAATTACATGTTTTCTGAAATGTATTTCACGGCGCTGCCAACAGTTGTGATTTTTTCAGCAGCTTCATCAGGAATTTCAATTCCGAATTCTTCTTCAAAAGCCATAACTAGCTCAACTTGATCTAAGCTATCAGCGCCTAAATCATCGATGAAATTTGCAGCTTCAACTACTTTTGCTTCTTCAGCACCCAAATGGTTGATGATGATTTTTTTTACTCTGTCAAAAATCTCGTTGTTGTTAGTCATAAAATTTATCGTTTGTTGAAAGGAAAAAAGAGGTGAAATTTGTGTCTTAAAAATTTAAGAGGCGGCGCAACCTAATTAGCGAAAATTAAATAGCAAATAGTAAAACTACAGAATGTTTCAGACCTAGAGCGAAGCAGCTCTACGACTGATTTCCTAAGGCATTATCGCCATGATTTCTGTGCCAAAAATTCTACTTTTTGCGCCGTTAAAAAATGGTAAAAATCCGAAGAATTTTTCGAGGAATTTTTTCTCATGTTCGACGATTTCGATTTCATTAATCGGCAAATTTTTTACGTCGATTTTTTGCTCAGCTAAATAGGAAATTGCGTCACTTTTTCCGCCAACTTTATCGATCAAACCGACTTCCAAAGCTTGTCTTCCGGTAAAAACTCGGCCGTCAAAAATTATGTTGGAGAATTTTTTGTTGAGTTTTTCGCCACGTCTTTCCTTCACCAAATCAGCAAAGAAGCGGTAGGAATCGGCAATTGATTCTTTCATCACTTTGTCAACTAACGGATTTGATTTTTCAAATGGCGATGGCGAGCCCTTGAGCGGAGAGGATTTATAGCTGTTGAATTTGACACCGAGTTTTTGCGCTAAGTCTGTCACTTCTGGCGATTCCATCAAAACACCAATTGAGCCAGTGAGAGTGCCGTTGTAAGCCACGATGTAATCGGAAGCGACCGCCGCCATATAGCCGCCAGATGCAGCAACTGAAGCCATCAAAACTACTATCGGCTTAACTTCAGCGATAGCGCGCAAATCGTTGAATAAAATTTCGCTACCAACAATGCCGCCGCCTGGGCTGTTGATGTTGACGATTACCGCTTTGATTGACTTGGTTTCGGCGATTTCTTTTAAAACTTTGCTTCTGAAATCATCTTCAAAAATTACACCTTCGATTTTGATGCTGGCGATTGAATCTCCTTCAATCACGCCACTTGAAAGCCCAACTCCGAAAATCATCTTTATCGCCAAAAGCACCGAAAAAACTGCCAATAAAAGCGCGATATTTTTCCACTTATGAAGCTTGTTTTTGAGGTAAATTAGGGAGGCGAGATTGTCGAATTGAGGCATGGGATTTTGAATTATATCTTCAAGCTCTCCGAGCGAGGGTCGAGGAGGTATGAAAACTCGTCAACTACCCCCTCGACTCCGCTCGGGGAGCTTAAGGGGCCTAAATTCACAGCCTCCGTTTTTTGAACGAAGGCTGTGAATTTTAAAACTACTCAGATTTTTTTCCTTTCAATGATTCAAGTACTTCACCATGGATGCTGCCAATGGTGGTGCCGCTTGAACCTTCGGAATAGATGTGAGCTTCTTGCTCATCTGATTCCATGTCTTTGATTGAAAGAAGCAATTTGCCGCTGATTTTATTGAACATCATGACTTTTGCTTCGATGCGATCGCCCACTTCAAATTTTTCAGTTTTTTGATCTTGTTTATTTCGTGATAAATCGAGGCGTTTGATGATCGCTTTCAAGCCTGAATCAAGCTCAACTTCGAGGAAATCTTTTTTCACCGCGATAACTACGCAGGAAACGATTGAGCCTTCAGAAATTTTATCGAGCTCGGCTTGGAAATTGCCGCTATCAAGTTGTCTGATGCCAAGAGAAATGCGTTCTTTTTCATAGTTGCTGCCCAAAACCATAACTTTGATTTTGTCGCCGGCTTTGAATTTTTTCTTCACTTCTTCGGTGACAGTTTCAGCAGAAATATCGGAAGTGTGCACTAGGCCATCAACTCCGCTATCGAAGCCAACAAAAAGACCGAATTCAGTGAAGTTTTTAACCACACCTTCAACCACATCGCCGACTTTGTGTTTCTCGGAAAAGTCCTGCCATGGATTTTTTTCGCATTGCTTCATGCCAAGAGAAATGCGGTGATTTTGCGAATTCACATCCAAAACCATAACTTCAACTTCTTGTCCAGCCGCGATATGCTTGCCTGGAGTTGAGTTATTTTTTAACCAGCTCATTTCGGAAACGTGAACCAAACCTTCAATGCCTGGCTCGATTTCAACGAAGGCACCGTAGCTAGTGATGTTAGTCACTTTACCTTTCATGGTAGCGCCAACTGGATAGCGTTGCGCGATTGATTCCCAAGGATTTTGCTGCAATTGCTTCATGCCAAGAGAGATGCGTTTAGTAGCTTCGTCAAATTTGATAACTTGAACTTTGATTTGCTGACCGACTTTCAAAACTTCCGAAGGATGTTTGACGCGGCACCAAGAAATGTCGGTTAAGTGCAACAGACCGTCGAAACTTCCAAAATCAACGAAAGCGCCGTAATCGGTGATGTTTTTAACCATACCGTCAAGAGCGTCTCCGACTTTGATAGTGGAAAGCACTTTGTCTTTTTCGACATTGCGTTGGCTTTCAAGAACGGCGCGGCGTGAAACTACAACGTTTCCGCGCATTTCATCGATTTTTAAAACCTGCAATTTTTCGACTTTATTGATCAAGAAACTGTCATCGGAAAGTAGCATGGTGTCAACTTGGCTGCGCGGCAAGAAGCAAGTAATGCCGTTGATATCAGCAGCATAACCGCCTTTAACTTTTCCGATAATTTTGCCTTCAACGATAGTTTTGTCTTCCAAGCAATTTTTAAGGAAATGCCAGTTGTTGTAGCGACGAGCATTGTCGCGGCTGATGATGAGTTCGCCTCTTTTGTTTTCGAGACGTTCCAAAAATACGTCAACAACATCGCCTTCGGCAATTTCGCCATCGCGTCTGAATTCAGCAATATCAACGAATCCCACAGATTTTGCGCCGATGTCAACAGCAACGCCTTTGTCGGTAATTCCAACAATTACGCCTTTAACGACAGTGCCCTCAAGGAGCTTTTGACTGTCTTTTTCATATTCTTCAAAAAGTTCGGCAAAATTTTCTTGCGCGAAAGAAGGTTTTTCATGCTCTGAAGCATGTGCTTTATTTGTCATAAATTTAAGAGATAGAAACCCTGATGATGCGAGAATTCGCGGGGTTTCTTGAGTTAGAAGGTTAATAAAAAAAACTCACCTAAACGATGAGCTCTGTAAAAACGAGGCGGGCAAAGTAGGAATGAAGATTTTAAAATCAACCGAGTTTGCGTGGAAAATTCGGCGATTATCCCCTGATGGAGTAATTTTTTAACTCAGCTCCCCACACTGCGTCGAGGGGTAGAAAAACAAACTCCCAACCCCTCGACGACGGCCTTCGGCCTTTGCTCGGGGAACTAAGAATTTTACTCGGGGAACTGAGGCTAAAAATTAGTTTGTTATGGAATAATCGCCGAAAATTCGAGGATTATCCCTTCAAACACGAGACAGATCCCCCCTACAAAATTTCCTCTTGAACCAACAAAATCGCACCTCTAGAAATGCCCTACTATTTTAGTCGGGAATTTTTTCATCAACATGATTTTAACTACCAAAGCTCGGTACGCCGTGACAGCAGTGATTGAAATCGCAAGTAGCGAAAACAGTCAGCCGGTTTCGCTGCTAACGATTTCTAAAAATCAGGATATTTCGCTTTCTTATCTGGAGCAGATTTTTTCCTCTTTGAAAAAAGCAGGAATTGTCTCTTCAGTTAAAGGCCCTGGCGGTGGTTATGTTCTTGAAAAGAAACGCGATGAAATCACCGTAGCACAAATCATCAAAGCCATTGGTGAGCCCATCAAAATGACGCGCTGCAGCTCTGAGAAAAAAGGTTGCATCGCTTCAAAAACCAAATGCAAGACGCACCATTTATGGCGCGGATTGGAAGAAAAAATTTACGAATATCTCGATTCAATCTCATTAAAAAATTTATGATTTTCCTCGATTACAACGCTACAACCAAGCCAACCCCAGAAGTTTTGGCAAAAATGATTGAGGCTTACAAATTGCCTCTCAATAACTCTTCCAGCCATCAACTGGGACGCCATGCAACCAAGCTGGTTGAGGATGCGCGCGCTGAATTAAAAAAACTTTTAAACGCTGAAAATTACGAAGTTATTTTTACTGGAAGCTCCACCGAAGCTACAAACACCGTGATGTTTGGCACCGATGTGCAAAAAATTCTATTCAGCGGAATTGAGCATTCTTCGGTTTATGAATGTCGTCCTGCTGGCAAAGAAATCATCGAAATTAATGCACTTGAAAACGGTTTGATTGATGTCGCAGATTTGGCAAAATCCCTCGACTCCGCTCGGGAAACGAATTCATTCTTAACCTCCGCAATGCTTGCCAATAACGAAACCGGAGCAATTCAGCCCGTCGAAGAAATCGCCAAACTAACTCACCAAAAAGGCGGATTATTTCACTGCGATGTCGTGCAAGCGGTTGGAAAAATTCCGGTTGATCTCGAAAAAATTAACGCCGATTTCGCCTCGGTTTCAGCTCATAAAATCAATGGTCCGCAAGGAGTTGGAGCACTTTTAATTCGTAAAGGTTTGGACATAAAACCGCTGATTTACGGCGGCAAACAAGAAAAATCGAAACGCGCTGGAACCACAAACGTCGCGGGAATTAGCGGTTTTGGCGAAGCTTGCAAAAACGCCACAAAAAAAATCGCCGCTTACGAAAATGTAAAAAAATTACGCGATTTTCTCGAAGCAGAAATCAAAAAAATCGGCGGCAAAGATGATGTAAAAATTTTCGCAACTGATGTCGCGCGCCTTCCAAACACTAGCTACATCGCCACTCGCAATCGCGAAGCAAAAACACAATTAATAAATTTTGACTTAAACAATATCTGCGTCAGCGCAGGCCCCGCTTGCTCTTCTGGCACCACAACCGCTTCAAGAATTTTAAGCGCGATGGGAATTGCACCAGAATTTGCCACCAGCGCAGTTCGCGTCAGCCTAAGTCCGGAGAGCACTCGCGAAGAAATCGAAAAATTTATTCAAGTGTGGAGCGAGTTTTATCAACGAACGAAGTAAAAATTTTATCAAACGTAGAGAGAAGCGACTTACGACTTACGACTTATGACTGACGACTTAAAATTTCCCATCTACCTCGACTACCAATCCACGACTCCCATGGATCCGCGCGTGATTGATGCGATGGTTGATTGCATGAAAAATGATTTCGGCAATCCGCATTCGCGCACGCATTCATTGGGCTGGAGAGCGGAAGAGTTGGTTGAAATCGCGCGCAAAAAAGTGGCGGATTTAATCAATGCCGATCCGAAAGAAATTTTTTTCACCTCAGGAGCAACCGAATCAAACAACATCGCCATCAAAGGCGTGGCGCGCTTCAACGCCTCCTCGGGAAAAAATCACATCGTCACGATTTCAACCGAACATAAATGCGTCATCAACTCGGTGCGTGATTTGGAGCAAGAAGGATTTTCGGCAACATTTTTGTCAGTCAAAGAAAATGGTTTGGTTGATTTAGAACAGCTCGAAAAAGCGATCACCGATAAAACCTGTTTAGTCTCGGTGATGGGCGTAAATAACGAGATCGGCGTGATTCAACCGCTCGCAGAAATCGGCGAAATTTGTCGCAAAAAAGGCGCATTTTTTCACACTGATTGCGCGCAAGCTTTCGGCAAAATTCCTCTCGATGTTGAAGCGATGAAAATCGATTTAATGAGCATCTCCGGCCACAAAATTTACGGCCCGAAAGGCATTGGCGCAATTTACATTCGCAGAAAACCACGAGTTCGCATTAAACCAATTTTTTCCGGCGGCGGACAAGAACGCGGAATCCGCTCCGGCACGGTTCCGACGCCTCTTGCTGTTGGTCTTGGAGTTGCGGCAGAAATCGCTAAAAATGAAATGCAAAAAGATCACGATCACATCAAAAAACTTTCTGATAGGCTTTACGATGCAGTGACGAAGCTTACGCACGTCTATCTCAACGGTGATCGTGAAAAACGCATTCCCGGAAATTTAAATTTCTCTTTCGCCGGAATCGAAGGCGAATCAATGATCATGGCAATCAAAGATTTAGCGGTTTCAAGCGGCTCAGCCTGCACTTCTTCAAGCCTTGAACCATCTTACGTTTTGCACTCACTTGGAGTTGAAGATGAACTCGCTCACACTTCAATCCGCTTCGGCATCGGCCGCTTCACAACTGAAAAAGAAATCGATTACGCCATCAGTTTGCTCGAAGAAAAAGTAAATAAACTACGCGCTCTCAGCCCGCTCTGGGAGATGATGCAGGAGGGAATCGACATCAAAAGCATTAACTGGAAATCGCACTAAAAACCAAACAACCAACCATCAAACCTATGAAAAAAGAAGACATTAAAAAATTTACCGAATTATTCGACGAAATCAGGAAGGAAGCCGATGGAGAAACCGAATTTTGGTATGCTCGCGATGATGATCAAGGCTTCGCAAGGATTCGCGCTAAAGGCGATACCACGCTTTTCGGAGGTTTTACACTAATCAAATGAAAGAAAAACTCGGCAAAAAAAAGAATTAAAAAAAATTAATAGCCTATGGCCTACTCAAAAAAACTTCTCGATCACTATGAAAATCCGCAAAATGTTGGATCATTTGCTAAGGATGAAAAAAATGTTGGCACCGGCCTAGTCGGCGCGCCGGCTTGCGGTGATGTGATGAAATTGCAAATCAAAGTTTCCGATGACGGCGTGATTGAAGATGCGCGCTTCAAAACTTTTGGATGTGGTTCAGCGATTGCTTCCAGCTCACTTGCAACTGAATGGATTAAGGGCAAAAAAATTGATGAAGCGGCGAAAATTACTAACAATGAAATCGCACAAGAACTCTCGCTTCCGCCAGTAAAAATTCACTGCTCCGTCTTGGCTGAAGAAGCGATCAAAGCTGCGGTTGAGGATTACAAAAAAAATAAAAATTCTTAAAAAAATTTAGCTCCCCGAGCGAAGTCGAGGGGCTAAAATACAAACTCGAAACCCCTCGACACAGCGTGGGGAAATAAAAAATATGGCGCTTAAATTTTCAGAAACAGGCAATCCAATTGTCGATTATCTCACCATCACCGACGAAGCTTTTGTGCAAATCAAAGAACTTCTTGCTGCGCGAAAAGAACCTTGCGAAGGAATTAAAGTTAACGTGCGAACCCGCGGCTGCTCTGGCATGAGCTATGTGATTGAATATGCGGTGAAAGAAAAAAATATTTCGAAATTTGACGATGTCGTCGAAAAAAACGGCGTGCAAATTTTCATCGATCCGAAGGCCTCAATGTTTTTAATCGGCAGCGAAATGATTTTTAAAACCGATGATCTCAATTCCGGTTTCGACTTCGTAAATCCCAACGAGAAAGGCCGCTGCGGCTGCGGAGAAAGTTTTAAAGTTTAAATGTTCAAACACCCAATTACACAAAAACAGGTTACTTTACCACACTCTATTCAACTGTCAGATGGAAGATCTCTTGCTGTCTCAGGAGAAAAATCTAGCGGCATCTCTCCCGGCGGATGGTATAAGGATGATAAACGCAGTGATGAATTCATGGTCAAAATCGGTGTCAGAACCGTCTATCACGAAAAGCTTTTAACCGACCTTGCTAGAGTTTGCATCGATGAAAAATTTTTACCAAAAGAAATGCTTGTAAGTGATTGCGAATTCGATGGCAGAAGAACTCCTTGCCTTGTCACTAGCAAAATTCCTGATTTCCGCGAATTACTTTCAATCAGAGCTGACACGCGCGCAGAGGCCGCTACAAAACGCCAAGAACATTCGCAGAAATTTCACCCAACCTACGCTTTCAACACTTTGATTTCTTATGACGATTCCAACGAAGAAAATCTCGGCCTCTCAACCAATGATCGAGCGGTGATCGTTGATTACGAAACATTCCCGAGCTTTCTGCATCAAGAGCAATCAGAGTATTGTGGATTGCCATTTTCTCTCGCATCATTCATCGGACATCAATCCCCAGTTGCTATGCAGATGATTCGCAGAAGGCATTTTGGCGATATCACCCACGCAGAATTGCTAGGAGGAATAAAAAAAATAATCGAAAAGGAAGAAGGAATTTATCGAGCAATCAGAGAAGTTTCTACTTCAGCCGCTCAGTCAGAAGCACTGAGAGACGATGAAAAAGAAAATCTGCAGAAATTTTTTGGTGATTTTGAAGCGGCTCTAAAAAAAAGAATTTCCTGGATGAAGGAAAATTTTGCAGAAGATTTGGTGGCTCTAGAGTCAGGAAAAATAGAGCAAGAAACACGATGGGTGGATCATCCAAAATTTCGCGAATTAATGGAGCAAGAAGCTAATATCTTCAAGCTCTGTGCAACGCGATCTCACGAAAAAAATCTAGGAGCAATCGCTGAAAAACTTGGTCTCGAAGGAGGAAATATCCGACAAAGAATTTTGAATTATCACTTCGATAACGATGAGAAAAAATCTCCACTGAAAGAATTAATAAACGACAAACAAAATAGAAAATTCGTGCTACATAATGCCATAATTTGTGGAGATGTTGGGATGGTGAAATGGTTGATAGACAACGATCTATGCGACATCAACGAAACCTACTGGAACAGAAAACATAATTACCAATTCTTCCGCCTAACGCCATTGAGCATGGCGATTGCTCTCAAACGAGATGGTGAAAAATATGATTTTTGGCGCAACGAAAACAGCGACAAAATCATCGAAATTTTGCGACAAAAATTTTCTGAAAAAAACGGCGAGAGAGATGTTAGTCGAGAATTAAATCACCACAGCGAGAGTGCTGAAGGTGACAAGCTGGCAATTTGGGCAACAAGAATTGCTATTATGGAGCATAGCTCACCTTCTTCCACTGCAAAACCAGCGGCGGCGGCAGCTGTTGTACAACAATTGGTAGGGCGGACATAATGAAAAATTTCTTCACGATTTTTTCACTGCCGCAAAAATTTGAGATCGATTTGGCGGAGTTGGAAAAAAAATATCTCGAATTTCAACAGCGCTTCCATCCAGATAAATCAAGCTCGCAAGACATTTCCAAATCAATTGAAATAAATGAGGCTTACAAAAATCTTTCCGATGATTTTCTGCGCGCTTGTCATATTTTACAGATAAAAGGTGTTGATATTTTGCATGATGAAAAAGCTGTGAGAGTAGATATTGCAACGCTTGAAGAACAACTCGAATTGCAAGAAAAAATTGCAGAAATTTCTAAAGATGAAATTGATGAGCTAAGAAAAAAAATAAATTCGCAGTTTCAAAAATTAATTTCAGATGCGATGCAAACCAATGAAATCAACGCTTCCGCACAATTAATGGTAAAAGCAAAATACCTAAAAAAATCTTTAGAAGATTTAAAAATCCGAAAACAAAAAATATAAAACCAATTGCGGAGGCACGAATTCACTTCGTGCGCAGCAATTCAACTTTACCTAAATTTGCGAAAGCAAATTTAATTTAGACGAAATACCTAAAAAAATCTCTCGAAGATTTAAAAATTCGAAAACAAAAAATTTAAAATCGATTGCGGATGCGCGAATTCACTTCGTGCGCAGCAATTTTTGCATCAGTGTCATCTTACAGAAAAATTTTCATAACTAATGCCCCTACTCCAAATTCAAGAACCAGGCGCAAACCAAGAAAATCAAGGCGCAGATGAGATAATCATCGGCATTGATCTTGGCACAACAAACTCGCTGGTTGGAATTATTTTTAACGAAAAAGCAAAAATTTTAGCTGATGAAAATGGGCAAGATATTGTGCCATCTGTGGTTTCGTATGACCAAAAAGGAAATGTAATTTTCGTCGGAAATCAACCTCAACAACTTACGACTTACGACTTACGACTTACGACCATCACCTCCATCAAACGCCTGATGGGAAAAGGCAAAGATGTACGCGTCGATGTCGGGGATAGAAAAATCAGGCCAGAAGAAGTGTCGGCAGAAATTTTGAAAAAATTAAAAAATATCGCGCAAGAAAATCTAAAAACAAAAATCCGCAAAGCTGTAATTACTGTTCCCGCTTATTTCGACGAAGCGGCAAAAAACGCTACAAAACTTGCAGCAAATCTCGCTGATCTTGAAGTTGTGAGATTAGTCAACGAGCCTACAGCCGCTGCCCTCGCCTATGGTTTGGATAATTCTTCCGAAGGCATTTACTGCATTTACGATTTAGGCGGCGGAACTTTCGATGTCTCGATTTTAAAAATGCAAAAAGGCGTGTTCAAAGTGCTCGGCGTCGCCGGCGACAACCATTTGGGCGGTGATGATTTTGATGCGGCGATTGTTAAAAAATTTCCGCAGTTGAGTTTGAGAGAAGCACGAAAAGTGAAGGAAGAATTGTCGAGTAAAAAATTTACCCCTCACCCTAACCCTCTCCCACAAGGGGAGAGGGAATTAACCCGAAGAGAATTTGAAAATCTCATCGCTGATAAAATCGAAAAAACTATCACGCTGACGAAAAATTTGCTCGATGATTTAGAGCTCTCAGCCGATGAAATTCAAGGCGTAGTGCTGGTTGGGGGATCAACGCGAATTCCTTTGGTTCGCAAAAAACTTGCGGAAATTTTTGGTGAGAAAAAAGTTTTAACCAATCTTGATCCTGATCGTGTAGTTGCAATTGGCGCGGCTTGGCAGGCACATAATCTTTCTGGTCACGGTAAAAATCTTTTACTCGATGTCACCGCGCTTTCACTTGGAATTGAAATGATGGGCGGCATTGTTGATAAAATTATTTTGCGCAATTCTACAATTCCAATTGCGAAGGCGAAAGAATTTACAACTTACGCCGATAATCAAACTGGGATGAAATTTCACGTGGTGCAAGGCGAGCGCGAGCTTGCTTCTGATTGTCGCTCGCTTGCCGAATTTGAAATAAAAAACATACCAGCGATGAAAGCAGGAATGGCGAGGGTTCTTGTCACTTTCAAAGTTGATGCGGATGGACTTTTAACCGTAAGTGCTGAAGAAAAAATTACCGGAAAAAAAGTTGAAATCGAAGTGCGTCCGAGTTTTTCACTTGATGAAAATGAGATCAAAAAAATGCTGCTTGATTCACTAAAAAATTCACAAGCCGATATGGAAAATCGCCTGTTAATTGAGGCAGCAACCGAAGCAAATCAAGATGTTGTAATCATCGAAAAAGATTTGGAAATTTTGGAAGGTGAGGAGAAAAAAATTATCTCAGAAAAATTAGCAAAACTCAAAAAGCTCATCGCAGAAAAAACCTCGCGCGAGGCAATTTTGTTAGCTCAACAAGATTTAGGAAAATCCGCAGAAAATTTAATTCTGCGTAAAGTGAATGATGTGCTGCGCGAGAAAATTGCCGGAAAAAAAATTGACGAATTTTAGAATCTAACCTCGCGCTACTCTTTACCATCATCTTCGTCAGAATCGTAATTCTCGATGTAATAACGCTCTGCTTTAATGCCTTTAATTTTCACATTTTCTTTGGTGATTTCCTGCACTTCTTGAGCGAAAGAAGCTCGCGAAACAATTAGCGCCAAGACAAAAAATACGAAAATTTTGTTTTTCATAACCGCGATAAATTAAAAATTATTTCTTCGCTCTTTCCATGCCTTCCTTAATGAGCTGGCGCGCTTTGGCAGCATCTTCGAAGCCTTTCACTTTCACCCATTTTCCTTTTTCCAAATCTTTGTAATGCTCGAAGAAATGTTTGATTTTCGCGATTAGACTTGCAGGCAAATCATCGATTGATTCAGCGCTTTCAAATTGTGAATTAAGTTTTTTTCCTGGAACGGCGATGATTTTTTCATCCATGCCTTTTTCATCTTCCATGATCAAAACGCCGACTGGTTTTGCCGAAATTACTGCACCCGGAACAACCGGAAAATCTGAAACCACCAACACATCGCAAGGATCGCCATCATCCGACAAAGTATGCGGAACGAAGCCGTAATTGCATGGATAATACATTGGCGTTGCAACGAAGCGATCAACAAAAATTGCACCGGAATCTTTATCCATTTCATACTTCACCGGATCAGCATTCATCGGCACTTCGATGATTACATTAACTTGGTTTGGCGCGTCTTTTCCGATTTCGATTTTTTCGATGTTCATAAGTCTAAATTTTTAGGTTAAAAATTTAGTCGTAAGTCATAAGTCATAAGTCGTAAGTCAAACCGAACTCGGAGCGACTTACGACTTACGACTTACGACTTACGACTAATATAAAATTACTTCACTTCCAGAAGCACTGCGCCACCCTGGCCGCCGCCGATGCAAATTGCGGCGAGGCCGCGATTTTTTCCGCGGCGTTTTAATTCACGAAGTAAGTGAATGATGATTCTTGCTCCAGACATTCCAACTGGATGACCAAGCGCCACAGCGCCGCCATTCACGTTTAGAATTTCAGAATTTATTTCGCCGATGGCATTTGTGCCGAAATGTTTTTGACAAAATTCGTCGGAAGCAAAAGCGCGCTGACAGCCAATTACCTGAGCTGCGAAGGCTTCGTTGATTTCGATTAATTCCATATCTTTCAAACTCAAACCAGTTTTATCGAAAAGTTTTTTCGCCGCAAAAACGGGGCCAAGTCCCATTCTGCTTGGATCCAAGCCAGCATAAGAAAATTCGCGAATATAGCCGAGAGGTTGCAAACCTAATTCTCGCGCTTTCGATTCGCGCATTAAAATCGCGAAAGCTGCGCCATCCGTCACCTGCGATGAATTGGCTACAGTCACAGTTCCAGTGCCTTTTTCGAAATATGGTTTTAGCTTTTGCAACGCTTCCAATGTTTGACCTTTGCGCACGCCTTCATCTTCTTCAACCATCAAGGAATTTTTTTCGTCATTATTGAAAACTGGAATGATTTCTTCTTTGAAAATTCCATTTTTTATCGCCGCTTCGGCCTTTTGATGCGAGCGCAGAGAAAACTCGTCTTGTTCCTCGCGAGTAATTTTAAAATCTCTCGCCACATTTTCGGCAGTGCAGCCCATAATCAAACCAGAAATTGGATCGGTAAGGCCTTGAACCAGCCCCACGACTGGCGCGAGGAATGATGGACGAAAAGTTAAAATTGCCGATAATTTTTGTGACAAAGTTTTTGCCTTCATCAAATTTGCAAAAAGTGCCGTCATCTTTTTGCCGAAAAAAAGCGGAATATTGCTCATGGATTCAACACCGCCGGCCAAAATAATTTCCGCTTCGCCGTTTAAAATTTTTGATGATGCGGTGGTCATCGCTTCCATTCCCGAAGCGCAATTCCTGTGGACGGTAAATGCAGGAACTGAATCAGGAATTCCCGCTTTCAGCGCAATCACGCGCGAAATATTTGCCGCTTCCGCTGGCTGCGCCACATTGCCGATAATCACTTCATCAATTTTTTGCGGATCGATCTTCGAACGAATCAAAACTTCTTTGACGATACGAGCGCCGAGATCATGCGCGGTCAGGTTTTTCAAGCTTCCGCCAGCTTTTCCCATTGGCGATCTAAAGCCCGAAATTATGGCAATGCGCTCTTTCATGATTTTGTTTAGATTTTGAATTTTGAATTTAGCTTGATTTGAAGCTGTCTAATCAGCGCATTACTAAAACTCAAAAAAAATTTAAAATGAGCGCGAAACTAATTTTTCAATCAGGCGCAACTAAATTTCAAAACTTAACCAACAGCAATGCGCCTTACAATCCCTTCGGCAGAAATGCTGATCCAAGCTTAGCAAAAGTTCCAGTTGCTCTTGCTGGCTCAACAAATTCAGGAATTTTTTGGCAAATTGGCGGTGGCGGAATGAATGGAATTGCCGCAGATTATTGCGACAAACTCGGCGTTCTTGACGAAGCAAATCAGCAATTAGCTCAAGCGGCGCAATCTTTTGGCGCACAAACTGCAGCAAATGTTTCTGGTCGCATAACTCCGCTGCATTTATCCGACAACGCACCAGTGCAAGATTTGCTCTACACCGCATCACTAGATTTAAGCGGCATGAGCGAAGAAGAAGCAAAAAAAGCCATGCAACAATTTGGTCGCGAATTCAGAAAAAGTTTGGCTGAACAAAATCAAAGCGAAGTCATAATGCCGCTATTTTCCGGCGGAATTTATTCTGGCGGACATGACAAAGAAAAAATCGCCAAATGGACAATGCAGGGATTTTTCGCCGAGGAAGAAAAATCAAATCTGCCGCCAATGGAAAATGTTTATTTCGCTGCGCCACAATTCACTCAGCAAGTTTTGCAAGAAGCTAAGCGCGATTGCCAGCAAGCCTTGGTTGGAACGCAAACTCGCGCTGAGGCAAAAACTCCTGCGCCAAAATCTCCACAAAAAGAAAATTCTAATCGTCCACAAAATGCTCGTGATTGCGCAATCGCTTTGATGCAAGCAACTGATTGCAAAAATATCTCAATCGTCACTAGTCCGTCGGGAAATCCGCAAGCAAGATTTTCTTTCGATTCACCAGAAGAAATGGAAGAAGCGCTAGAAAAATTGCGCGGCAATGAAAAATTAAAAAACTCTCAATCCGCTGCTGGCGAGCCTTGGCAGATCAAACAAGGCGAAGATGGAAAATGCACAGTCACACTACGCAGCAGCGAAACTTTTCTGGTTTGCGGATTCGGACGCGGCGATCAACAAGCTTTCGCGCAAAATATGCAGGATTTGAAAATCGGCCTAGAGCAAGATCTGGCGCGCGAAAATAGAGTTATGAAAAGCATGCAAGAAGCGGCTCGGAAAAGCATCCAAGATGAAAATGAAAATCCCGCAAAAAGAATGAACGCCGCTAAAAAAGAAGCTACGGAAGTTCTAAATTCTCTGAGAGAAAATGCTTCGATTAATTCCGGAGCTGGAGAAAAAGAGGCTGCCGAATTTCTTTCTGTAGCCGCAAGAAACAACGGCGGGAGAGCTAGATGAGCACAAAAGAAATTCTCGACTTCGCCAATCATCTCGCAGATTTATCGGAAGAAATTGCGCGGAAATATTTTCGCATTTCAAACGGAGAGATGGCGAAAGATGATGATTCTCCGGTGACGAGAGCCGATCGCGAAATCGAAAAAATTATTCGAGAAGAAATCGAGAAAAAATTTCCTGAACATGGAATTATCGGCGAAGAATTTGGCATAAAAAAAACCGATTCTGATTTTATTTGGGTTCTTGATCCAATCGACGGAACTTCGTCTTTCATCATCGGCCGCCCACTTTTCGGCACGCTTATCGCCCTCACCCATCAAGGAAAATCGATTTTGGGAATCATGAATCAACCCATAACTGGCGAGCGTTGGATCGGTGTTGATGGACAAGGTTCATGGTTCAACGGCAAAAAAAATAAAACACGAAATTGCGTCGAAATTTCCGACGCAGTGATGTGCTCCGCTTCGCCAATTTATTTTAAAAATGGTGATGAAAAAAAATTCGAAGAACTCTGCAAGCTCACAAAATATCAGCGTTTAGGCGGCGTAATTTATGGCGGAGATTGCTATTCATACGCCTCGCTCGCCAGCGGATTTATTGATGTGGTGATTGATTCCGGACTAAAAATTTACGATTACGCCGCGCTAATTCCAATCATCGAAATGGCTGGCGGAGTAGTAACGGACTGGCAGGGAAATGATTTAAAAATGCAATCCGATGCAAAAGTGATTGCTTGCGGAAATAGAGATCTACACCGACAAATTCTAAAAATTCTTAATGCTTAAAGTGACGAGTTTCGATGAAGTAAAGCGCGATTTCTTTTTCGTTTGCTTTGTTGATGACTTCCTCGTCGCGCATTGAGCCGCCTGGTGCGATGATGGCTTTGATTCCGAATTTTGCAGCGATTTCGATATTATCAGCGAAAGGAAAAAATGCGTCGGAAGCTAAAAATCCGCCGCACGCTTTGTCGATTTTTTTCTCGCCGTCAAAAAATTCTGCAGCCTTTCTGCAAGCGATTTCACAAGCGTCAACGCGACTGGTTTGACCAGCTCCGAGACCAACAGTTTGAAAATCTTGCACCACCACAATCGCATTTGATTTCACATGTTTGCAAACACCCATGGCAAAAATTAATTGCTCAATTTCAACATCATTTGCCGATTTTTTTGAGACTAATTTCAGATCGTTTCTGCCGATTATTTTTTGATCTAAATCCTGAATTAAAAATCCTCCCGACACTGATTTTATCTGACTTCCTGCTGCTTTCTTAAAATCAGCTAAAAGCACGCGCAGATTTTTTTTCGTTGCTAAAATTTCCACCGCTTTTTCGTCAATTTCACGCGCGATAATTACTTCGAAAAATATTTTCGAAAGTTCAGTCGCGAGTGCTTCGTCGATTTTTCCGTTAAGTGCAACAATGCCGCCGAAAGCAGATTTTGGATCGGATGAAAGCGCGCGTTTGTAGGCTTGAAGCAAGTCAGATCCAATCGCAACTCCGCACGGATTTGCGTGTTTGATGATGGCGCAAGCTGGTTTTTCAAATTCCAAAACCAAATTGTAAGCGGCGTCGGAATCGTTGAGATTGTTGTAGCTAAGCTCTTTTCCCTGAATTTGTTTGGCGCCAACAATTCCTGAATTTGATGTCGCATAAAGCGCCGCTTTTTGGTGAGAATTTTCACCGTAGCGCAGCGATTGTTTTAGCTCGCCGAGCAGCGCAAAATCTGATTTTCTGAACCAATTTGAAATTGCGATATCGTAGTCGGCAATATTTTTAAAAGCCTGCGCCGCCGCTTCTTTCCTGAATTCAAGCGAAGTTGCGCCAGAGCTCTTTTCCATCTCTTCGCGCAAATTTTTATATTGCGAGGCGGAAGTGATGACGGTTTTGTAAGCAAAATTCTTCGATGCCGAACGCACCATCGCTGGCCCGCCAATGTCGATATTTTCGATGATTTCTTCTTCATTCGAAGTGCGCGCAACAGTTTCAACAAATGGATAAAGATTAACGATTAGCAAATCGATTGATGCAATTCCATGTTCTTTTGCAGCCGCCGCGTGCTCAGGATTATCAAGCACCGCGAGCAATCCGCCGTGAACTTTTGGATGCAAAGTTTTGACACGACCATCCATCATCTCGGGAAAATTTGTGAGGTCGGAAATTTCCTTCGCTGGAATTTTTTCTTGCTGCAAAAGTTTAAAAGTTCCGCCGGTAGAAATTATTTCAACACCTTGTGAAACTAGGTATTTAGCGAGTTCAACGATTCCACTTTTATCGGAAACAGAAATTAAACAGCGCGAGATTTTTTGTAGATTTTGCATTTTAGGATTTGATTACACTTAGAATTTTCCGAAAACTTTCCTCGATAGTGGAATTTCCATTATCGATTTCAACCGCGTCTGGCGCGCGTTTGAGAGGAGATTCGGTGCGATTAAAATCATTTTCATCGCGCTTTTTTAGCTGCGATAAAATTTCGTCGTAAGAGGTTTGCAGCTGCGCGAAACGGCGCTTGGCACGAATTTCAACATCGGCAGTGATGAAAAATTTATAATCAGCTTCAGGGCAAATAACCGTTGTAGTATCCCGTCCTTCAAGCACGCAGCCGTTTCTTTCTTTCTTGCCACGCGCAACAAATTCGCGCTGAAAATCAAAAATTGCTGAACGAAGTTTTTTATTTTTTGCAATCACCGAAGCTACAGCTCCAACATCTTCGGAAAAAAGTTTTTCATTTTCCAAATCGCTCTCGGAAATGTTTTTTGTAAGTGTGGCGATTTTTTCTTCGAAATTATTTGGATCAATTTTTTGCTCAATTACGCGCAGCGCCACAAGACGATAAATCGCGCCAGTATTGAGATAAGCAAAGCCAAAATGCTGCGACACTTTTTTTGCAAGAGTTCCCTTTCCAGAAGCTGAAGGACCGTCAATTGCAATTACCATCGATTGTTTTGAGGCCATTATTTAATCACCCATTTTTTAGCCAAATAATTCTCCACCGCTTGCCTTTCTTCGGTTTTTAGAGCGCGATTGAAAATGATAATTTCGCCAACATTGCCATCGAAATAACGAACACGCGCTGTGCCATTATACCAAGCGCCAATATTCAAAAGCCCAATTGTTTTTGTTGATGCAGTTGAAGATGCGCTGCCGCCAGTCTTATTGCTGTAGGTAGTACCGTTGGTGTTATCATCAACGGTATCAACAACATAATTTTTTCCTGCCGAGATATTTGGACTACGAATCGAAACGCTGTTTGGTAATTGATATTCAACAGCACTAGTGCCGGTCACCGAACCCCAATGTTTGAAAGTGAAAGATGCGTTAGAGGTCCAAGATCCATGAGTTGAAACAAGGGCATATTCAGTATTTGCAGCAGCAACTCGTGGACTCATCACTGCAAAAATGCTGATTTCTGTTGTGGTTCCAATTGTTTGCAAAGTGTCGATATAGGCATTTGATCCATCAAACTGCAAACATGGCAAAGAGTTGATGCAATTGGCTTTGTAGATTGGATGAAGATTTGCCGTGCCAGAAGATTGTTGGGCGTTATTTTTCAAAGTTGATTGCGGATTAATGTCATACCAATTGGTAATTCCGGCGCCATCAACCGCGTCGGCATCATCAAAAGATTTATCCGAAGTTGTTTCGAGCCAAGTGACGAGGCCTTTTATCGATCCCACG
This sequence comes from uncultured Rhizobium sp., assembly GCA_964447395.1. Taxonomy (GTDB): domain Bacteria; phylum Pseudomonadota; class Alphaproteobacteria; order Rickettsiales; family UBA1997; genus UBA2645. Next base: position 153,068 of record CAYUSO010000001.1, read on the forward strand.
TCAGAGCTTTGGGTTTGCGATCTTGCACTATAAAGCCTCATTTGTGCAACTAATCTGCTCGATTGAGTGATGCCAGCAACTATAACGCCAATTATCAAAATTACGATTGAGAGCTCGATTAATGAAAACGCCTTGGGAGAATTTTTTCTCATGATTTAAAAAAATTTATAAATGACTTATTCAAAAAAGTGGTGATCGATTTAGCGAATTTTAATTACGAAACGCATTTCTAAAGCCCATCGATTTAATTGCCATCCTAAGAAAGTTTAATTTTTACAACATTTCTCCGATTTTTTTTGTCTTCGCGATTTCGCGCGCTTTGGCATATTTTTCGTCATGCCAGAAAATTAAACAACCGTTGCAACTTTTTCCGCAGCAGCCATCGACGCCGATTCGTGGCGTTCTTGGAGAAATTTGCTGATTAGCAATATCGAGTGCGGCGAAATATTTTTGGCGCTTAGTTTCATATTTTTCTTCGCGCACTTCACCGGCTTCCAATTGATGCGAGAGATGGCGCGATTCGACTTTCAACTTTTCCGATTCGATATTCATTTTTTCTTTTCGAACCAAAGAAAGTGGCGGCAAAAGTTTCTTCAATTTTTCCCAAGAATTTGTGGTTTCAAAAAGATGAAAATCAGCGGCGGGAATTTTGAAAAGCGGCTTCTGGCCTGCGTGGAGCTTGTCAGAAATTTCGTGATCAACAAATTTTCCTTCCGCATTTTGTTTCACTTTTTTGAACTCGTAAATGCGAAGCAAAATCGGTTCGCGCCCCATGGTCGACCTACTGGACGACCCGCTAAAAAAAGGAAACGGCGATAAAAATTCCAACACATCGCCTTTGTCCAAACGGTTTTTTCCTTCCAAAATTAAATCATCGCCGTCCCAAGCCACAACTCGCGCGGCATATTCGTAAAATGAGGTTGAGCCGGTTGATTCGTAATCGTGAGCCAAGTTGGTTAAGCGACCTTCGTGAAATGCGAGAGTATAGCCGCGATTAGCGACAGCGTTGATTTCATCCATGTAATCATCGGCGCTCCAATTTTGTGGATCGCGAATGTAATCATCAATCGCCGCACGATAAACTCGCGCCACTGAACCAGCGTAAAATTCAGTTTTGTTGCGACCTTCAACCTTGAAGGAATCGAGCCCGAGCTTGATATATTCGTCGAGCTTCGGCAGCAAACAGAGGTCTTTCGAATTTAAAATGTAAGAGCCGTGAACATCTTCCTCAAAAGGCATTAGCGCGCCGGGACGAATTTCTTCTTCGAGGAAAAAATCGAAAAGTTCTTTGTTGTCTTCGTTGATTTCGATTTCGTGCTCCGTGTTATCTTTGAGTTTGATTTTGAGCTTGTATCCCCAACGACAAGAATGGGCGCAGGAACCTTGATTGGCGCCGCGTTCGGCCATAAAATTCGAAAGCAAGCAACGGCCGGAATATGTCATACACATCGAGCCGTGAATGAAAGTTTCGAGTTTAATGTCGGGACATTTTTCGCGAATTTCTGCGAGCTCTTCGAACGAAACTTCGCGCGCCATCACCACCAATTTCGCGCCTTGATTTTTCCAAAAATCAACCGTCAGCCACGAGCAAACATTGGCCTGAGTCGAGATGTGCAATTCAAGCTCCGGCGCGTGTTTTTTTACGAATTCAAAAACTCCCGGATCAGAAACAATCAAGCCGTCGGGCTTTACAGCCTTAACGGTTTCAACGAATTGCGGCAATTTTTCGATATCCTTGTTATGCGAAAAAAGATTGAGCGTGAGATAAACTTTTTTGCCGTGATCGTGAGCGAATTTTATGCCTTCGACGACATCTTCCAGAGTGAAACCAGATTTGACTCGAAGCGACATATCCGGCGTACCACAATAAACGGCATCAGCGCCGTAAAGAATTGCAGTTTTGAGGCGGTCGAGCGTACCGGCTGGAAGGAGGAGTTCTGGTTTTTTCATTTTTTAACGGTTTTGCCGACATAGTTTTGGCGATGATCCCTACAAAGACAAAGACAGATCCTAAAACAAGTTCGGGATGACATTCTTGGACGAGACGTTATCCAAATTGTCATCTCAAACTTGTTTCGGGATCTGTCTTTGCGAGCCACGGAATAATTGCCCAATTGCAATAATCACCGCTTTAAAAGTTTGAGACTAGCTGCTTCGTGTAGGAATGGCGCGGATTAGAAATGACATTCGCTTTTTCGTCAAGCTCAAGAATTTTGCCATCTTTTAGCACCGCGATTTTATCAGAAATTTGCGTCACCACATCGAGATCGTGCGAAATCAAAATGTAAGAAATTTCACACTGTTTTTGGATCTCCAACAGCAAATTTAAAATCTCGTTTTGAGTAGCAAAATCAAGTGCTGAGGTTGGTTCATCTAAAATGAGAATTTTCGGATTTAGAATCAAAGCTCGTGCAATTGCAACGCGCTGACGCTGACCACCAGAAAGTTGATGCGGATAGCGATTTTTTAGCGAGAGATCGAGATCAAGTTTTTGCATAATTTCATCGACCGCCTTCAGCTCCCCGAGCGGAGTCGAGGGGTGTGAAGTCAGACTCAAAACCCCTCGACTTCGCTCGGGGAGCTGATGGTTTAGCCCGGAGAGCTGATGGTTTGGCCCGGGGAGTTGATGGTTTGGTTCGGGGAGCTGAGAGCGGTGAATCACCAATCCCTCCGCAATAATTTCTGCGACCGACATGCGTGGATTAAGGCTTGAGAAAGGATCTTGAAAAACAATTTGCACTTCACGACGCAATTCAAAATTATTTTTTTGCCAAGTTTTTTCACCAAAAAATTTTATTTCGCCAAGCGATGGAATCAGTCCCAGCAAGGCGAGAGCCAATGTCGATTTTCCCGAACCGCTTTCACCAATCACGCCGAGATTTTCGCCGGATTTTAGGGAGAAGCTGATGTTGGAAAGAGCAGGAGTTTTTTTGTAGGAAGCAGAAAGATTTTGGATGGATAAGATCTCTTTACCCCTCACCCTAGCCCTCTCCCACAAGGGGAGAGGGGATTGTGCCAAGTTCTGACTATCCCCTCTCCCCTTGTGGGAGAGGGCTAGGGTGAGGGGTAAAAAATTTTTGGCAATCGGCACAATCTCATCCGCAATCCTCTCCACCACCCTGCGATTATGCGTGATCAATAAAATTGCGATTCCGAGCTCATCGCGCAGACGTAAAAGAAGTTTCAGAATCTCGCTTTGCACCACGCAATCGAGCGCAGTTGTTGGCTCGTCGGCGATTAAAATTTTTGGATTATTGGCGATCGCAATTGCAATCATCACACGTTGTTTTTGTCCGCCAGAAAGTTGATGTGGATAGGCATCAAGCCTTGAAATTAGTGACTCTAACTCAACCATTCGCATCAATTCTGCGACGCGTTTTTGTAAATCTTTTTTCGAAATTTTTGGATTGTGAATCGCAATTGCCTCAGCAATTTGCGCGCCAATTTTATGCAGCGGATTCAGCGATGTGTTTGGATCTTGAAAGATAAAACCAATTTCTTTGCCGCGAATTTTGCACAAATCTTTTTCGCTTAATTTGAGCAGATTTTTTCCGCCAAAAATAATCTCACCGGAAATTTCTGCTCCGCGCAGCAAGCCAATAATTGCAAGAGACGAGGCCGATTTTCCCGAACCGCTTTGACCAACAAGTGCAGTAATTTTTTTTGAATTTAACTGGAGAGAAAAATTGCGGAGGACTTGGTGATTGGAGAAGGAGATGGAGAGATTTTGGATTTGGAGAAGAGACATATACCCCTCACCCTAACCCTCTCCCACAAGGGGAGAGGGGATGGGAGTTAGAATTTTCCTTGATAAATTTTAATGATATTTTCGAGCATTTTCAGCGCTTCTTCACGTGGACGTTGGAAGGTGTTGCGACCAATGATAGAGCCATTTGCGCCACCTTTGTAGATTTCGCGAATTTCGTTATAAACATCAGTTTCACCTTTGGCACTTCCGCCAGAGAAAACCACAATTCTGCGATTATTGAAAGTGGCTTTCATCACGTGATGAATGCGCTCTTCTAAAGTTGAAACTGGAATTTTTACTTTTTCGTAAACCTTGATTGCTTCAAGATTTTCTAAGGCTTGAGTTGGTGGTTTTACTTTGATGATGTGAGCACCAAGAAGTGCAGCGATGTGTGCAGCGTAAGCGCAAATATCCATCGCAGTTTCACCGATTTTCGACAAATCGCCACCACGAGGATAAGACCAAATTACCACCGCCAAACCGTAGGATTTAGCTTCTTCTGCCATTTCGCGAATTTCTTCAAACATGTCGAAAGCTGCATCAGAACCAGGATAAATTGTGAAGCCAATTGCTGAACATCCCAAACGCAAAGCATCTTTCACTGAAGCTGTTGTGGCTTGGTGTGGCGCGGTTCCGCCGTTATGCAAAGCGTTAGAAGAATTTACTTTCAAAATTGTTGGGATCGCGCCGGCGAAGGTGTCAGCGCCAGCTTCGATCATTCCAAGTGGAGCAGCGTAAGCGTTCAAACCCGCGTCAATCGCGAGTTGGAAGTGATAATGTGGATCGTAAGCATCAGGATTAACCGCGAAACTTCTGTCTGGTCCATGTTCAAAACCTTGATCAACGGGAAGGATTACCATCTTGCCAGTTCCACCAAGTTTTCCCTGCATCAAAATGCGCGCGAGATTTGATTTAGTGCCGGCATTGTCAGATTCGTAGCACGACAAAATTTTCTTAACTGGGGCGGAAATTTTCATATTTTTTGGGAGATTTATTAGGAAGGAAATGAAGTAAAAACTTTTTAATTTTCATCTCCGAGGCGTCAAGATTTAGTTTTTTGATTATCGGGGATTTATCTTACGACAGACTAAAACTTCTCAGCTCCTCGAGCGGAGTCGAGGGGTGGGGGAAAAAACTCTCATCCCCTCAACTCCGCTCGGGGAGCTGAATTTAGAATTCATGTTTGAAGAAACGATCGCCAGTTTTTTTAATTGCAAATTCTTGAAGCCTTCCTAAAAGGCGCGCCCCTAATTTTTTTGGAAATCATGCAAATCGAATTGAGAAAAATTGAGGCTTTCAACGAGATCAGAAAATTTTGCGAAATAAAAAATTCGCAGGAAAAAAATCTCGAAGATTTTGTCCTAGCGCTTCTGCAAGAAAATCAGAATTTTAATTTCATCGGCAAATCAACAATCGAAAATATCTGGCAACGCCACATTTTAGATTCAGCACAACTTTTGCGATTCATCGAAAATAAAAATACCAAATTTGCCGATTTCGGCTCTGGCGCTGGTTTCCCGGGAGTAGTTTTGTCAATTCTTGGTTTGCGCGAAATTCATTTAATCGAAAAATCTTTTCGCAAAGCAGATTTTTTGCGAAAGGCAAAATTATTTTCTACAAATCGAATTTTCGTTCATCAGGCCAAACTTGAAGAATTATCGACGATGGAATTTGATTGCATCGTTTCACGCGCTCTAGCGCCACTTCCACAACTCATCGAATATACGAAAAAATTCCTCAAAAAAGATGGCTATTGTCTTTTTCTAAAAGGAAAAAATTTGGAAAGCGAAATCACTTCTGCGAAAGAAAAATTTCAATTTAATTACGAACTTCATCCTAGTTTAACATCGGACGAGAGCAATATTATCAAGGTTTTCAACATTAACTAAAAAAGGAGAAACTATGTTAATCGGCATCCCAAAAGAAATTAAAGATCACGAATATCGCGTTGGCGCAACTCCATCTGGCGTTCGCGAATTAGTAAATGCTGGCCATCAAGTTTTGGTACAAAAAGGTGCTGGTGCGGCAATTGATTTTACTGATGAGCAATATGTTTCTGCCGGCGCAAAAATCGTGCCTTCAGCGAAAGAAGTTTATGGTAAAGCGCAAATGATTTTGAAGGTTAAAGAGCCACAAAAATCTGAGTGTGAAATCATTCGCAAAGGCCAAATTATTTTTTCTTATTTGCATCTCGCTGCTGAACCGCATCTTACAAAAATGTTGATGAAATCAGGTTGCGTCGCGATTGCTTTCGAAACTGTCACTGCTCCTGATCGCTCGCTACCACTTCTCGCTCCAATGTCTGAAGTTGCGGGAAAACTTTCAATTCAAGCCGGTGCAATTGCGTTGCAAAAAGCTAATGGCGGACGTGGCGTTCTGATGGGAGGCGTTCCTGGCGTTGCTCGCGCTAAAGTTGTAGTTCTTGGCGGCGGAGTTTCAGGAACTAACGCAGCAAAAGTTGCAATCGGCATGGGCGCTGAAGTGATTATCCTCGATAAGTCACTTCCTAGAATCCGCTATTTGTGCGACATTTTCGGCAATTCTGCGACTGTTCTTTACGCCTCACTTGAAAATATCGAAAAGTCAGTTGTTGAAGCTGACGTGGTTGTTGGCGCAGTTCTAATTCCAGGCGCTGCTGCTCCAAAATTGGTTTCTGCTAAAATGGTTAAAAAAATGAAAAAAGGTTCTGTGATGGTTGATATTTCAATCGACCAAGGCGGATGCTTCGAAACCAGCAAACCAACTTCTCACTCAAATCCAACTTATGTGACTGATGGCGTTGTTCACTATTGTGTGACTAACATGCCAGGCGCAGTTGCAAGAACTTCGACTCAAGCTTTGGAAAACTCCACTTTGCCTTTCTCTTTGGCACTTGCGGGTAAAGGCTACGAAAAAGCTTTGCGCGATGACAAACACTTGCTTGCCGGCCTCAATGTGATTGATGGAAAAGTCACTTATCGCGCCGTTGCCGAAGCTTTGGGACATAAGTTTTTTGAAGCAGAAAAAGCGATCTAGGTTTTTAGTCGTAAGTCGTAAGTCCTTCTATCGAGCAATTTTCCCTTGAATCAAAAATCATAAACGACTTCGACTTACGACTTATGACTTGCGACTTACGACTATTACCAACCTCCGATCTCATCAAAAAATATTCGCTCAACGCCCAAAAATCTCTCGGGCAAAATTTCATTCTTGATAAAAATTTTACTGATAAAATTGCGCGCGCTGCTGGCGATTTATCTAACTCAGTAGTACTTGAAATCGGCCCCGGTCCGGGAAGTTTAACGCGCTCAATTTTAGATGCCGGCGCTAAAAAACTCATCGCCATCGAAAAAGATTCGCGCTGCATTCAAGCACTCCAAGAACTAAAAAATTTTTACGGCAATCGCCTAGAAATCATTGAAGATGATGCTCTGACTTACGACCTACGACCTACGATTTACGACTCCAAAAAATTCAAAATCATCGCCAACCTCCCCTACAATATCGGCACCGTTTTGCTTTTTAAATGGCTGAAGATTTGCGATAAAATTTCTTCGATGCATCTGATGTTGCAAAAAGAAGTTGTGCAGCGAATCACCGCCAAACCTGGCTCAAACCACTATGGACGACTTGCGGTGATGGTGAATTTTTTATGCGAAACGCGCATGGTTTTTACGGTGAGTAACTCGGTTTTTACGCCGCCGCCAAAAGTGACTTCCGCGATTGTCGAAATTATTCCGCGAGAAAAACCTCTCGTCGATGTTTCTTTCGAAAAGCTTGAGCGCGTAGTTGCTGCGGCATTTAATCAAAGAAGAAAAATGCTACGCTCATCACTAAAATCTATTTTTAAAAATCCTGAAGAAGTGCTGAAAGAAGCGGGAATTAAAGCGGAACTAAGAGCAGAGAATCTGACGATTGAGCAATTTTGCGAACTTGCCAAAAGCTTAAAATAAAAACCCCTCCTCTCCAAATTGAGAGGAAGGGCTATGGAAACTTTCGATCTCACTAAATGCCATCAGCATTTTTAACGTGAGTAAAACTCCGTAATCAAATGCGGATGCATTTCAACCGCGTAAGGAACTTCAGAGAAAGTTGGTTTTGTGCTTAATTTCGCAGAAAAATTATCCTTGTCTAAAGTCATGTAAGATGGCACATCGCGTTCCATTTTTTGGATGGATTCGATGACGATTGCGAGTTTGCGAGATTTTTCGCGCACTTGCACCACATCACCAACCTTCACCCTGTAAGAAGCGATATTGACGATTTTGCCATTCACAGTGACGTGTTTGTGGCTGACAAATTGGCGCGCCGCGAAAACTGTTGGCACGAAATTGGCGCGATAAACGACGGTGTCCAATCTGCTTTCAAGCAAACCGATGAAGTTTTCACTAACATCACCTTTTGATTTAGAAGCGAGGGTGAAAGTGTTGAAAAATTGTTTTTCAGAAATGTTGCCGTAGCAGAATTTCATTCTTTGCTTGGCGCGAAGTTGATTTCCGTAGTCACTTGATCTGCCTTTTGATGCAGCGCCGTGTTGGCCAGGTTTATAGTTGCGTTTGATGTATGGATCTTTTGCTTGACCCCAAAGGCTTCCGCCTAATTTTCGGCTAAATTTTTTCTTAGCTGCAATACGTTTTGACATTGTAAGAGTGATTTAAAGTGCTGATCCCATTGGTTCTTCAGGAGTTATCGCCGAAACGATATTTGCCGTGAAAAATTTTTGAAAAACTTGACGTTTTTAAAAGGGAAGAAAGCGAAGGGCGGGCATTGTGGGAATCGGAATTGGTTTGTCAATTGGGCAATTTGGGGGGCTTTGGGGATTTATCCCACGACAGACTAAAATTTCTCAGCTCACAATCGCCTTAGCATAATGCCCGAGAATTTTCGCGAATGGTTTGAGTTTTGATTTGGCGAAATTTTTGATCGCGATATCGTCTTCGAGATAGAATCCATCAAGCTCTGCGAGATGAAACATAATTCCTTCAACTTGCTCAATTTTAACCGATTTTAGAATTTTTGCCGCCAAGCCCTGCTCTTTTAATGCTGATAAAATTTGCGTTTTGGAAATTTCTTTCGCGGCTTCGATATAAAGCAAACTATTGTCATCGCTTGATTTCTCTGGCTCCTTGGCAGCAACGGCAACTAATTTTATTCGATTACGATTTTGTTCAGCGTTTGTAGATTCAACAAAAGGTATGATCGCAAAAACGCGCAAACCCTTGCGATTATTAGCTAGAGACACCCACCAATTTTCTTTGGCATCTTCTCTTTTTTCATCAATTTCAACTTGCGGCAAAGCAAAAATTCCAATTTGCGCCTCGCCTTTTTCTAATTCCAAAACCACATTATTAGCGCTATCGAAGCGCGTCAGTGGCACTTCTGGAGAATAATATTCGCGCACTAAATAATCGTAATCGGAAAGATTTTTTGGATTGTGAATAGCAATTTTTAAAGGCTGCTCGCGCATATTCGCCGCGGCAATAATTTTTCGCCAAATGCTGACCACAGTTTCTTTGGAAAAATGCGCGCCCGCTTTCTTCACCAATTCCTTAAGCATGTCGGCCTCGCGCGCCGATTTTATAAAAAATTTTTCCTGATTATTTTTTTTAAATTCCGCCACTTCAACAACGATTTTCATGCGCTCTTCAAGAAGTGAAATTAGCTTGGTATCAACTTTATCGATCTGATCGCGAAAGGCTTGCAGCGCTTTATTCTGTTGATTTTCGGACATTGGAAATCTAAAAAAATTTTGAAAAAGAAATTCAAAATCGATTTAAAAACAATGAAAGTTAAGTCAAGTTTCGGCCCTTCATACAAGCAGTTTGAGATTGGTGAAATTGTCTTTTTGGCAAAAGAAAAAGCGCTGAAACTTACAAACGGCACCGAGATCAAAAATTTTCCTCTAGCCTATCAAACCTACGGCGAGTTGAATGCAGACAAGTCTAACGCCATCTTAATTTGCCACGCTTTAACCGGCGATCAATATGTCGCATCGGAAAATCCTATCACCGGAAAGGAAGGTTGGTGGAGCTCGCTAATCGGCGCTGGAAAGGCCATCGACACTAAAAAATTTTTCGTGATTTCATCGAATATTATCGGCGGCTGCATGGGTTCATTTGGCCCGAAAGAAATTGATGAAAAAACTGGCGAGCCTTACGGAATCAACTTCCCGCTCATTACAATTCACGACATGGTTCACGCGCAGAATCTGCTCGTCGAATATTTTGGCATAAAAAAACTTCACGCTGTAATTGGAGGTTCAACTGGCGGAATGCAGGCGCTGGCTTGGTCGGCGCTTTATCCGCAAAAAATAAAATTAGTGATTCCGCTCGCCACTTCTTATCGCCATTCACCGCAAAATATTGCTTTTCATGAAGTTGGTCGCCAAGCAATTATGGCCGATCCAAATTGGTGCGGCGGCAAATATTTGACTGAAAAAAAATTCCCGACTAGCGGCTTGTCCGTTGCGCGCATGACTGCTCACATCACCTACCTTTCCGAATCCGCTTTGCAGCAAAAATTCGGACGCGATTTAAAAAATAGCGGCGGATTTTCTTTCAGTTTTGATCGCGAATTTCAGGTCGAAAATTATTTGCATCATCAAGGAAATCGCTTCGTCGAACGCTTTGATCCCAACTCTTACCTCTACATCACTCGCGCCGTCGATTACTTCGATTTGGAAAGCGATTTTGGCGGAAATTTGAGCGGCGCTTTTGTTGAATTTGCTAAAAATCCCGAAGCAAAATTTTGTTTAATTTCATTTTCTGATGACTGGCTTTTTCCGCCGTCTGAAGCTCGCAAACTCGCTCACGCCTTGATCGCTTGCGGCATCAATGTCAGCTCAATTACCATCAAAAGCACCGCCGGACATGATTCTTTTTTGCTCGAAAATGACGCGTTGAAACACACCATTTTCGGACTCCTCAACCAATAATAAAAAGTCGTAAGTCATAAGTCGTAAGTCAAACCGGATTCGGAGCGACTTACGACTTATGACTTACGACTAACAATTTTATGACTTTCATCGGCCAAAACATTGTCACTCACCAGATTCGCTACGATCTCGAAATCATCGCCAATCTCATCAAACCCAATTCCAAAGTTTTGGATATTGGCTGTTGCGATGGCGAACTTCTGCAATTTTTGCGCGACACTAAAAATGTCAGCGGTAAGGGATTAGAAATTTCGCAGAAGCAAGTCAGCAAATCCTTGATGCGCGGGCTTTCGGTGATTCAAGGCGATGCTGAAAATGATCTCAATTTTTATCCCAATCGCAATTTCGATTATGCGATTTTGAGTCAGACAATTCAGGCAATGCGCGATCCGAAAAAAATCCTGCAGGAAATGTTGCGCGTTGCTGAATATGCCATAATTTCTCTGCCAAATTTTGCTCACTTTAAAAACCGTTTTCACTTACTCCTCAAAGGCACGATGCCAGTTAATAAAAACATTCCTTTTGAATGGTATGAAACGCCAAATATTCATTTTTGTTCGATTCAAGATTTTGAAAATCTCTGCGAAAAATTAGATTTTCGAATTGAAAAAAAGATTTTTTTAACTTCAAAACATCGCCTTTTGGGCCTACTGGGACAAGACCTCATCGCAAATTTCTTCGCCGAATATGGTATTTTTTTAATCACCAAAAAAGAATTTACCTCAACTGGACAAGAAGAATTTGCTTTTAAGAAAAGCATCAATCAAGCCTTTAAGAGCGCAGTTCCAAGCGCATCATTTTTTAAATAATTTTCTGAATGAAAAAAAATTTTCTTATTATTTTTGCACCAATTTTTTTACTTGCCTGTGCAGAAAATAATCACGATTTCGACAGCGCCGGCTCTCCTTTTGAAAGGGCAGCGGATCAATTCGTTAGTCGCATAAAACCGTCGGAATCAATGCAGGTCGGCATTCCAAAAAAAAGCCATTTGCAATATCACGATAACGCTCGCTACGCAGATGAAGATTATTACGACGATGCCGTAATGCACACAAACAGCGCGCCAGAATATGGCGAATATCGCGGCCATTACAAAATCGGAAATCCCTACCAAGTTTTTGGCGTTTCCTACTTCCCGCAAAATTACGATGATTTCGAGGAAATCGGCGTCGCCTCGTGGTATGGCGATGATTTTCACGGTCGCCTCACTGCCAATGGCGAAATTTACAACATGGATGACATGACCGCGGCGCACCCTACTCTGCCTTTGCCTTCGATGGTGAAAGTGACAAATCTACAAAATGGAAAATCTGCAATTGTGCGCGTAAATGATCGCGGACCTTTCGCAAAAAGCAGAATCATCGACGTTTCCGAAAAAGCCGCTTTCGCGCTCGGATTCAGAGATCGCGGCACTACGGAAGTTAAAATTGAGCTACTTAAAAATGATACCGATGAGCTGCTGGCAAAGCTGCGAATGAAAAATTGAATTCGCAGACGCGCTCTTCTAAGTTCCTCGAACAACTTCTAAGCTCCCCGAACAACTTCTAAGTTCCCCGAGCATTTTTTAAGCTCCCCGAGCATTTTCTAAGTTCCCCGAGCGGAGTCGAGGGGCGGGAAAGCAAGCTCATAACCCCTCGACTCCGCTCGGGGAACTTAGAAGTTGTTCGGGGAGCTTAGAAGTTGCTCGGGGAACTTAAAAAATGCTCAAAAATTCTCAAATCTCATGTCCTACAAAAACAAAAATCTCGATTTCTCAAAACTTCAGCTTGAAACAAAACTGGTGCGCGGCGGCACTATTCGCAGCGATTTTGGCGAAACTTCGGAGGCGATTTTCTTGAATTCTGGCTTTGCTTACAACTCCGCTGAAACCGCGGAAAGCCGCTTCAATGGCGAGGCGCCGGGATATGTCTATTCGCGTTATTTAAATCCAACTTTGAAAATGTTGGAAGATAAACTCATTTTGATCGAAGGCGCTGAAGCCGCTTGCGTCATGGCTTCAGGCATGGCTGCAGTTTTTGCGTCAATCATGTGTCAGATCAAAGCCGGAGATCATTTCATCGCTTCGAAAGTTTTATTCGGATCTTGTTTTCACATTGCGACTAAAATTTTACCTAATTTCGGCATTGATGTCACTCTGGTTGAAGGAACCGATGAAGCCACGTGGCGCAAAGCTTTTAAGAAAAATACCAAAGTAGTTTTTATTGAAACTCCTGCCAATCCTAATCTCGAAATTATCGACATAAAAATGATCGCCAAACTTTGCAAAAAACAAGGCGCGTCGCTGATTATCGACAATATTTTCGCTTCACCTTTCTGCCAAAAACCTTTGGAACTCGGCGCCGATATTGTGGTTTATTCCACCACCAAACACATGGATGGACAAGGTCGCACTCTTGGTGGCTGCGTTTTGGGATCGGAAAAATTCATCAAAGAAATTTTGCTGCCATTTCATCGCCACACTGGGCCAGCACTGAGTCCATTCAATGCTTGGGTAATTTTAAAATCGCTGGAAACCTTTGGTTTGCGCATGGAACGCCATTGTTCTAATGCTAAAAAAATCGCCGAATTTTTGGAAAAAAATCCGAAAGTAAAACGCGTTTTATATCCAAGTTTAAAATCTCATCCGCAATTTGAAATCGCGCGCAAGCAGATGACAAGCGGCGGCGCAATGCTTGCTTTTGAAGTGAAAGGCAAAAAGAAAGATTGTTTTGCCTTCATGAATCGCCTGAAAATTATTGATATTTCGAATAATTTGGGTGACGCGAAATCGCTAATCACTCATCCAGCGACCACTACTCACTCTAACATGAAACGCGACGAGCAAGAAAAAATCGGCATCTCCGAAACCATGTGCCGACTTTCGGTTGGATTAGAAAATGCCGAAGATTTAATCTCCGACCTCAAGCAAGCCTTGAAGTAGCAAGCTTCTTCCTAATTCTTAATTCTAAATTCTTCATTCCAACATGCCTTCATTCGACATCGTTTCCAAAATCAACATGCAAGAAATCGACAATGCTGTGAATTCAGTTTTGCGCGAACTTACCAACCGCTATGATTTCAAAGGCGCGGTTTTTTCTGTGGAATTGAAAACCAAAGAAAATCTTATCAACCTTTCTGCCGACAGCGAATATAAGCTTGGAGCAATTCGTGATTCGCTAAAAGTTTTTGCCACTAAGCGCGGCATTGATGTTAAATCTTTCGACTTCCAAAAAGAGGAGAAAGGCGGCGGCACAATCATTCGCCAAGAAGTGAAATTGCGTAATGGCATTGAGCAGGAAATCGCCAAAAAAATCGTCAAACAATTCAAAGATTCAAAAATGAAGGTTCAGGCTTCGATCAAGGGCGACGAGGTTCGCGTCGATGGCAAAAAACGCGATGATCTGCAAGAAGCTATCGCTTTAATGCGCGGCAGTAATTACGATATTCCTCTTCAATTCATTAATTTTCGTGAGTAATGGCCGACACATCAACCAAATCAGCTTTAGTAAAATTCGCCAATGTCATTCGCGGAGTTGCTTCTGCCGTGGTCGGAATTCCAGTTGCAATTGCTGCAACAATTGTGGTGGGAACGGCTTTTATGATCGTTAACGCCGCGAGAATTGCCGAGTTGCAATTTAGGAAAGTTTGGGGAAATCCCACTGTTAAGGTTGAAAATCCAGGATTGCTCGCCGCTTCCGATTTTTTGTGGGGCGCGATGGGGAAAATTTGGACCGGATTTGGAATTTACGCCCCATTGGAAATGGCAAAACAATTCAGAAGTTCAGCCGAAGAATGGCAGTCAGATTTAGGTCTCGGCACGTCAGTAGATGATCCGGGCAGTCACGAAAGTTTGGTCACTTTGGAAGAAGCAACGAGAAAAGGAGCTCTACAAGAAGACATAAAAAAACGCACAACCGGAACCTCTGAAGGCGCTTTCGGCAAAACTGCAAATTTCACTCGGGAAGAAATGAACGAGTGGCTGAAATGGATTGATCAGGCTCCAAATAGCGATTCTTCAGACCAAGAACTAGATGATTGGATCAATTTTCGACTCGATGGCGGAAACAAGAGTCAAGTTTTAGAGGAAGCTGTTAACAAAGTTTTTTCCAGATCGGCAGATCTTGCCGGTTTATTGCAAAAATTTTCTGAGGCTTTTGAGCAAAAAAATCCAACAAAACTAGAAGAAGCAAAAAGAGAAATTGATACGGAATTGAGAGAAATTTTTACTCCATCCGCAAGTCCAAAAGCGCCTTTCAAAGCCACAGGCTCAAAAGTAGCGAGAGGTGCCGGAGCAGTGCTAGGTGCTGGCGCGAGAGGTATTGACGTAGGAGCTTAAATCAACCACCGCCGATAAAATGAACGATCTCAATTCGACTTCCTTCGTCTAAAATCACTTGCGAAAATTGATCGCAATTGACGATTTCCAAATCCATCTCCACCGCAATTTTTTTCACATCGAGTTCGAGAACTTCCAACAATTCAGCAACACTCATTTTGTGCTGCAAAATTTTTTCCTCACCATTGAGCAAAATTTTGATCTGTGACATTTTTTAAATTTACGATTTACGATTTACGATTCGCGATTTAAACCGCGCCGGCAGATCGTAAATCACAAATCATAAATCGTAAATAAGTTTGATTTATCAACGTTATCTCTTCCAAAAAACTTTAATCGCCTTCGCTGCAGTCATCTCGATTCTCATCGCTTTGATCTGGTTTAGTCGCGCTATTTCTTTCGTAAAATATGTGACGGAAAACGGCATAGAGTTGAGTCAGTTTTTTTATCTCTTCATTCTGATTTTGCCTTGGCTGCTTTTATTCATCATTCCAGTTTCGCTTTTCGCGGCAATTTTACTGATTTTCAATCGCCTCATCGCCAATAATGAAATCACAATTCTAAAAAATTCTGGCCTAACAAAGCTGCAAATTTGCAAACCGATAATTTTCCTTTCGACGATAGCTTCGCTATTTTGCTTCACGATTTCCTTTTTGTTTATGCCATATGCCAACAAGGAACTGCGCCTTTCGCGCGTCAATATTCAGGATAATTACGCTAGCCTGTCCTTCAATCCACAAACCTTCGAAACCCTCAAAGAATTAACAATTTACGCCAAAAATCGTGATAAAAAAAATAATCTTTTTGGCATTTTGCTGCATGACGAGAGAGCCTCCGAATATTCCATCACCATCACCGCTAAAAATGGAAGAATCGTCACGGAAGATAGATCTGCGCTGCTCTACATGGAAAACGGCACAGTGCAAAAATTTAACTACAAGGAGCAAAAATCAGAAATTCTCGATTTCGATAATTACGTTTTCAACCTTGCCGAAAATCAAAAAAGCGACACTAAATTACGCTGGAAAGCGAAAGAGCGCTATCTTCACGAGTTGCTAAATCCGGAAGAAAATTCTGAAGAAAGCGATCTGGAAAAATATCGCGCTGAACTACATCAAAGATTCACCTATCCTCTTCTGCCTCTATTATTCAGCCTGATTGCACTCGCATTTATTTTGCATGGACAATTCGATCGCAAAGGCAATTTATTTAACACGATTAAGGCGATTTTTGCCGCTTCAACTTTCTTGGGAATCACCTTTGTCAGCTATAGCTTTGTCGAATCATCTCCAAAATTTATCGCCCTACCTTACCTCAATTTTGCAATATTTTTTGCACTAAGTTTAAAAATTTTAAACGATCACTATCGCAGAAAAAATGAGGATTAAACTTGTAAATTCCTACATCGCTAAAAATTTTCTAATCAGATTTTTACAAATTTCTGGCGGATTTTCTTTGCTGATATTTTTTATAAATTTTCTCGATGCGCTCGATAAAATTAAGGCGGCAAATAGCCCACTTTCTGCCGCAATTGCCATGGCATTTTTCCAGATTCCAGATTTTCTAAACGATGTGGCGCCTTCTCTGGTGCTGATTGCGGCCATTAGTTCATTTTTTCTACTTTCCTCAAAAAGTGAAATCACCGTTATTCGCATGAGCGGATTTTCTTTGTGGCAAATCTTGCAGCCAATCGCAATTTCCGCCTTCGTTCTTGGATTGATTTGGACATTAATTTTCGATCCAATTTCGATTCAGATGAGAAAGAAATTTAATACTCTCGAAAGCCAATATGTGAAAAATGAAATGCGCGAAGTTTTAGAGCTAAAGCATGGAATTTGGCTAAAGCAGTCAAATCCAGAAAAACCCAGCGGGGAAATCATTATTCAGGCTAAAAAAGTTTATCAGGAAAATCTTGAGCTCGATGAAACAACCATGTGGTTTTTCGATGAAGATGGTCAATTTTATAAAAAAATCGACGCCGAAAAAATGTTGTTGCGAAGCGACTCATGGCTGCTTGAAAAAGTTGTTCTCAATGACAAAAAAGTTCTGAATAAAAAATTGGACAGCATTACAGTTCCAACAAATCTTGAGCCTGATTTTGTGATGCAAAAAGTCGTAAATAATTTCCAAAACGTAAAATTATTCTCATTTTTTGAGCTGCCAAAATTAATCAAAGATTTGCACGAAGCGGGGTTTTCTTCGACAAAATTTAAAGTTTATTTCCAAACGCTTTTGAGTCGTCCGCTACTTTTTTTAGCGATGACGCTAATTGCCTGCTATTTCGGCCTTAATCACGTCCGCAATAATAACACGATTTTGATGATTTTTTTCGGCATAATCATTGGGCTCGGATTTTACATCACTACAGGAATAATCAGCGCCCTTGGCTCTTCTGGCCTGATTCCAGTTTTCGCCTCAACTTGGGTAATCGCCATAATTTGCTTAGCGATTGGCACATTGCTGATTTATCGCAAAGAGCATGTCTAAACCGACTTGTAATTTTCCTTTTTAAATTTAACTCGTGCGGCGCGGAAATTCGCTCTTTCACCGCACCTTCCAAACAAACCAAAATCAAAATATGAAAAATAAAATTATCACTGCCGTTGCGGCAATCGCGCTAAGCTTTTCTTTTGCCTGCGCTAAGAAAAATGCACCAGAAACCAAAGTTGATGCTGGTGATCTAAAAAATTTACCAGCTTGGGTTCTTGATCCTGCAGTTAAAGATGGCGTTGCCGCCGTCGGTATTGCCAGCCCGTCAAAAGGCGGAATCAAATTCCAACTTCCAAAAGCTGAGCTTGATGCCAAAGCCAATATCGCCGCCACAATCCAATCTGAAATCAGCCGTATCACCAAAGATTCTCTGAGATCAGCAAAGGTTAATGAAAATGACGATGTCGAAGAATTTTTCGCTCAAGCCACCAAAGAAGTGGTGAAAAACTTGCCACTTTCTGGCGTGAAAAGACTCAACATTTTCAAATCTGAAGATGGCACGCTTTATGTTCACATGGTTCTTAACAACGAAGATTACAGCAAATTCTTGGCTAATAGCGAAAAAACTTTCGCTGCGCGCCTAGCTAAATCAAACTTGGGACGCGAAAACATCAACAAATCGCAAGAAGCAACTAAAGAGCTTTTCAAAGAACTTGATGAAGAAAGATCAGGAAAAAACGAAAGACCAACTCCAGTAGAATCAAACTAAACTCACCCATCTCATGACCAAAAAAATATCCACAATCATTCTGCTCACCCTCCTCGCCTCTTGCGCTAATTGGATGAGCGAAGAAGCAAAAAACTCCGGAAAATCCGCCGCTGCTTCGGGACGCGTCAATGCAAGCGAAAGCAACAGCCAAGGCATTTTCAAAGAATTGAATGAATAGGTTAATTTTCGCGACGATCCTTTTTCTCGCCTCTTGCGCCGGCCACTCGAATCAGGCCGGCGTAAGTCCTTCTTGGTACGTTTCTCCCAAACAAAATAATGCCGAAAATCTTTACGGCGTTGCCGAAGGCTTTACGCTCGAAGAAGCAACACGCTATGCGCTGGCTGATGCTGCGGCTCGCTTGATGGTCACTATTTCCTCCGAGTCATCTTTGTTGCGCGAAGAAAATCAAAACGACACCAATGAAGAGATGCGCCAACAAGTGCGCCAGAATGTTGAGAAAATGGATTTTACTAATTTCAAAGTGACTCGCAGCGAAAAAATCGCCGAGAATTTTTTTGTTGAGATACAAATCGAACGCTCGCCATTCCTCACTCAACAACAAGATCGCGTTTCTATTCTCGAGAAAAAAATTGCCGATTTAAGCAAAGATCTGTCCAAGCAAAATCCAATTCAGCGGCGCAATAATCTAATAAAAATTCTTGGAATCGGAAAAGAATTAGAGCTGCGCAGTCGCATTCTTGAAGGCGCAGGAGAGAATGTTAATCTGAAAGAAAAACTCGAACGTCTAGCAAATTTTGAACATCAATTCGAAAAATCTTCCGACAAAATTGAATTTTATTTTGAAATAAACTCGCCGCAGGAAATCACAAAAATAATTCGCAACGCGCTTAATAAAGAAAAAATAAAAATGGCGCCAAGCCGCGATTCGTCTGATCAAAATCAAATCGTTATCAAAATAAAATCGGAAAAACGCAGCAATAAAATTTACGGCGCTTTTTTGACAAAATTGGAAGTTGATTTCGAAAATTTTGTCGGCGGAAAAGTCCTCGCCAGCAACTCGCTTGAAGTGACTGGCAGCTCCAGCATCGGCGAAAAAGAATCTTACCTCGCCGCCACAAAATCTCTCGAAGAGCAAATTGAAAAAGACGGAATTCTGAAAGTACTCGGAATCATCAATTAAAACAGCCACTCATGAAAAACTTGTATCACCTTTTTCTCCTACTGCTACTTACTTCTTGCGCGACAAGCATTAAAAATTTTGATCGCTACCAAAAGCAATTTTTGTCAAAAACCGAATTCATGCCAAGCGTTGATAATCTTGAAGGAAAGGCGCCTAAGGTGGTGGTTTTTGCTTTTGATGAAAATGAAAATCCGGTGGCGAAACAGGCGCAACTAGGCAGCGCAATCGCCAATAACGTTGAAAATGTTTTGGCGCAAAATCGTTTGGCGGAGCTGGTTGATCGCAATGCGGCGGCAAAATTGCAAAAAGAAATTGAGCTTGCCGAAATGCATAAAACTGGATCTTACAAAGGCCCAAAAGTCGCTGATTACGCAGTTTCCGGCGCTATTTCCAACGCCGATTTTATCAGCAAATACAGTTCGGGCAGCACTTACGTAAATCCAAAAAATATGCAGATTATTTCGATTCCGCCGCGCTTTACCTATAGCTCAAGCGTTGCCGGAAATATCAAAATTTATGAGCTGCCATCGCTCACGGTTGTTGAAGCCATCGAGATTTCTGGCAAAAAATCTCGCAGCGAAAATGTGCAACAAAAAGGTGGGGTAAGCATCGGCGCTCTACAAATCGGCGGCGAACAAGCGAAAGGTGTTGAACGCGACGACGGCCTGGTGCGTAAGGCCGGAGAAGATGCAATCGAGGAAGCGGTGGTAATGATAAAAAACGCCTTCGCCAAAAAAGGCTACATTCTCGAGAAGCGCGTTTACGACAACAAAACCATTTTCAAAGTTTCACTCGGATCAACTCATGGCATTAAGCAAGATGATAAATTTGAAATCATTGGCCAATATGAAACCGAAAATCCAATCAGCGGCAAAAGTGAAGTTGAGCATCGCATCATCGCCACTGGTCGCATTTCCGACAAAATCGATCCAAAAACTTGCTGGATCACCATTGACGACAAAGAAAGAATCAACGCCATTCGCCTTGGCGACGCGGTTAAAATGAAGTATGAAAAAAGCACATTTGCCGCCTTCATAAAAAAAATTTTGAATCTCATTAACTAGCCAAAGTGATCTCTCTTTCTGGCCTTAAACAAATCTCTAACTCTTACTCCCACTTCATTTTAGATGTTTGGGGAGTTTTGCATGATGGCATAAAAGCCTATCCTGGCGTTGTCGAAACTTTGGATTTTTTACGCAAAGACGGAAAAAAAATTTGCATGCTTTCAAACGCGCCGCGCCGCGCCACTAAAGTGGTTGAGATGCTTAAGAATTTTGGAATCACGCCAAATTTTTACGATTTTATTTTAACTTCTGGCGAAGCTGCTTTTCTCGATCTCAAAAAAAATCAGGAAGAAAACTTCAAAAATTTCGGCAAAAATTATTTTTACATCGGCCCAAAAAAAGATATCGATCTGCTTGATGGATTGGATTATGTTAGGGTCGCTGAAGCCAGCAAAGCCAACTTTGTAATCACAACTGGTTTCAACGGAGAATCTTCAACTTTGGCCGAAAAATTACCCGAAATTATCGCCGCAAAAGAAAATAATTTGCCGATGATTTGCGTTAATCCCGACCTAATCGTAGTTAGACAAAATGGCGACGAAATGTTGTGCGCCGGGGTTATAGCCCATGAATATGCAAAAATGTCTGGCGAAGTTTTTTACTATGGAAAACCATTTTCGGCGGTTTATAAAATCGCGCACCAACTCTGCGAAAATCCTCAAAAAAATAAAATTCTTGCCATCGGCGACGGCCTAGAAACCGACATTAAAGGCGCTAACGATTTTGGAATCGACAGCCTTTTAATCACTGGTGGAATTCTTGCGAATCAACTCGGCGTCAAATATTGGCAAGATGCCGACGAGAAAAAACTAGAAAAAATCTGCCAAGAATATCGCACTTTCCCTAAATTCATAATTTCCAATTTAAAAATATGAGACGCTCCTCAAGAAGAAAAAATTCTACTAAAATTTTTATCACTGTGACGATTGCCGCAGCTTTGATTTTTGCGGTTTCGCAATATTTTTTCTCAAAGAAAGATGAAAAAAATATCGTAGCAAAAATTGGCAATGAAACAATCTCTCGAACAGAAATTGAGCAAAAATTAAGCGCTATTTTTGACGGTCAAAATCAAGAAATGGCAATGCCAGCAGTTGAGAATTTACCAAAAGAAGTGATCGAAATCCTTGCTAAGGAAATTTATGTTGATCGCCAACTAACCAAAGAAGCGGCTAAATCAGCGGCAGCAAAAGATGCAAAAATCCAAGAACGCATAGCGGCAATAAAAGACAAAATCATTCGCCAAGCCTATGTTGATTCTGTAGTTAAAGCTGAAGTGACCGAAGAAAAAATCAGTCAAAAATATCTTGATCTAAGCAGCGAACTCACTGGCAAAAAAGAATATTTAATCTCTCACATCGTCGTCAAAACCCAAGAAGAAGCGGGAAAAATTTCCAAAGAATTTAAAGCAAAAAAACCACTTAGATTTGCCGATGCTGCAAAAAAATATTCTCTCGATCAAGAGAGCGCTAGCAAAGGCGGAGAGCTAGGATATGTCTTGGAAGATAACATGATCAAAGAAATTTCTGATGCGATTTCTAAACTTAAAAAAGACGAAATCTCCACACCAATTCAAACAAAATTTGGTTGGCACTTAGTTAAATTTTCTGACGTCCGCGACGCTAAAGCTCTGCCTTTCGAATCAGTAAAAGAAAATATTCGTGAGCAACTAACCCAAGACAAGCTTAACGAAATTAACTCCAAATTCTCTAAAGACGCAAAAGTAGAAATTCTCATCGAGTTAAAGGAAATCACTCCGGAAGAAGCTAAACCTGCGGAAGCCTCAACGGAAGCTGCAGCTGTTCCAGCTCAAACCGAAGAAACAGCCTCAACAGCTCCAGCTGCCGATGAAAAAGTGGCGGAAGAACCAGTCAAAACTGAAGAAAAATCCGATGCGAAGTCAAAAAACAAAAAATCAAAAGATAAGAAAAAACAGTAATTTTCAGTCACGACATTCCTCGGCTCTTAGAGCTGAGGAATTGTGGCTCTGCGGCAAACATCCCGTCTTCACCGCACTTCAAAAAAAACGTCGCAAAATTTTTGAAATTCTCGCGACAAAAAATTCGATTTCCGAACTCGAAAACTTCCTCAAAAAAAATTCTCTCACTGCCTTTCAGCCTTTAATCAAGCTGGTCGATAACGAAAAAATCGAAAGCCTAGTTGGCAAAAATCAGATTCATCAAGGCTTGGCAATTCGCGCCGCCAAACTTCCAATTCAAAATCAAAATCAACTTTTGGAAGAGCTTCACGCTTTTGCCGAAGATGATGCGCGCCCTACTCTGCTATTGCTCGATCAAATTTCTGATCCGCATAATGTTGGTGCAATAATTCGCAGCGCCGCAGGTTTTGGCGTAAAAAAAATAATTTTTTGCGAACATCATGCGCCAAAAGAAAATGCTACAATCGTAAAATCATCAGCGGGAACCATCGAGTTGATTGATCTCGTCATGGTCACCAATTTTAGCAACCTTTTAGAAAAATTAAAAAAACTCGATTATTGGTGCGTCGGACTCGCCGGCGAAGCGAAAACCAAAATCACTGAAATTAAAGGCTATAAAAACATCGCTCTCATAATTGGATCAGAAGGCGATGGCATTCGCGATTTAGTGAAAAAAAATTGCGATATTCTGACAAAAATAGAAATCGACCAAGGAGTTGAAAGCCTCAACGCCTCGGTTGCTGCATCGATTGCGCTTTACGAACTATCAAAAAAATAATATGAAAAAAATCGCCATTATAGCCGCTAAAAACAATGCTGAAGCTATCGCAAAAAAAGATGCGCTGGTGAAAAAATTTGGCTTTATCGACATCTCTACAGATCACAAAAAAATTACTGGTGAAAAAATTACCGAAATTGATTTGGTCGTCGCAATCGGCGGCGATGGATTAATGCTGCATCTTCTTCACGAATTCGAAAAAAATCCGCTGCCGATTTACGGCATAAATTGTGGCACGGTTGGATTTTTGATGAATTCATTTCACGAAGAAAATTTTCTGGAAAACCTTGAGAAAGCACAAGTTTCAACGCTCCATCCGCTACGCGCCGAAGTGATTGACGCTGAAGGAAAAAAACACGATTACATCGCGATCAATGAAGTCGCGCTTCTGCGCCAATCAAGCCAAGCAGCAAAAATTAAAATTGAGATTAACGGCAAAGAACGAATTTCTTGCCTTGCTGCTGACGGAGTTTTGGTTGCGACATCTGCCGGAAGCACGGCCTACAATCTTTCCGCTGGCGGGCCGATCATTCCTTTTGGCGCTGAAATTTTAGCTCTAACCCCAATCAGCCCTTTTCGTCCACGCAATTGGAACGGCGCACTTTTGCCGGCAAGCAGCAAAATTAAATTTTCAGTTCTGAATTACGAATCACGCCCAGCTGGCGTCACTGCTGATTCAAGTGAGATTCGTAATGTTCGTGAAGTTGTGATTAGCGAAGATAAATCCATCACCTTCAAAATTCTTTTCGACTCCAATCACTCGTTGGAAGAGCGAATTATTCGCGAGCAGTTTGGGAGTTAGATTTTTGAAATTAGCTCCGCAGAGAAAAGGCTGGAGGTCCCTCCTCAGATCCCCGAGCAAAGGCCTCTTTCTCAGCTCCCCACACTGCGTCGAGGGGTTGGGAGTTTACTTTCCCACCCCTCGACGCAGTGTGGGGAGCTGAGAAGTTTTAGTCTGTCGTGGG
>CAYUSO010000002.1:0-69701 GCA_964447395.1 uncultured Rhizobium sp.
GACTAAAACTTCTCAGCTCCCCGAGCAAACTTCTCAGCTCCCCGAGCAAAAATTCTCAGCTCCCCGAGCGGAGTCGAGGGGTGGGAAAGCAAGCTCTCACCCCTCGACTCCGCTCGGGGAGCTGAGAAGTTTCACTTGGAGAACGAAGGAGGACAAGCCTGCGATCTTAATTTAGCGATCCAACTCCTTCGACAAAACATTCAAAAGTTGCATCGAGAAATTTTGTGCGCGTTCGGTGAAGTGATTGATTTGGGCGCTGAAAATGTTGTAGAAAAAAACTGCCGGAATGGCAGCAAAGAGGCCGATGGCGGTGGCGAGAAGAGCTTCGGCGATTCCTGGTGCAACCACGGCGAGGCTGGTATTTTTGCTGATGGCAATGCCTTGGAATGAAGTCATGATTCCCCAAACCGTGCCAAATAATCCCACGAATGGCGCTGACGAACCGACGATGGCGAGAAAATTTAAACCGCTTTCCAACTTCTGCATCGAGCGATTTGTCGCCACTTGCATCACCGAACCTAAACGCTCTTTCAGCGAAGATTTTTTCTCCGAATTTTCGGAAATGATTTGCTTCACATTGCTCGATTTCCACTCCTTGATGCAAGAAACAAAGATGCGCGCCAATGGATGATTATCGTTATTTTTCGCCTGATTATAAACTTCTTCCAGCATCAGAGTTCCTTCAAAAGCCTCTTCGAATTTATCGGAACGATTTCTCAAAATTCTGAATTTCAGAATTTTATCAAAAATAATCGCCCAAGAACAAAGCGAAGCGATGATGAGAAGAAGCATCACAAGTTGGACAACGATGTCGGCTTGGGAAATGAGGTTGGTGAGGGAGAGGGAGGGGATTTTTTCCATGATAAATTTAGAATTTAGAATTTAGAATTTTTTGGATTGCATTTCTTGAATTCGCACCCCTCGACTCCGCTCGGGGAGCTGAGAAGGTTAAGCTCCCCGAGCGGAGTCGAGGGTGGTCCCCGAGCGGAGTCGAGGGGCGTTGTATTTACTCCTCAATCACCTCCCTCTTCCCCGAAATTCCCGCTGGTGTCACGACTCCATTCTCTTCCATTTTTTCAATCAATGTTGCGGCGCGGTTATAGCCGATTCTGAGTTGGCGTTGCACGTAGCTGATTGAAGGTTTTTTGTCGCGGCGGACGATCATTACAGCTTTGTTGTAGAGATCTTCGTCGCTGCCGCTGCCGTCGCCAGCTTCGAAATCTCCACCAGCAGAAGTTGGAATTGGCACTTCGAAAGAAATTTTTTCGCCTTCTTGGAACTCGCTAAGATCCTGATTCTTGATAAAATTCACGATATTTTCGATTTCAGTATCGGAGCAAAACGGGCCGTGAACTCGCGTCATTTTACTTCCGCCTGACATGTAAATCATGTCGCCCTGCCCTAGAAGCTGTTCAGCTCCCTGCACTCCTAAAATTGTGCGGCTGTCGATTCGCGAAGTGACTTGGAAAGAAATTCTGGTTGGGAAATTTGCTTTGATAACGCCGGTAATCACGTCAACCGACGGACGTTGCGTTGCCATGATCAAATGTATTCCCGCGGCGCGAGCCATTTGCGCCAAACGCTGCACCGAATTTTCGATTTCTTTGCCAGCAACGAGCATGAGATCGGCCATTTCATCAACAATTACGACGATGAAAGGAAGTTTTTTCGGCTCGAATTCAATCTCCTCAATGATGGGCTGGCCTGTTGTTGGATCAAATCCCGTCTGCACTTTTCGTGAAAATTTTTCGCCAGTTAAAATCGCTTTTTCGGCTTTTTCATTATAGCCCGCGATGTTACGCACGGCGAAGCTCGACATTAAGCGATAGCGTTCCTCCATTTCGGCCACAACCCACTTGAGAGCAATAACCGCCTTGCCCGGCTCGGTGACGACTGGCGAAAGCAAATGCGGAATTCCATCGTAAATCGAGAGCTCGAGCATCTTCGGATCAATCATGATAAATTTGCATTCATCGGGACGAAGTTTGTAAAGCAGCGATAAAATCATCACGTTTAAGCCGACTGATTTTCCTGAACCGGTAGTTCCCGCGATCAATAAATGCGGCATTTTAGCGAGGTCGGCGATCATCATTTCGCCGCTAATATCCTTGCCTAAAATTATCGGCAAAAAGTTTTGCGAAAATTTGTAATCTTTCGCTTCGAGCAATTCGCGCAGGAAAATCATTTCGCGTTTCGGATTTGGCAACTCGATTCCAATTGAAGTTTTTCCCGAAACGACAGCAATACGCGCCGAAACTGCGCTCATCGAACGCGCGATGTCGTCGGAAAGTCCAATCACGCGTGAAGCCTTTGTTCCCGCGGCTGGTTCGAATTCGTGAAGTGTGACAACAGGGCCGACTTTGGCGCCGAGATTTGTTCCGTAAACGCCGAAATCTTCCAAAACTTTTACCAACATTTTCGACTGATTTTCGACGAGATTCTTGTCGATTTTTTTGTCTTTATTTTCGTTGGAACGATCGGTGAGTAAATCTGTTGTTGGCAGTTGATAGCTTGATTTGCCTGAGCGCGCTGGCTTTTTAGTTTTAGCAGTTTTGAGTTTTTGTTTCAAAACTTTGCGCACTTTTTCTTCATCATCTTCATCATCTTCATTTTCTTCTTCATCTTCTTCAGGCTCTGGCTCTTTGATTGGCGCAGCTTGAACTATCTCAAAATCTTTTTCTTGTTTGAAAAGTTTTTCGTAAAGGAAGCGTGCGGAAACAAAACTATAGCGGAAGAAATAAATCCAATCCGCCACGGAAATTTCGATGATGATGGAGATGAAAATAATGGCGAGAAGCAGCGCCAATAGAAGCGTGGCAAGTTTTGGCAAAATAGTGATTTTCGCCAAAATAAAATGGCCGTTCACGCCACCGAGCGAATTAAATTCCCACCAATTTGGCTGCGGCAAAGCAGCGAAAAAAACCGAAAAACATAAAATGCAAAAAGGCACAAGAATGATTTTCGGCAGCAAATTTCTGATGCCGTTGCGACTGCTAATTTTCACGCCGATACTGAAAATTATTAGCGCCAAAAAAAACGACGACATGCCGATAAGTTGGAAAGAAAGATCGGAAATATGCGAACCGAAAGAACCTAACCAATTGCCGATGTGATCATCTGTTGAAACGGTGTTGAAGGACGGATCTTCAGAGTTGAAGCTGAGAAGCGCTGAGGTGAAAGCGATGGAAAAGCCAGCGAGACAAAGCCCGAAGAGACGCAAAGAAAGACGCAGTAAAAGCGAATAAAGTTTGTCAGGCATTTTTAAAATGATTTGGAACTTGCAAAATCGGGCGATTTTCTTTGCTCATAAATTTGGAAATTCGTTGTGGAATCTCGTGATTATTGCGGCAAAGGAATTACTGGCAGGCTCAATTCTCCTGATTTTTCTTTCTCCTTTTCCGTTTTTTCCTTTTCCATTTTTTCCTTTTCCATTTTTTCCTTAGTCGCTTTTTCTGCCTGCTGCTCAGCTTCTTTTCTAGCTTTTTCTTGCTGCAAGAAAAGCGGCGGAATTTCAGCGTTGCTATTTTGGATTACGATCGTTGGCGCTGCAGCAATTGGAGGATCAATTTTTGTCACGCCGGAAGGAATTATGTTAGTAGGAATCGCAGTGACAGCCTCAACTGGAATTGGTTCCGCAACTTTATCGCGATAAAAATCAGCGTAATTATTTTGCGCTGAAACTGGAGCTTGCTGAGCCTTTGCAATCAGATTATTCGTGATTGTAGATTGGTTGGCAATAAGCTCAGCCTTACGCTTTTCTTTTGCTGCATCGAGAATTTTTTTCTCTTCCGCCTGTCTTGCATCGTATTTTTTCTTGTAATCTTTGAATGAAACGCAGGTGCCTTCATCAAAACAACGTCCTTTGCCGCAATCGCAACCGAAGGTGACAGCACGAGTACAAATGGAAAATTTATCAAGTTTCGGTTCGCACTCATCGACACAGCCGTCACCATATTGTCGCCATACGCCTTTGTTTTCTTCACAGGATGGACGATCGTCAAAAGTGGTTGAACGAGCAATTTGCGCGTTGGATGAAAAGGAGAAAAAAATCGAAGCTAGTAAAAAAACTGCGACTGAAATTCTCATGCAAATGCCAATAATTTTTTTAATTCTTCGACAATTTTATCACCCATTTCAGAGCAGGAAACGCGCGCTTCACCAGTTTTTGCAATGTCTGCGGTTCTGACATTGCGGTTCAAAACATTTTCCACTGCTTTTTCGATCAAATCGGATTCTTTGGCAAATCCGAAGGAATATTTAAACATCATCGCCAAACTTAAAATTGTTGCGAGAGGATTGGCAATATTCTTTCCAGCTATGTCTGGCGCGGATCCGTGGATTGGTTCGTAAAGCGCGAATTGTTTGCCATTTTCTTGTTTGGCACCAAGTGAAGCTGAAGGCAACATACCGAGAGAGCCTGTCAACATTGATGCAGTATCGGATAAAATATCGCCAAACATGTTGCCGGTAAGCATAACATCAAACTGCTTAGGATTGCGCACCAACTGCATCGAGGCGTTATCGACATACATGTGCGAAAGTGCGATTTCGGGATAATTTTTCTGGCCAATTTCAGTGACAACTTCGCGCCACATTTCCGTAGTCTCAATGACGTTTGCTTTGTCGATTGAGCAAAGTTTCTTGCCGCGAATTTTAGCGAGATCGAAAGCAATGCGCGCGATTCTTTCGACTTCTTTCGAGTTGTAAGTCATAGTGTTGATGCCTTGTCTGGAGCCGTCTGGCAAGGTTGTGACGCTACGCGGTTCGCCGAAATAAAGATCTCCCGTAAGTTCGCGGACGATCATGATATCTAGCCCCAAAACTATTTCGCGTTTGAGCGTTGAGCTATCAGCCAAGGCGTTAAAAACTTTCGCTGGACGCAAATTCGCAAAAAGCTCCAATTCCTTGCGAATGCCGAGCAATCCTCGTTCGGGACGATGCTTATATTCCAAAGATTCCCATTTTAATCCGCCGACAGCGCCGAGTAAAATTGCATCTGACTCTCTGGCGGCATTTAGGGTTTCCTGCGGAAATGGAGTTCCGAGCTTGTCGTAAGCGCATCCACCGAGAAGTGCGTTTTCTGTTTCAAATTTTTTGTCAGTATTTTTCGAAAAAAAATCGAGAACTTTTTTTGCCTGAGAAACCACTTCCGGACCAATGCCGTCGCCGTCGATTAAGAGAATTTTTTTTGTCATTTTGTAAATTTGATGTTCAGATCCCGAAACAAGTTCGGGATGACAATTGTGGTAAATGCTTGCCGCATCGTCATCCCGAACTTGTTTTTGGATCTAGTGAATTAGAAAAGATAATTCAGAAAATAATTTCTGCTCAAGCTCTTCTCCCTTAGAGTCAAGCCACTTTCCAGAATTTTCATTAAAAGAAAAATAATCCGCACCAGAAAATGGCGAGGAATACCAAATTTTTTGAGAAGCTGAATGGCGGTTGATTATGTAGGTTTGAGAGCTTGTTTCAATTTCGATTTTTAGAATTCCGTCGGAATATTCAACATCGAGTTTGGAATTTTTATCCATCTCCTCAACAGCCTGAGAAAGCTTAAGAAGAGTGGATTCGCAGAGTTGGTAAAAATCTTTTTCTATCATAAAAAAATTAAGCTCCCCGAACGGAAAAAATTAAGTTCCCCGAGCGAAGTCGAAGGGTTTTGAGTTTATCTACCAACCCCTCGGCTCCGCTCGGGTAGCCTTAACTATAAATCACGGATAAATTTTCTTCACTTCCCACTCATTTCCGACGCGTTCAAAAACTTCGCGATGATGAATACGAAATTCGCCTTCTTCCCAAAATTCAATTTTCTCTGGAATCACGCGAAAGCCTGACCAGAAAGGCGGGCGCGGCACTTCTTGTCCTTCAAAATCTTTGGAAACTTCTTTGATTCTTTCTTCAAATTCGCTCCATTCCTTCATCTCGCAAGATTGTTTTGACGCCCAGGCTCCGATTTGACTACCTCGCCTTCTCGAAGAAAAATAATCGTCAGCTTCTTTGATCGAAACTTTTTCTACAGAGCCTTCAATTCTGATTTGATGACCCAAAACTCCCCAATAAAAACACAGAGCCACGTGGGAATTTTTTGCTAATTCTTTACCTTTTCTGCTGGTTAAATTTGTAAAAAAACAAAAGCCGCGCTCATCAAATTTTTTTAATAAAATCATTCGCGAAGATGGGTGAGAATTTTCATCAACCGTTGAAAGGCACATGGCTGTAGGTTCAACAATATCTTTATTATTGCACGCCTCCTCAAACCATTCAGAAAATTTTTGAAATGGTTGCTGATAAGAAACTTTTTTTGCTGACATTTTTTTTGTGAAAAAATTAGAGATGAGAAGAGATTCTTAAACCTCTATCATAAAAATTATTTTCCAATCAATTATGCTTTTTTTAATTCGTCCCGCCATTCGCATAGCGTTGATTTCACTGGTTATTGTCGCAGCAGTTCAGCCATACAATTGGTTTTGCCAAATTACTCAAAAATGCGACTCATTTTACTTCTCGCAATATCTTCCAAAGATGAAGGGGAAAATTCCGTTTGATGTGACGATGGAAGTGACAAACTACCGTGAAGATCTTGATTTTAGGCCGACCGAGCCCGTTATCGTGACATTGTCAAATCAGACGAATGTTGTTTTTTATCACGCTAAAAATCTTAGCGATAAAACAATTAGCTTTCGTCCGCAGCTAATCATCGAGCCGGATTATGCCGCCAAATATTTCAATCGTTATGAGTGCCTCTGCTCTCATGAATACAAGCTAAAACCTAGAGAAGAGCGTAAATTAAAAATGGTATTTGAGATCAAAAAAGACATCGAAAACGAGAAAAACTTTTTAAAGCAACCTAACGCCAACAAGCTGAAAGTTCGTTATAAAATTTGACCAATTAGGATAGCTTCCAAATTGTTTTATCCTTCGCCACATCTTCCAAAAGAATGCCTTGCGCTAGCAGATTTTGCCTGATCTCGTCAGCCTTAGCGAAATTTTTTTCTTGTTTGAATTTTAAGCGCAATTCGATTTGCGATTCGATGTATTTTTCGTCAAAATTATTTTCCGATTTTTTAGTAAAAAAATTCGCGTCAAGCAGGCCAAGAAAATCAAGAGTTGCGACGAATTCTTTTTTTAAATTTTCATCATTTGTTGATTTAATTTCTTTAGCAGTTTCGTGAAGATAGGCGATTGTTTTTGAAATATTTAAATCTTCCGCGAGATGCTCCAATACTTGCTTGGAGACCTTTCCTTTTTTATCACTTAACGCAGATTTGTCGAAAAGCGCATAAAATTTTTCCAGCGATTTTTGTGCATCATCGAGAGCTTTTTGGTTAAAATCGAAAGGTTTGCGATAGTGAGTCGAGAGCAGCAAATATCTGATTACAACGCCAGAAATTCCTTTATCCAAAAGATCGCGCACGGTGATAAAATTCTTTAGTGATTTGCTCATTTTTTCACCATCAACGGTGAGAAATCCATTATGAATCCAAAAGCGCGCATAGTGCGAAGAAGGTTGAGAGCAGCGGCTTTGCGCGATTTCATTTTCGTGATGCGGAAATTGCAAATCAGCTCCGCCGCCATGAATATCAAAATCAACACCGAGATATTTCGAACTCATCGCCGAACATTCGATGTGCCAACCTGGACGACCATTTCCCCACGGACTAGCGAAAACACTGGACGGATCATCATCTTCGTCGGCTGGTTTCCACAAAACAAAATCGAGCGGATTTTTTTTGTAATCGGCAATTTCAACGCGCGAACCGGCAATCATTTCATCGAGATTGCGATTGGAAAGCGCGCCATAATCAGCAAAAGAAGAAACGTCGAAAAGCACGTGTTTATTGCTTTCATAGGCATTTCCATTGGCGATTAATTTCTCAATTATCGTAATCATCTCCGGAATGTGAGTAGTGGCGCGCGGCTCTACCGTTGGCCGTAAAACATTTAGCGCATCAGTATCAGCGTGAAAAAACTCGGTAATTTTTTTTGTCAGATCTTGAATCGAAACGCCCTGCTCCTTGGCCGCAGCGTTAATTTTATCATCAACATCCGTGATATTTCGTACGTAAGTGACGCGTGGAAAAACCGCAGAAAAAAAACGAAAAAATAAATCGTAAACCACCACTGAACGGGCATTTCCAAGATGCGGTCGATCATAAACCGTTGGACCACAAACATACATTTTGAGATGATTTGGCTCGAGAGTTGTGAGAATTTCTTCGCGGCGGGAAAGTGTGTTGAAGAGAGTGATTTTGTGCATTTTAAAATGGATTATTGCCCCTCGACGACGCGCTTCGCACTTTGCTCGGGGAACTTAAATTTTCCTTCGCGCTTTGCTCGAGAAATTTTAAATTTTTTAATTTCCGTAAAGCTCTTTGATGATTTTATTTCGTAAAAAATTCTGACTTTTTATTCCGGTAAATTTTGCGATCACCTCTCCATCCCGTGAAATCAAGGCTGTGAAAGGAATGTGATTATTGTAGCGAATATTTTTTTTCTGTAGGAAATCTACGAATCCTTCTTTGTAAGCTAAAAAACGCGGCTGAAAGTAAAAATCTCCAAAGTTGGCGAGATAAGACTGGAGCTCTTCTGCAGTCATATCGCGATCGAGAGCTAAAGTAATTGTTTGCAAATCGGTATTTTGAAATTCACGAGAAATCTCGTTGATAATAGGAAAATTTTTTGTGCAAACCTTGCACCAAGTGGTATAGATATAGAGCAAAATCGGCTTCCCATCTGCCTTCTCAAACTCATTGGCAATTTGTGCTGTTGTCATCGGAATTGGCGCAATGCTATTAAAACTAATGTTTTTTGATTCAGGAATTTTTACGTCGAGACGAGCAATATCCTCGACATATTTATTCCATAAAACTAGCCCCAGAGCGGCTCCAACAACGATTATGAGAAAAAACATTTTCGAATTTTTTTTAGATTTTTGAAAGTTTTTGAAGTGAAGGATTTTAGTCATTTACGATTTACGATTTGCGATTTACGATTTAGCCGCGCCTTCCTACAACCCAAAAACAAAATCTTAAATCTTAAATCTTAAATTTGATGCTGATCAAAATAAAAAATCTCAGATTACAAACTTTTCTTGGCGTTTACGAATGGGAAAAAACTCACAATCGTGAAATTATTATCAATGCCGAAATCAGCACAGATCACGATAAAGCTCTAGAAAGTGATAATCTGTCTGACACTATCGACTATGATGAAATCATCGCAAAAATCAGAAATTTAATCAGTGAAAAAAAATTTAAATTGATTGAGAAAATGGCCGCCGAAGTGATGAAGGAAATCATGCGCGACCCACGTATTAAAAAATGTAAACTGGAAATTGATAAAGTTGGAGTCGTCGAAGGAGTAGAATCCTTCTCGGTTCTGATCGAAGAAGTTAGAAAATAAAAAATTGCAAACAGCTAATGGATTTAAAAACCGAGCAAGTTCTCAAGCTAATTCATTCACATTCTCGCATCAAAAATTTTCTCACAACTTTGTGCTACGCGTTAATAATTGGCGGGCTTTTTATTTACATTTTTTACGCCTTTAATCAAAGCCGCACAATCAAGCTAGTCAATGATTACAAAGAAAATCCTCAGGGATATAAAACTGAAAAAATCATGACAAATCCGCGCATCAAATTTCAATATAATGATGCGCAAATTTATGATATTCAGGCCAAAAAAGCCTTTCACAAAGATGAAAATGAGATAATGCTCTACGATGTTTTTGCCGAGGGCGATATTGGAAAAATCACTGCTGGAGAACTAAAAATTGATGAAAATGGAAATCATTTAGTCTTCACAAAAAATCCGATCTTAATTTTAAATAAGACAAAAAAATAACCAACTTCCCGAGAATAATCAGTTCCCCACACTGCGTCGAGGGGTAGGAAAGCGAACTCTCATCCCCTCGACTTCGCTCGGGGAGCTGAGAAGTTTTAGTCTGTCGCGGGATAAATCCTAAAAAAATCACAGCCTCTCGACTCCGCTCGAGGAGCAAAAAATTAACTTTATGACAAATAAATTCGGCGAAATTTTTTCATTCACAACTTGGGGCGAAAGCCATGGCGAAGCAATTGGCTGCGTGGTTGATGGCTGTCCTTCTTTAATTAATTTAAATGAAGGCGACATTCAAAAACATTTGGATAAGCGCAAACCCGGACAATCAAAATTCACCACACAACGCCAAGAAAAAGACGAGGTAAAAATTTTGTCAGGTGTGTTTGAAGGCAAGACTACCGGCACTCCAATTAGCTTAGTGATTTTCAACGAAGATCAAAAATCTGCTGATTATGGCGACATCAAAGACAAGTTCCGCCCATCTCACGCCGATTACAGCTACTTCAAAAAATATGGCATTCGCGATTATCGCGGCGGCGGAAGATCTTCAGCTCGTGAAACCGCAATGCGTGTAGCTGCAGGAGCAGTTGCGAGAAAAATTTTGGCGCGCGAAAAAATCGAAATCACCGGCTATCTAACTCAAATTGGCGAGAAAAAAATCGATCGCACAAAAATCGATTTTTCTGAAATTGAAAAAAACGATTTCTTCTGCCCGGATAAAAATGCTGCAAAAAATTTTGAAGATTATTTGCTCGAAATCAGAAAGGCTGGAGACTCTGTTGGCGCGGTTGTAGAAGTAATTGCCAAAAATGTTCCAGCTGGTTTTGGTGAGCCAATTTACAACAAACTCGATGCACGTTTAGCGCAAGCAATGATGTCAATCAATGCCGTGAAAGGAGTTGAAATTGGCGATGGAATGTCAGCTGCAACAAAACGCGGATCTGAACTTGCTGATGAAATGCGAAACGAAAATGGCCAAATTATTTTTTCTAACAATTACTCCGGAGGCACTCTGGGCGGCATTTCATCCGGCCAAGACATCGTCGTGCGTTTTGCAGTGAAGCCGACCAGCTCGATTTTAATTCCAAGAAAAACCATCGATGTGAATGGAAATAATTGCGAAATTATCACCAAAGGTCGCCACGATCCATGCGTTGGAATTCGCGCTGTTCCTGTTGGCGAAGCTATGATGGCTTGCGTCTTGGCAGATTTTTTACTCCTCAACCAAGCAAAAAAATAATGAAATTCATAATAAAAATTTTGTTTCTTACTTTACTAAGCAGCTCTGCTCTAGCTCAGCATTTAAAAAAAGATTATTCTCCATTTGGCTTCGACCTCACGCCAAATCCCGTTCTAGAAAGCGATAAAACCGCCGTCTCAGAAGCAAATTATGGCAACTCATCATATGAAGATGTGCCAATTCAGGCGCATAATTTTCACATTAACCACAAAAGCGAATAGACTGTAGATTTTTCCTTCTCACCTCAACCCGCAAGAAGAGATGAATTCTGATGAAAAGCAGCAATGAAAAGATTCGGGAATTTAATTTGAAACAGCGCGGAAATTTAAATTTGCCTAGCAAATTTCGAAAAATAGCTTCGCCGAAATTCAAGCGATTCACTTGAATTTCCCTACTCAAATGAAAAAAAATCCTATGAAAAACTTAGCAAAACTCACTGCTCTTATGGCTCTGATGGCAACAACCGCTCTTGCTCAACCTGGCCCTGGCGGACCTGGTGGTGCTGGTGGACCTCAAGCTGGCGGACCTCGCCCTCAGCCTCAAGGTGGACCTCAAGCTGGCGGACCTCAAGGTGGTGGACCTAAGCCAATGATGCAACAAGGCGGCCCTCAAGGCGGATCAGCAATGAATCAAGGACCTCGCGGCGGCGACATGCGCGGCGGACCTGGAATGAACCGTCCTGATATGAATGGCAACAAGCCTGGCATGGGAAGACCTGACATGAATGGTGCTCGTCCTGGCGATGGAATGCCTGGCGGCAGACCAGAAATGGGTCGTCCTGATATGAATGGCAACAAGCCTGGCATGGGAAGACCTGACATGAATGGTGCTCGTCCTGGCGATGGAATGCCTGGCGGCAGACCAGAAGCTCGTGAGCAAAGAATGGAGCATCGCGAGAAGATGAGAGAAAAACGCAAAGAAGCTCACGAAGAAAGAATGGAGCGTCGCAAAGAAATGATGGAAAAACGCATGGAAAATCGCTCTAACAATCAAGCAAAACCGGCGGAAACTAATTAGTTAATTCGCGCCGTAAAAAGACCGGCTCTCGAAGAAATTTGGGAGCCGGTTTTTTTGTGCCAAAAATTACCCGACAACATTACTTCGCTTAGAATTTGCATCAATGGCATGATGCAAATTTTTTATCGCCAACACCTCACCCTGCGGATGATCCCAAACATAAGAAATAACGCATAAAAAATCAGCGCCAGCTTTAGCAAGTTGAGATGCGTTTTGATCAGTAATTCCACCAATTGCGGCGATTGGCAAATTCATAATCTCATTCGCCCATTGCAAAATTTCTAAGGTTGGTTTGCCACGAGATTGCTTGGTTTTGCTTGGAAAAAATGCGCCGAAGGAAACGTAATCTGCACCCTGCTCTCCTGCTTCCATGGCGATATGGCGCGAATCATAACAGCTCGCACCAATGATAAAATTTTTAGGAGATTTTTTTCGCGCTGCTAAAATTGAGCCATCTTCTGCACCGAGATGAACACCATCCGCCCCAACCTCAAAAGCAATTTCCAACTCGTCATTCAGCAAAAATAAGCAATTATTGTCGTGACAAATTTTTTTTAACTCTCGCGCAAAATTTTTAATTTCTGATTTTTTATAATCTTTGAGACGCAGCTGAAACGTAGGAACCAAGCCAGTTTTGAGCGCTTTTTCCAAGCGCGGAGAAAAATTTTCTAGTTCAATTTTTGGCGGAGAGATGAGGTAGATTTTGGACATAAAATTAATAGTTCTGCGAAGGGAGCCGAGAGTAGGAAAATAAACTCTCATCCCCCCGACTCCGCTCAGGGAACTAACATGCTTTGCTCGAGATTGATTTATTTTTTTCTGCGAAAAAATGCCGGCACATTCAAAATATCATCTTCGAATTTATCGTCTTTAACCTGATTTTCCTCTTCATCCAAAACTGTAGCGGCAAAAAACTGGCGACGCTTTTTCTCAGCTTCTTCGGATTTTTTCTCTGCCTTAGGCTTCTCTATTTTTTCTGCTTTGTGAACAATCGGCTTTTGAGATTTTTCAAATTCCTCTTCACCCTCATCTTCAGAAATTTCTGATGATTTTGAAGCATTCATAAAACTAAATAAACTAAAGCCCCCTCCTTCTTTTTTAGATTTGGCAGGAGCCGACTTTGCTGGCTTTGGAGCGTATTTTTTTTCTTCCACAACCTCTTCTTCCGCATCATCTTCATCGATAATTTTTTCTTCTAACTCTGCACCAAAAAAGCTGATTTGAGTGAAGCCTTTTTCGTCAGTTAATTCATGTTTTTTGTGAGAATTTTCTGTCTTGCCGTAATCAAGATTTTCTTCCTTGGTGTAAGTTTTTTTCGGCTTAAAATTTACGTCGCTAATTTCTTCAACATCTTCATTTGCTGGCTTTGCCGAAATTCCCGGATCAAAGAAGTTTTTTACCGAGGTTTCCTGCTTTTCTTCATCAAAAGAAACCTTGAAACGACTTGGCTCATGAGATTCTTGAGATCGCAAAGAATCGCGTCTAAATTCCTCAACATCAATTCCAGTTGCAACCACGGAAATTCTAATTTTTCCCTTCATATTTTCATTGAAAGCAGAGCCAAAAATAATGTTGGCATTTGGATCAACTTCTTTCTTGATCGCATTAACCGCCATATCGGCTTCAAACAGCGTCATATCTGGGCCGCCAGTCATATTCACTAATACGCCTTTAGCACCTTTAATCGAAATATCATCGAGCAACGGATTTGAAATAGCGGCTTCGCAAGCAGCAATAGCGCGGTTCTCGCCAGTTGCTTCTCCGGTTCCCATCATCGCTTTTCCCATTTTTGTCATGATGGTTCTAATGTCGGCAAAATCGAGATTTACCAAGCCGGGCATAGTGATAAGATCGGTAACACCGCGAACTCCAGCATGCAAAACATCGTCGGCCATTTTGAAAGCAGATTCAAAAGTTGTGTGCTCGTTAGCAATTCTGAAAAGATTTTGATTAGGAATTACGATCAAAGTATCGACATATTTTTTTAGCTCCTCGATGCCTTGCTCAGCCGTTTCCATGCGATATTTTCCTTCGAAGTGAAACGGTTTTGTGACAACGCCAACGGTTAAAATTTCGCGTTCACGAGCAAGTTTTGCAATTACTGGAGCAGCGCCAGTTCCAGTTCCGCCACCCATTCCAGCAGCGATGAAAACCATGTTTGCGCCTTCGAGATATTTCTCGATTTCGTCGATATTTTCTTCCGCAGCAGCGCGTCCGCGATCAGGAAAAGAACCGGCTCCCAATCCTTTGGTAGTTTTTATTCCGAGCTGAATGCGATTTTGCGCTAAAGAATTTTGCAATGCTTGCGCGTCAGTGTTGGCAGCAACAAACTCTACACCTTCGAGATCAGAGCGAATCATGTTATTGATGGCATTTCCACCAGCACCACCAGCGCCGAAAATTACGATTCTTGGTTTCAATAATTCGGGCTGAGGAATATCAATTTTGAGAGACATAGAGGAAGAATTTTTAGATTTTCTCGGCTGCTTAACGTGAGCCTCGGGATTAGGATTTTCTAGCATTGGATTAAGATTTTAAACTTTCGTTTGTGACTAAATTTTGATGCGTAACCAAAGTTGCTTTTACGATTTCATCTTCGCGATTAATCGAAATTATTTTCTTTTCTTTATCAACCAAAAGCTCAAGGAAATTAAAAATATTTTTGGCAAAAAGTTTGCTTGCGTCATTTGCGATTCGCGACGGAAAATTTTCGTGACCGATGATTTTTACACCGCCAACTTCAAGGATTTTTCCTTTTTGTGTCAGGGCACAATTGCCGCCATTAATGGCTGCGAGATCAATAATAATCGCGCCAGATTTCATCGATTTCACCATTTCTTCGGAGATTAAAATCGGCGCTTTTTTTCCCGGAATTAACGCGGTTGAAATCACCACATCCTGATTTTTTATCACATCTTTTAGCAATTGTTCCTGAAGTTTTTTATATTCCTCCGACATTTCTTTGGCGTAAACTCCCTCAACTTTTTCTTCCGATTTTACTTCGATAAATTTCGCGCCGAGGCTTTGCACTTGTTCTTTCGCGGCGGTGCGAACATCAAAAGCAGAAACAATTGCGCCCAATCTTTTTGCGGTTGCGATTGCTTGCAAGCCAGCAACGCCGGCGCCGAGAATAAGAATTTTTGCCGCAGAAATTGTGCCCGCCGCCGTCATCATCATCGGAACTGCTTTTTGCATTTCATAGACGGCGTCAATAACGGCGCGATATCCCGCCAAATTACTTTGGGAAGAAAGAACATCCATACTTTGCGCGCGAGTAATACGCGGCAAAAGCTCGAGCGCGAAAGCTGAAACATTTTTTTGCGCGAGTTCAGCAATTTTTTCTTTTTGGAAAAATGGATTGAGAGTGGCGATTAAAACTATGCCAAACTTGGCTTTGGAGAAATCAACTTCAGTTCTTTGCACTGAAATTATCACATCGATTTCGGATAAAATTTGTGAGATGTCGGAGATTATTTTTGCGCCAGATTTTTCGAAATCAGCATCAGAAATTGACGATTTTTCTCCAGCTTTTGCTTCAACAAAAATTTCTAATCCGAGTTTTTGATATTTTGAAACTAGTTCGGGAGTAAGAGCGACGCGGTTTTCATTGGCGGCGGATTCTTTTAGGACTAGTAGTTTCATGGGAGTTGGAGTGTGTTTAAAAACAGGCTTGGGCAGGGAGCCGCCCGTCTTCGCTCCTTTGCGGAGCTACGCCGGGCACACTCCGCTCTAACGATCTCCACGTAGCTGTGCCACGCGTAGCTTGTAAGAGCGGAGTGTGGTGCGGTCGAGAAGATTTGAACTTCCA
This sequence comes from uncultured Rhizobium sp., assembly GCA_964447395.1. Lineage (GTDB taxonomy): Bacteria > Pseudomonadota > Alphaproteobacteria > Rickettsiales > UBA1997 > UBA2645. The sequence goes on from CAYUSO010000002.1 coordinate 15,905, forward strand.
CGGGTTTTACCCCACAACGACCTCAACGTTGCGCGTATACCAATTCCGCCACGACCGCACAAAAAACCTTTAGATCACCAAAGGTTTTAATCGATTTAGAGCTACAATAAACACCGCCAAATCTGGATTTGGCTGCGCTTTCACATCTGAAATAAAATTGTCAAAACGTTCGACCAAAAAATCGACGGTTTTAATCCAATTCTCAACAGAATTTACTTCGCACAAAGTTTTTTCTTCGCAGCTGGAATCAACCACGCGTTTCGCGATGCGCATTTGGTAAGCATAAAGATCTTCCAAAATTGTTTTGCTGGAAAGCTTTTGCCAGTGATCTTCAAGCGCGAGATTTGAAACTCTGCTGCGCAACCACTTTAGCGAAAATCTGGTACCGATAGCGAAGTAAATTTTTGCGATTGTTTTGAGATCGAAATTTGATGCGGCGGAAATTTCAGCAATGTCGAAGGCTGATGCGACTGGATCCATCGCGGCAATTTTTTCTGCCAATTTGCGATCAACATTGTTCAGGCAATAACGCTCGATTTTTCTTTCGAAAGATTCGCGCGAAGCTTGTGCCAAAACTTGCGAAAGCACGCTGTGAAGCTCGTCAGCAATTTTTCTGAAACGCGTCACAACTGTTGAAATTGTTCCTTTCGCTTGATTGCGCAACAACCACATCACTGATCTTTCGAGCAATTTATTTGCGCTCAAAAACATTTGCATTTGCACGTGAGTTGCGACTTTGCCATCGAGTTTTTCTACCTCTTCCCAAACTTCTCGAATGCGGAAAGAATCGCAGGCGATGATGAAACTTTTTACCACTTCCGGCACGCTGAAGCCGCTATCTTGGCAGATTTGGCTGATGAAGGTGATGCCGATTCTATTGACGACAAAGTTAGTGATTTGAGTAGCGATTATTTCGTTACGAAGTTGGTGATTGCTGATTTCGTCTGGAAATTTTTCCTGCAATAATTTTGGAAAATAAGCAAAAAGTTCGCTCTCGAAATATTTATCTTTCACCAAATTTGAGGCGAGAATTTGGTTGTAAATATCCATTTTGGAATAAGCCAACATCACGCAAAGCTCTGGGCGAGTAAGACCTACACGATCACTTTGTCTTTTTTCGATTTCTTTTTTGCTTGGTAAAAATTCAATTTTGCGATTCAGCAAACCAGATTTTTCCAACTTATTGATGAACTGCGCTTGCTCACCAAGAGCCGAAATACCTTGGAATTGAGCGATTGAAATGGCTTGAGTTTGCAAACGATTATCGGAAAGCACGAGATCCGAAACTTCATCCGTCATCTTTTCGAGAATCTTATTGCGCTCATCGAGAGTTATTTTTTCGCTACGCATTGCTGCGATCAAAGCAATTTTGATATTCACCTCGTGATCGGAACAATCGACGCCAGCGGAATTATCCATTGCGTCAGTGTTGATACGAACATTATTGAAAGCGGCTTCGATTCGACCTTTTTGCGTGAAGCCAAGATTTCCGCCCTCGCCCACAACTTTGCAGCGTAGCTCATTGCCGTTGATGCGAAGAACATCGTTGGCACGATCGCCAACTTCTTGATGCGATTCATCGGTGGCTTTGACGTAAGTTCCAATTCCACCATTCCACAATAAATCGACCGGCGCTTTTAAAATGGCGCGGATGAGATCTGTCGGCGTTAATTCGTCTTCCTCGATTGCCAAAATAGTTTTGATTTCGGGAGAAATTTTGATCGATTTCGCGCTCCTTTCAAAAATTCCGCCGCCTTTGGAAATGAGAGATTTGTCGTAATCCATCCAACTTGAACGCGGCAAATTAAACATGCGTTCGCGCTCAACAAAAGATTTTGCCGCATCGGGATTTGGATCGAAAAAAATGTGCATGTGATTGAAAGCGGCGACAAGCTTGATGTGCTTTGAAAGCAACATGCCGTTGCCGAAAACGTCGCCAGCTAAATCGCCGATACCAACAGCAGTGAAATCTTGCGTTTGCGTGTCAATTCCCATTTCGCGGAAATGACGCATTACGGAAATCCAGCCGCCTTTTGCGGTGATTCCCATTTTCTTGTGATCGTAACCAACCGAACCGCCGGAAGCAAAAGCGTCGCCAAGCCAGAAATTATATTCGGCAGAAATGGAATTGGCGATATCGGAGAAAGTTGCGGTACCTTTATCGGCGGCAACTACGAGGTAAGGATCAGCTTCGTCATGCATGATAACATTTTGCGGATGTTCGATTTTGCCATTGACCACGTTATCCGTGATGTCGAGCAAACCGCGCAGGAATGTTTTGTAGCATTCGATTCCTTCCTTTTGGATTTCATCGCGATTGAAGCCAGAAATATCGCGCTTCAAAATGAATCCGCCTTTTGAACCTACTGGAACAATCACGGCGTTTTTTGTCATTTGCGCTTTCATCAAACCAAGGACTTCAGTTCTGAAATCTTCTTGACGATCAGACCAGCGCAATCCGCCGCGCGCGACTTTTCCGCCGCGCAAGTGAATCGCTTCAACTCTTGGCGAGAAAACAAAAATTTCGGCGTGAGGCAAAGGCAAAGGCAATTCCGGCACTTTTTTGCAATCGAACTTGAAAGACATATAGCCTTTAAAATCACAATTTGCGCCTTGGCCATTCTTGCCGTGCTGGTAATAGTTGGTGCGCAAAGTTGCGGAAATCGCGCCGAAAAATCTGCGAATCACTGCGTCGTCCGTCACGTCTTTGATTTGATTCAATCCTGCTTTGATTTGCTCAGAAATTTCTTCGATTTTTTGTTTACGCTCAGTGGCGGAAATTTTTAGCGACGGATCGAATTTATTTTCAAACAGCGCAATGAGGAGTTTGGTTAAATCGTGATGTCGAACCATCACATCGGAAATGTATTCCTGATTAAAACGGAATCCGGTTTGGTAGAGATATTTGGTGTAAGCGCGAAGCATGTAGATTTGCTTCCAGTAAAGATCTGCGGCTACAACCAGCTTGTTTAAAAAACCAACTTGAGTTTCTCCTTGCCAAATTAACGAAACGGTTTTTTCAAAATTGGCTTTAACTTTTTCTGAAAAAACTGTGCCCGATTTGCTCAAATTGAGGTGGAAATAGTGAATCCAAACTTTTCTGCGTGAGCGATTTTTGCCATCTTCCTCGATGTTGACGGTGTAAGTGTGTTCTTGAATTACGTTAAAACCGAAACTTTCAAGAATCGGCATTACTTGCGAGAGAATGATTTCTTTTTCCGGAGAATAAATTTTTAACTCCGTCACGTCTGGCGCGAGAAGTTCGGAAGATTTGTAAAGATTGAAAATCGCAGAATTTTTTTCCAAACAATCTTCGATGCGCGAAATATCAATAACGGCGCGCTTCGGATCGAATCGATTTATGTAGCTGACTGAAAAAGAATTTTTGTAACGCGCGAAAAGCGAAACATATTTTTCGTCGCCAAATTTTGCTTTTACGGCTTCGAGAAGATCGTCGCTCCAAATCTTCGTCATTTTGGTAATTTCGCGCTCAACTTTGCTTTCGTTAACTTGCGGAATGCCTTTGTTGGTACGCACAATTACGTGAAATCTGATGAGGTTGGAAGTGGTGATTTGCACGAAAGAATCTGCGATTTCGCCTTGATAAATTTCGGCGAGATATTCTTTTATTTTTTCGCGCATGTCAGAATTGCTGCGATCGCGCGGCGTGAAAATTAAGCAACTGACGAAGCGTTTGAATTTATCTTCGCGGGCAAAAAATCTGACTTGTGATCTTCCACAAATTGCCACGATTCCAGTGGAATTTTTTAGCAAATCTTCTTCCGAAATTTGGAAAAGTTCGTCACGCGGATAGGATTCCAGAACCGAAACAAGCTCTTTGTAGTTGTAGCTGCCTTTGATGTAGCCTGAATCAGAAATCACTTTTGCAGCTTTATTGCGCACCAAAGGAATTTCGCTGATGCTGCTGTGATAAGCTGAAGAGGTGAAAAGACCGATGAATCTGAATTCGCCAACAACTTTTCCGTCGGCAGAAATTTTTTGAACACGAATTCTTTCGGCATTTGCCACGCGATGAATTCGTGAGCGATAACGCGATTTTAAAATTTCGATTACGTAAGGATTTTTTACCGAATCGCAAACTTCTTCTGATGAAGAATTAACCACTTCCGGCCTGAAATCGTCATGCTTGGAACGGAAAACTCCGCAAGCAGAATTTGCCACTTCTTGCAGGCAATATTGACCGTTTTTTACTTCCTTAATGTCGAATTCTTTAGCGCCGAGAAGGATGAAATTTCCGTCGATCATCCAAGAGATAAAATCTTTGATTTCGGCGAGATCTTTGTCGTTTTTAGTAAATTTCTTAGCGCCGTCAAGCTGCGCCAATGCTTTGTTGCCAAGATCAATCATCGATTTCCAATCTTCTACAACCAAAGCAACATTCGCCAAAATTTTTCCGATATTTTCCTGCAACATTTTCATGTCAGATTCGGAAGTGATTTTGTCGAGATGAAGTTGAATTATCGATTCCTGTTTAGAGCTTTTTTCGCTAGAAATTTTTTCAAATTCGCCATTTTTTCTTACTACGGAATAAATCGGATGAATAATATTTTTTACACGAATTCCATGCTTGTCGAGATAAGAGACTGTTGAGTCGACAAGAAATGGCATATCATCATTTACAATGTCAAGAAAGGTGAAAAAAGAATCAAATCCGTCTTTTTTAGCATCTGGATTGTAAATGCGAATTTTTGGCTCGTTAGATTTTTTTTTGGAAAAAAATTCGAAGCTTAATTTTGCAGCGTTAAAGAGGTCTTCCGGAGAGTAATTATCGAAGTCGCAAATTTGATTTTCGGCATAAAAAATTTTCACAAATTCTGCGAAATTTTTCTTGTCAAACTTGGCCGAATATTTGGCTTCTTTTGAAAAATTAACTACCTGCTCAATTAAGTTTTTCATAAAATTTTTTTGAAATTTATTTTTTGATCAGAGTGACGACCATCTGCATTCCTTCTAAGCGCGGATTGACTTCCGGCTTTGCGAATTCTTCAGTTTCTTTGAGAATATTTGCCATCATTTTTTCGGCCAAATCGCGGTGAGTAATTTCGCGGCCTTTCATGCGAATACTGACTTTCACTTTGCAGTTTTTTTCGATGAATTCTTTGGTGTGACGAATTTTAGTGTCGTAATCGCCTTTGCCGATGTTGATCGTCATTTTAATTTCCTTCACCTCGACAACTTTTTGTTTTTTCTTGGCATCAGCCGCTTTCTTTTGCAGCTCGTATTTCATCTTGCCGAAATTTGAAATTTTACAAACCGGAGGATTGGCATTTGGTGAAACTTCGATGAGATCGAGATCAACTTCCTGCGCCATTCGAATCCCTTCCGCAACCGTGGTGACGCCAAACATTTTGCCTTCGTGATCAATCAATCTGATCTCTCTGGCTTTGATTTGTTCGTTAATTTTAAAAGGATTAGTTGGCTGAGCTTGCGGTTTTATTGGTCTCACAGATTTTTTAAATTGTTAAAGAAGGACATTTCGAGGCGGCGCAACTTAGAAGTGGGTAAGTAAATTTCAACTTATGAAATTGCGGTGATGTTTGATCCGAAAAAATCGTTCAACCTCAATAAAATCAAAGCGCCGATTGTGGTTATGAAATTGCGGATTTTTGGCGATAAAAATTTCAGCGGCACGTTTTATTCGCTCAATTTGCTTGGGGCGCAGCACTTCTTCGATAAAAATTTTGGATTTTCGCGCCTTTACTTCGATAAAAATTATCGTGCGAAATTTTTGCGCAATAATGTCGATTTCGCCGCAATTTGTTTTATAGCGCCAAGCCAGAATTTTGTAGAGCTTGATGGTTAAAAAAATCAGCGAGATTCTTTCGGCTAGAAGGCCGAATTTATAGGTTTGTTTTTTGGTCATTTTTTGCTCAATTGCAGAGCTAATTGATAAATTTCTTTGCGATTAATTCCGTAAATTTCGGCTAAATTTTGTGACAAATCCTTTAGGCTTTCACCCGCTAAAATCGCGGCTTTAACCTCTTTTACTAAATCTGCTTCGCTGAAATTTTTTTCATTTTTGTCAGCCTTTTCAACGATGATCGCAAATTCACCGCGGATTTTTTCCGGATTTTTTTCGAAGAATTCGCGCAGATTCTTTATTTCATCAGAAATGATTTCTTCGTGAATTTTTGTAAGCTCGCGAGCCACGCAAACTCTGCGATTTCCTAAGATTTTCTCGATTGATTCCAAACTTTCCAAAACCCGACTTGGGCCTTCAAAAAAAACAAAAGTAAAATTTTTCGGCAGCGCCTTTAGCAATTTTTCTTTTTGGATTTTCGAACTTGGCAAGAATCCTAAAAAAGAAAAATTATCGCAGGCCAAACCCGAAGCACAAAGCGCTGTAGTCAATGCTGATGCGCCTGGAAGAGGAATTACTTTTTGATTTCGAGCGCGCAAAAAACCAATCAATTTATGCCCCGGATCAGAAATTAACGGCGTTCCCGCGTCAGAAATCAGCGCCAGAGATTTTCCTTCCAAAAGTAAATGCGAGATTTTTTCGCGCGTTTTTTCGTCATTGTGATCATTGTAAGTGAGAAGCTTTTTTCCTTTAATTTCGTAGGCATTCAGCAGGCGAATCGAAACTCTGGTATCTTCACAAATCACCAAATCTACCGCATTTAAAATTTGCAAAGCGCGCAGTGTAATGTCGCTCAGATTGCCGATTGGCGTGGCCACAACATAAAGCGCATTTTCCGGTTTTAGCGCTTGAGTTTTTGAGAAAAAATCCTGCATATTGAAGCTATTCACAACCTTCCTTTTTTTTAAATTTATGAAAAAATTTTCGCTGCTTTTAGTATTTTTCCTTTTCGGCTGTCAATCGCTAAACAAGCAGATTGAGCAGTTCAAAGCGCCAGAAATCGCCGCTGAACAAACTCATCAACAATTCGAATCACGCAATCTCGAAACCCTAAAAGCTGACGAGAAAAAAATGCAAATTGCACTCTTCTTGCCGTTTTCTGGAAAGAATAAAGATTTGGGCTGGAGCCTTTTCAACGCTGCAACTCTCTCGCTTTTTGAAAATGATACCAATCACAACCTTGAGCTAATTTTGATTGATTCAAAAGATACACCACAAGAAGCAAAAAAAGCTTTTAGAGAAATAGTTAGTCGCGATATCAAAGTTGTAATCGGTCCAGTTTTTAGCAATGTCATCGAAGAAATTGATAGCGCAGCCAAAAGCAATAAAATCGCGGTTATTTCGCTTTCCAATAATCAAGAATTGATGGGGAAAATTAACGATGACGGCGGAATTTTTTTAGCCGGAATGTTGCCAGAAACACAAATTGATAAAATTGTTGGATATGCCATGGAGCGCGGTAAATACAGCTTCGCCATCATAGCACCAAACAATCAATATGGAAAAACCATCACTGATTTATACAAAAGAATCGTGCGTGATCGCGATGGAAATTTTATCACCGCCGAATTTTATGAACCAAATTCTAAGGACGTAGATCGCCCAGTAGAGCGAGTTATCAACTCTTTCTCTCTTCCTGCGCGCTTGATGGACGGTAAAAATAAATTGAAGAAAAATGCGGTAGCGAATGAGTCAGACCGCTCTTATCCACAGGTTATCATGATTCCCGAATCTGGCAAAATGCTTTCAAGAATTATGGCCTCGATCAAAAAACAAAATAAAGACGAGAGAGATTTTCAAATCGTTGGCAGCAGCCAATGGGACGATATTTCCACACTTAATGACTTTCATCTTATTGGCACATGGTTTCCGGCGCCAGAAAGTGAAAAATTTCGTAATTTTGAAAAATCCTATTATCGCAGCTTCAACAAGTTTCCGCCAAGAATTTCCTCAATCGTTTATGATTCAGTTGCTGCCGTTGCAGAATTGGCAAATCGCAAAAAAGGTCAGGTCTTAACTGTTAAAGATTTTACCAATTTTACCAATCCACCAAAAAATGGATTTGAAGGAGTTGATGGACTTTTCAGATTTTTGCCAAACGGCTTGGTGCAAAGAAATTTAGCAGTGCTGCAAGTTGCGAATGGGCATTTCGAGACAGCGGACAAACCAGCGGAACAGTTTTTGAAATATTGATCACAACTTTCCCAATGATTCCAATTCCCACTTTGCTTTCGGCTTAAAATTTAAATCATCTTTTTTTCCTAGCCTTAACTTCTCTAAGCCAGTCCAGGCAACCATTGCGGCGTTGTCGGTGCAAAGCGGAATTGGTGGTACAATGATTTCTAAATCACGATCTTTTGCCCAATTTTCTAGATGTGAAAAAATATAACGATTCGCCGCCACTCCGCCAGCAAGAACAATTGATTTCACAAATCGTAAATCATGAATTGTAAGCAAATTATTTAGTCGATTGATGATTAGCTCGCAAACCACGCGTTGAAAGGAAGCGCAGATGTCAAACTTGTCTTTTTCCTGCAGCTTTTTTGGCGAAGTTAGATGCGAAAATTCTTCTCCGGTTAACTTTTCAATTTCGCGCCTAACCGCTGTTTTCAAGCCAGAAAAGGAAAAATTGCAGCGATGATTTTCATCTTTTGAATCGAGCAAAGGTCGAGAAAATTTGAAGCGCATTGCGTCACCCTGCGCCGCCATTTTCTCAACTGATGGCCCTCCCGGATAAGGCAAATCAAGCATTTGGGCTATTTTATCAAAAGCTTCGCCCAGAGCATCATCGATGGTTTCGCCAAACTTTTCGTAATCAGAAACGCCACGCGCCAAAAGAATTTGGCAATGTCCGCCAGAAATCAGCAGCAGCAAATAAGGAAATTCTAAATCGCTACAAAGCCGCGCTGTTAAAGCGTGCGCCTCAAGATGATTCACCGCTAAAAATGGTTTTTGATAAATCGAAGCAAGAGTTTTTGCCGCCGTCATTCCAACAATTACGCCGCCGATTAATCCCGGCCCTGACGTTGCGGCAAAGCCGTCAATTTTTTCAAATTTTAAATTTGCCTCACGAAGCGCTTGCAAAATCATCTCATCCAAAACTTCAACATGTCCGCGCGCCGCAAGCTCTGGCACCACTCCACCAAATTTTTTATGCAACTCGATTTGTGATTTTAAAACGTGAGAAAGAATATTTTTTTTATCATCCACAATCGCCACAGCTGTCTCATCGCAAGAAGTTTCAATGCCAAGAATTTTCATTTAGTTTTTGAATAAATCAGAGTGAGAACCGGTGGGTTCGAGGATTAATTCTTTTGCGGAAGAGCGATAAATCAGCAACCAGTCTGGCTCGATGTGAAGCTCGCGCGAACCAGAATAATCGCCGATGAGCTTGTGGTCGCGATATTTTGGCGGAAGAACTACATCTTTTTTTATCAACAACTCTACAACCTCGCTGAATTTTCGCTGATCTTTACCCCTTTTGAGCATCAACTTAAACTCCTTTTTAAATTGGCTTGTTCGGGTGATTAGTTTCATGGGTTTGATTATTTTGAGTTCAGATCACGCATCAATTCGCCGACATTTTTTACAGTTTTTAGCTTATGTGGTTTATTACGACTTTCTTTAAGCGCTCTTACTGTTTCTTTTTTCAAAACTCGCACCACCCCATCATCGCGAATGAGAATTTTTTCTTTCGCGCGCAAGGCTTCAAGCACGTAATCCTTGATTGAAACTCCAAAATGAACTGCTGCCAGCTTGAGCATTTTGTAGTCTTCATCTGGTATTTCGATAGTCATTTTTGTCATGGTTTCTCCTAAAAATATGGTTATACGGAAATACAGGTTCCTGTATTACTGTATGGAGTCAAGTAGGAAGATTTGGTAAGATTGGGATTTATTCCTTCACGAACAAATTTTTATTTTAGACACTGTTAGCTAATTATTTTTCTCGGGATTCTTCGCCAATTTTTACTTGTGATAAATATCGATATTCCCAAAGCGCGTGAATTCGGCATCAAAGAAAAGGTTAACGCTGCCAACTGGGCCGTTGCGCTGCTTGGCGATTATGACTTCCGCCTTGTGCGACATTTCCTGCATTTGCATTTTCCATTCGTTGAATTTTTCAACCTCACCTTCTGGCGGACGTTTGCGCTCTAGGTAGTAGCTGTCGCGATAGATGAAAGCGACGACGTCAGCATCTTGCTCAATTGAACCCGATTCGCGCAAATCGGAAAGTTGCGGACGTTTATCTTCGCGCTGCTCAACTGCCCGCGAAAGCTGTGACAGAGCCATTACCGGAATGTTAAATTCTTTGGCAATCGCCTTCAAACCTTGCGTAATTTCCGAAACTTCCTGCACGCGATTTTCTGCGGAGCGAGTAGAAGTGCCACGAATTAACTGCAAATAATCCACCACCAAAAGCGAGAGATTATGCTTGCGCACCATACGTCTGGCGCGGGTACGGATCGCAGAAATTGAAAGCGCTGGAGTGTCATCGATAAAAAGTGGCATTTTCGAAATCTCGGCGGAGCGCATGGCCACAGCTTCCCACTCAGTTTCACTTAATTGACCCGTTCTAAATTTCGTAGCATTGATGCTGGATTCCATCGAAAGAATCCGCGCCGCCAATTGATCGGAAGACATTTCCAACGAAAAAAATCCCACCGCTTTTTTATCTTTTTGCTCTTCGATATTCTTATTCAAAAACTTGCAGGCATTAACGACGATGTTGATTCCTAAGGCGGTCTTACCCATTGAGGGTCTTCCGGCAAGAATGATGAGATCGGATTGCTGCATGCCGCTCAGAATTTTATCGAGATCGACCAAACCAGTTGAAATTCCACTGATGTGGCTGTCGCGCTGTTTAGCTAGCAGAGTTTTATCGAGGGTTTCTTTGAGCGAGACGGAAATATTTCTAAAATCGGAACGACCATTGCCATGCTCCGAGAGCTTGAAAAGACTGGATTCAGCGCTTTCAATCTGTTCAGCCGCGGAGGTTTTTTCTTCGGCTTTAAAAACACGATTGACGATATCCTCGCCAACCATTGCCAATTCACGCTTCAAGGCCGAATCGTGAATCAAGCGGCCATAATCGCCGATGTCGATAATTGACGATGCGGTGGCGAGAAGAGTGGCGAGATAAGATGCGCCGCCAACGGCTTTGATTGTTGGATCTGATTCAAAAAATTGCTTCAGCGTCACTTGATTGGCAACGATGTGGACATGCTCAACATTATGCAAAATCTGCGCGAAAATTTTCTGATGCGCCGGCTCGTAGAAATGCTCCGGACGCAAAAATTCCACAACACGGTTTAGATATTCGTTGTTGAGAATAATCGTTCCCAAAACCGCTTGCTCAGCTTCGATGTTGAAAAGTTCTTTTTTGGCGGAAATTTCTGATGACATCACGAATAGCGAATTGAGATTTTATCTGGATTTGGGCTTGTTAGCATCAACTGGTAAAGCAGATGAAGGTTGCGCATTAGATCCTGGCTTTCCACCCCTTTGATTTGGTCGCTTATCATGCGAAGTTCCTTCGAGATATACCGGCAAATCATATTCGCTTCCTTTTAGATAATCTGGTAAGCCGCTGGGAGAGGAATCGAGCAATTCATCTAAACCTTCATACTCGTCTGGTTGAGGCGCAGATTGAGTAGAATTTGAAGATTTAGCCGCCGATGATGAAGATGATGAAGCGGATGCAGATTGCACTGGAGATTTTCTAAAGGCTCTAGAGATGCGAGCTAGAATATTACCCCGACTATCAACACCCTGCTCTGCAATGATGCGTTTAGTATTTTCCAAATATCCAATTACTCCTGCGAGAGATCTGAGAATAAGATCCTGAACAGCCTTATTTTCCACGCCAGAAGCCTCGCTATGAATACGCTTAAATTCAGCGATTGAAGCGTCATCACGAGCGGCATGTTTTTTCTTTATTTTTCTTAACTGCTCCACAACTCCAGATGGAATTTCTGATGAAAATCTTTCCTTCTGAAAACGATCGCTTGGCAAAGATCTGTCTCTAAAAATTACGCGCATTCTTTCGGATAAATCACTATCGCGCTCAGCAATGCTTGATATTTTCTCGCCAACATATCGCAAAGCTTCTTGCTCAGGAGACAGCGGAGTGTGCGTCGGAACCTTTGGAAGAGAGTTAAGAATTTCTGCTGTAGAAGAATTTTTAGACATAAAATTAATTTATTCGACCGTCACCGACTTGGCCAAATTTCTTGGCTGATCGACATCATTGCCTTTGAAAAGAGCGACGTAATATGCAAGAAGCTGTGTTGAAACTACTGGCAATAGAGCCTCCTGAATCATCCCAGCAACTTCAGGAATTTCTATGGTTTTCTTTGCCATTTTTCCAAAGTGGGAAATGCCTTTTTTATCGGAGATAAAAATTATTTTTCCGCCACGGGCGTTAACTTCCTGTGCGTTTGACGCGGTTTTTTCGAAAAGATCATTTTTAGAATTATGCGGCGCAATCACGATTACCGGCATTTTATCGTCGATCAGCGCTATCGTTCCATGTTTTAATTCTCCCGCCGCAATACCTTGAGCGTTGATGTAAGACAGTTCACGAAATTTCAGCGCCGCTTCGAAAGATGTCACCTGCGAAATGCCACGACCGATGTAAAGCACGTGCCTCGCTCGCACTAAACTTCTCGCAATTTTTTTAATATTTTTGATGTCGTTCTTGTCAAAAAGATGAGCCATTTTCGCGCCAGATTCTGCCAATTCCTGCAATAACTTTACTTTTTCTTTTGCCGAAATTTTGCCGCGCACCGATCCAAAATGAATTGCCAAAAGCGCTAAAACAGAAACTTGCGCCGTGTAAGCCTTTGTTGAAGCAACGCCGATTTCTGGACCAGCAACTGTACGAATAACCGCGTCGGAAAGTTGTGCCATTGTGCTGTGCGCTACGTTCACAATCGACAAAATTTTCTGTTTGTGAGATTTGGCATATTTGAGTGCTGCCAGAGTATCAGCGGTTTCGCCCGATTGCGAAACAAAAATCATCAGATTGTCGTCGCGAAAAGGATGGGCGCGATAACGAAATTCCGACGCAATATCAACCTCAACTTCAACGCCAGAAATTTCTTCGATGAGATACTTTGCAGCCATGCCGGAGTAATAGGAAGTGCCGCAAGCGACAATGGTGATTTTGTTAATTTTTTTGAGATCGAAAGAAAAATTCGGCAAATGAATTGAGTCGTTGCTGAGATCAACATAAGCCTGAATTGTTTCCTCCAAAACTCGCGGTTGTTCGTAAATTTCTTTGAGCATGAAGTGATCGTAACCATCTTTGGAAATGCGGTTGTTTTCTGCCTCCATAACCTTCACTTCTTTTTTTATTTCGCGATTTTTTGCGTCAAAAATTTCAATATTTTTTTTCGAAATAATGGCGAATTCATCATCTTCCAAAGCGATGATTTTGTTAGTTTGACTAGCCAAAGCGTAATAATCGGAAGCGATGTAATTTTCATTTTCGCCAATTCCCAAAACTAGTGGCGAGCCGCGCTTGGCAACGGCAATCACGTTTTCATTTCCTTTAAAAATTACAGCGAGCGCGAAAGTTCCGTGAATTTCTTTGGCAGCTTCGAGCAATGATTTTTTAATATCGTGAGTTTTTTCAAAGTGATATTCAATCAAGTGTGGCACGACTTCGCTATCAGTTTGGCTCAAGAATTTTGCACCTAATTTTTGCAATTTTGCACGCAATTCCTGATGATTTTCAATGATGCCATTGTGAACAACGCAAATTTCTGATGAGGCGTGTGGATGCGCATTCTGCTTGCTTGGACGACCATGAGTTGCCCAACGCGTGTGACCAATTCCGATTTCAGAATCGAAAGATTTTTTCTTCAAAGCAGTTTCGAGTTTGGCAATTTTTCCCTCCTCTTTCACGGTTTTGAATTTGCTATTTTCAAGCACGGCAATTCCTGCTGAATCATAGCCACGATATTCAAGTTTTTTTAGACCATCGAGAATGATCGCGACAGAATTTTTACTACCAACAACGCCAACTATTCCGCACATTTTTTTTGAAGTTTTATGGTTAACGAAAGCGCGGCAGAGTAAGAATGGTTGTGATGATGTAAATTGTAATTTTTTGTAAAACTATGGAGGCGATTATCGCTTGAGGAGCTGAAAAATAAGGCGATTAATCTCTTTGGGTGCAAAGACAGATCCCGAAACAATTGACGATTATTCCATTTTAGCCTCAGCTCCCCGAGCGGAGTCGAGGGGTGGGAAAGCAAACTCTCATCCCCTCGACTCCGCTCGGGGAACTAAGAAGTTTCTGGAACTGGGAAGTTTTAGTCTGTTGCAGGATAACTCCCAAAATAATTACCAAAAATAAAATCAAAAAAGTTGCGATAAAAAACACCGCAAAATAGAAAACGAAACTCAAATTTTTCCCCCAAAATGCTTTTTTCAAAACACGTTAGAATCGGCTTAGTCATTGCCTTTGCAGCATGTTTCTTGTCCTCCGCGATTTCCGCACAGCCGACAAAAATTTTTGTTAAAAAAATTCAATTCACCGGAAAAAACCGTTTGGAAATTTTAATTTCCGACAAAACCGATGCCAAATTTTTTACTTTGGAAAATCCTGATCGCTTAGTTGTCGACATTAAAAATGCCGCACTCGAGAAACCAAGCTATTCGCCCGCTCTACCGTTTTTTGTAAAATCTTTTCGCAATAAACTTAATCAAGATTCTCTGCGTTTAGTTTTTGATTTAACGCAAAAAATCTCACTGCAAAACAGCGGTTTCGAAAAGAAATCGAATAAGATTTTTGTCGAAATTCACGACATAAAAAACGACGATTTTATTAGCAGCAAAGTCGAAGAATTCGAAGTTGAAACCACGCGAATCATCAATCCAGACGGGTCGGCAAAATATCTCGTCAGAAAAACTCCGGTCATAAAGTCACAAAATTCTGCCACTAACCTTGTCCGACAAAAAGCTATTCCCGTGATTGTGATTGATCCAGGACATGGCGGAAAAGATCCAGGAACAATCGGAAATTTTGCGCGCACCAAGGAAAAAAATATCACTCTTTCCTACGCTCGTGAATTAGGCAAACAGCTTGCAAATACTGGCCGCTACAAGGTTTATCTCACTCGAGACAGCGACATTTTTATTCCTCTACGCTTACGCGTTGAAAAAGCGCGACATAAAAAATCTGATCTTTTTATTTCAATTCACGCCAATGCTATTTCCGACAGCTCGGTTTCAGGATTTTCGATTTACACTCTTTCAGAAAAATCTTCTGACAAACAGGCGGAATTATTAGCACAAAAAGAAAATCGCGCCGACATAATCAATGGTGTAAATTTCTCTGGAGCCAGTCAAGACGTGATGAAAACGCTGATTGATTTATCGCAGCGCGAATCTAAAAACAGCTCAGCGCGCTTCGCTTCAATCGCTATAAAATCAGTAAAAAATCACGAAATTGAAATTCTGCAAAATACTCACCGCTTTGCTGGATTTGCAGTTTTAACCGCGCCAGATATGGCCTCAACCTTAATTGAGCTTGGCTATTTATCTAACAAATCTGAAGAAAAATTACTCAACAGCTTAAGCTATAAACGCCGAGTTGCCGCGAGTTTAGTGCGCGCAATTGACGAATATTTCGCAAAAAACAAAAATGAATAAAATGAAACGAACCGTTAACACTCTAGTCGCCGCAGGCTTATTTCTAATTCTGATTTGCAGCGCTTTCGGATTTTTTATTTTCAAACGCTATAGCGAAAATCTTCCTGATTACGAGCAGCTAAAAAATTACAACCCAATGATAACCACGCGACTCTACGCTTCCGACGGTTCTCTGATCAGCGAATTTTCCAAAGAAAAACGAATTTTTGTTCCAATTGATCGCATTCCTAAAAATCTCATTAATGCCTTTCTTGCCGCCGAAGATGCCAATTTCTACAAGCACTCT
Source organism: uncultured Rhizobium sp. (assembly GCA_964447395.1). GTDB lineage: Bacteria > Pseudomonadota > Alphaproteobacteria > Rickettsiales > UBA1997 > UBA2645. The sequence goes on from CAYUSO010000002.1 coordinate 31,734, forward strand.
GGAATTGATCCACTCGCCATTTTTCGCACTTCGATAAATAACTTTTTTGGCATGTTGAAGGGAGATCCGGGAATGGGCGGAGCTTCAACCATCACACAACAAGTGGTAAAAAACTTTTTACTAACACGTGAGCGCACTTTGCAGCGCAAGGTTAAAGAGGCGATTTTGGCATTCCGCATGTCGGAAGCTTTTTCCAAAGATAAAATTTTGGAACTCTATTTGAACCAGATCTACCTTGGCTCGGGAGCTTATGGCGTTGCTGCAGCATCACAGGTTTATTTCAACAAATCAATCGACGAACTCACTCTTGAGGAAGCTGCTCTTCTTGCAACCTTACCAAAAGCGCCGTCAAAACTTGATCCGCGCAAAAATATCGAAAAAGCCAAAGACCGACGCAATTGGGTGATTAAGCGCATGATCGATGAAAATTTCATTGAAGAAAAAGAAGGCGAAATGGCGATGGAGCAAGCAATCATTTTAAAAACCAAAGAAGATGAGGAAGTAATCAAAGCCAGCTTCTTTTCCGACAGCGTAAAAAAAGAATTAAGTGCGCTTTATGGCTCGGATAGCGTGTTTGAAAATGGCTATGTAATTCGCACTACACTTGATCCTCGCCTACAAAAAATTGCTGTAAAATCATTCGAACTTGGAATTGAAGAATATGATCAAAAGCACGGCTATCGCGGCGCGGTTGGCAAAATCGAAACCTCAGGAAAGTGGCAAGAAGAATTAGAAAAATTCAATGTCGATAAGCTTTACAAAGAATCGTGGCACAAAGCTGTGGTGCTTTCTTTAAGCAAAGATTCTGCAGCCATTGGAACAGAAAATGGCGATTTAGGATCAATCGAATTTTCTTCGCTAAAATGGGCAAAAAAATACATCAGCACCGATGCTCGCGGCGCCACGCCAAAAAAAATCTCCGAAGTTTTGAAAGTTGGAGATGTGATTCTCGTTGAGAAAGTCAATGAGCATTACGTTTTGCGACAAGTGCCCGAAGTCAATGGCGGCTTCGTTGCAATCGATCCTCATACCGGACGCGTTTTAGCCATGAGTGGTGGTTATGTTGATGCACCAAATCAATTTAATCGCGCTACCCAAGCCATGCGTCAACCTGGCTCGACCATGAAAACTTTTGGTTATATCGCTGCACTAGAAAATGGGATGACGCCAGCAACCATCATCATGGACGAAGAGATCTCTCTCAATCAAGGTTTTGGCTTACCACCTTATCAACCCTCAAACTATTCTGGAGAGTTTTACGGCCCAACCACTCTGCGCTCGGGATTGGAGCAATCTCGAAACGTCACAACGGTACGCATGGCTGATCAAGTCGGCTTGGATAAAGTTGTCGATGTCGTCAAAAGATTTGGGGTTAATGATGATCCGCAGCAAATTTATTCTTTGGTTTTAGGCTCTACCGAAACAACTGTAGTGCGCCTTGCTACTGCTTATGCGATGATGGTAAATGGCGGAAAAAAAATCACGCCGCTAATGATCGAGAAAATTCAAGATCGCGATGGAAAAACCATTTATCGTCGCGACAAACGTGAATGCAGCGACTGCTTCATAAGCAATCTCAACGATTACGTCGAAAAAGATATTGCTCAACTTTCCTTACCAGTGCTCGATGAAATCAAAGAAGAAATTACCGATTCTGCCACCGCCTATCAAATCACTTCCATGCTGCAAGGCGTTGTGGATCGCGGTACCGCGGCACGAGCCAAATCTGTTGGAAAAATTCTTGGCGGAAAAACTGGAACCACCAACAACTCTTACGACTCGTGGTTTGTTGGCTTCTCTCCTGATCTAGTTGTTGCGGTTTATGTCGGATTTGACACTCCAAAATCATTGGGATCTGAAGAAACTGGCGCCTCTGTCGCTCTTCCAGTCTTCATTAATTTCATGAAAGATGCATTGAAGGATAAGCCAAACACGCCATTCCGCGTGCCATCATCTGTAAAATTTATGAAGATCGATCGCACTACTGGAAAATATCCAACTCCATCAACTCCAAAAGAAAAAATCTTTTTCGAGGCATTTAAACTTAACGATTCAATCGAAGATGATTCTGGAGATGATTCTGAAGAAGAGGAAAAAGGCAGCTTCTTCGGTGGAAAACCTACCGACGCTGATCCAGTGGGGATTTATTAAACTGGTCAAAAACAAACCTCGGTCTAATCACCATCCCCTTGGGGAAAGGTGATTAGACACTGTTAGCTAATTATTTTCCCCGCTCTTTTCCGCGAATTTTTGCTCTTTTTTTCGTAAAATTTTTCGAAGTATATCCAGATACTCCAAAAAATTTTACGAAAAAATCGCTAAAAATTGGCGAAGAATCCCGAGAAAAATAATTAGCTAACAGTGTCTAGACCTAACATTACAAAAAATCTCTAATCCCCATGTCCGAATCCGTCTCCTTCCTCCTCATACTCGCCGTCTCCGTTCTCGCAGTACGCTTCTTCATTTCGCATAATTCTTACGAAAAAATTCTGAGTTTTTATTTCATCTTCACCAATCTCATCATTTTGATTTTGATCAACTCTATCAGCAATTTTGACGCGATTTTGGATATCGTGATTATTCTGTTTTTGCTCAAGCTCGTCGCGGTTTTATTTCTGCTATTTAATCGGAAAAAAATATGAATTATCTCGCACTTATCATCACAATTCCAGCCGCTCTGTTGCTGATCGCATCGGCAATTGCTTTTTTGAAATCGAAAGATGTTTTTACCATGACTCACGTGGTCATAATTGCCAATTGCTACATCATTCCACTGCTGCTGATTGGCTTTGAAATTGAGAGATTTTCTTGGATTTCACTGGCGAAAATTTCGGCTTTAATTCTGCTGAACATCGTGGTGACAAACCTGCTATGCCATGCCATTCTAAGACGCGCGATGATTAATAAAATTACGCCAGATGCAGAAATTAAGAATTAAAAAAACTTTCTAGAGCCTCATCAATTACATCAAACACTTCGTCAAAAGCGCCGCCACTTTTGTAATAAGGATCAATTACTTCATCATTCCAAGAATTTTTGGCGGCACAAAATTCTAAAAATAATTTTATTTTTTCTTGATGTTGTGCTGGAGCAATTTGCGTGAGACGGCACTGATGACTGCGATCCATCGCCATTATCAAATCAAAATTTTCGAAATCAGATTGCTGAATTTTGCGCGAGATAATTCCTTCAAAAGAAATTCCGCGTCTTTTGCCGACTTCGACGCTTCTAGGATCGGAAGCTTCTCCAGAATGATAACCATCAACTCCGGCAGAATCGAAAGTGAAGCGCTTTTCTTGTCCAAGAATTTTTGCTTTATGCCTGGCAATTGCTTCAGCTGTAGGCGAGCGACAGATGTTTCCTGTGCAAACAAAAAGGATTTTTTTCATCGATGGATTGGATTCTAAAAGAGATTTTTCTTTTTGAAGAATATCACCTGCCCTACAACCATGAGAAGCATCGCGAATATCATCAGCCAAAATGAGCTTGAGTCATTAAGGCCTGGAAGGCCGCCAATATTGACACTGAAGATGCTGGTGAAAAATGTCAGCGGAATAAAAATCGAGGCAACGAGCGACAGGCTATACATGCTTTTATTCAATTTTTCGGTGAGACCGTGAAAAAGTTCGTCATGCAAAATTTGCGCGCGATCGCGCACTTCATCGATCTCTTCGATCATCATGGTGATGGAATCGAGATTTTCTTGGAAATGCCTTTGCGCCCAAGGTGTGATCCATTTTTGATCGCAAATGCGTAGCTTGGCAATTGCCTCTCTTTGCGGCGAGAGATAGCGCTTAAAAACAGTCGATTGAGTTCTGATCTGCAAAATTTCCTCACGAAAAGAAACATCGTGAGTGGTCATGATTTTTTCTTCCAAAGCGTCAAGTCTGTCACCCAAATCATAAAGGAATGGCGAAGTGACGGCGAGAATTTGGTAAAGCAAATTATACAAAAATTCTCCCGAAGATTTTATTAGCTTGCCCGCCTCAATTTCATCGCGCAAATCGAACAAAGCTTTGGCATCACGGCGTTGAATGCTGATGATACGATCCTTATCAACCCACAAACGAATCGAAACCATATCTTCAGGTTCAGAATTTTTGCTGATATTTACGCCGCGCAAAATGATCAACGAGCCATTTTCAAATTCCATCACCCGTGGGCGAGTTTCTTCAGCGATTAAGGCGTCGATGATAAGGTGATCGAGATAGCTAACTTCCTGCTCTAGCCATTTTCTGGTTGATTTGTGAGCTGCGTCAAGATGAACCCAAGTCAAACCATCATTTTTTAATTCCTCGCCTGCTTTTTGAGTGCCGATTTTTTTAGCCCTTCCAGACGAATCAAAAGCGTAAGAAAAAATGACGTGACTTTGCTTGGACATTCGTTTTTGCGATTAAAGTTTTTTAAGCGAAATGATGAATTTTCCTGAAGAAGAAAAACCCTTTTTGAAACTCGAAATCATGATCGCTGATTTGTCATCAACGAGATAAATTTTATCCTCAAAAGAAACATTTTGTTTTCCCACTTCGGCCGGAAGCGAAAGAGTGTAAAACATCTGCATAGCATTGCCGATTTGTTTACCTTGAGCTGGCGCAGTAACATTGTGCCCAACCGCATCAAACGTGCCATTTTCTTCAAGCGTGATTAGCCAAGTTCTGCTATCTTTTTTGCCATTGGCGAAGATGAAATTTTGTTGCACCACGCCTTTATTGTCGTCCCATTTTCCGTTAATTTTTATGGTTTGAGTATCGATAATTTTACCATCTCCATCTTGAACAATCGCAAAACCTTCAAGATCGCCGTTGAGAAATTTTCTGATGTCAATTTTTACACCTTTATCGAGAGAATCGACTTCCGGATGTTTGTTAAAATTTTGCAAAAATGCGCATGAAGATAGCAAAGAAGCGGTGATGCTGATGATAAGAAATTTAGAAAGATTTTTCATAAATTGTTAATTTTGGGTTAAAGAAATTTGTAAATTAGTGGTTGTGACGCTTACGCGCGACGATGTTTAGAGATTCAACTGCAACAGTGAAGAACAGTGAAAAATAGAGATAGGTTTTAGAAATTTCGATGTGCAAACCATCGGCAAGCAAAATTACGCCAATCATAAAAATGAAGGCTAGAGCCACGATTTTCAAGGACGGATAGGTTTGCAAAATGCGGCTAATTTTTTCGGAAGCAATTAACATAACAAACATCGAAATCAAAATTGCGGTGACGATCACTGGAATGTTGTTAGTCATGCCGATAGCAGTGATTACTGAGTCGAAAGAGAAAATAAAATCGATCAAAGTGATTTGTAAAATTGCCGCAATGAGATTTTTTGCAGCGTTAAACTTCTTTTCTTCAGGATTGTCATTAAGACCGAAAAGCACGTCCGAAGCTATTTCCCAACCACTTTTTACAATCAAAAACAAGCCGCCAAGAATCAGTAAAAAATTTCTGAAAGAGAATCCAAGGCCAGCAACATAGAACAAAGGATCAGTGAGACTCATGATCCAAGATAGCGTCAAAAGCATTAAAATCCTGATCGCGAAAGCTAATGACAAACCAAAAATACGCGCAGATTTCCGGCTTTTTGGTGGCAATTTTCCTACCGCAAGAGCAATAAAAATGAGATTGTCGATACCGAGAATAATCTCGAGAAAGGTTAGAGTAAGTAAGCTGAAGAAGATGTCGTAGGTGAGGAGGTCCATAGTTTTTAGTCGTAAGTCGCAAGTCGTAAGTCGTAAGTCGTAAGTCACTTGGAGTGTTTTACGATTTACGACTTACGACTAAGTTGATCAATTTTTTGTTATGCAAAAAAGCAATTACCGGCTGAATTGCAAGGCCTAAAACCGCGTAATAATCGCCGGAGATTTTTTCAAAAAGATGTTTGCCGAGAGATTCATATTTATAGCTTCCAGCGCAGCCCCACGGCTGATCGAGCTTGACGTAATCTTCAATTTCTGACTTTAGCATTTTGCGCATTTTCATCTCAACGCGCGAAAAATTTTCGAAAATAATTTTTCCGTTTAAAGCGATTACCGCGGCATTATTTTGAAAGTGAGTTTTGCCGTTGAATTTCAAGAGCTGCGCCCTCGCCTCTTTGGCATTTTTTGATTTAGAAATTTCTTTTTTTTGGAATTCACAAACTTGATCCGAGCCAATCACATAGGCATCGCGGAACTTATTGCTAATCGACAGCGCCTTTTCTTTTGCTAAAAAAATCGCCAACTTTTTTGCCGACATTTTCGGTAATTTTTTCTTCTCGGAATCTTCGTCGTAAAGCGGTGCCATCACTTCAAAATCAAGACCACAATCCTGCAGAATTTTTTTTCTAACTTTTGAAGTTGAGGCTAAAATTAAGCGGCAATTTAGCATGAAGAAGAATCGAGATTGATCATCGCCAGGAATTTTCTTTCCATTTCCGGATCGCTCTTGAACGCGCCAAGGACGCGCTTTGTGACGGTTGAAGTGTTGATTTTGTGAATGCCACGAGTGGTCATGCATTGGTGTTTCGCATCAATCAAAACCGCCACGCCTTTCGGTTTTAAAACCTTGTTCAGCATGTCGGCAATTTGCGCCGTCATGGTTTCCTGAGTTTGCAAACGTTTGGAATAAACATCGAGCAAACGCGCAATTTTACTGATTCCAACCACTTTTTTATTCGGAACATAAGCGATGTGAGCCTTGCCCAAAAACGGCACCATGTGGTGTTCACAATGAGATTCTAGGCGCATATCTTTGAGCAAAACCATGTCGTCATAACCTTCGATTTCTTCGAAAGTTTTTCCCAAAATTTCTTCGGGATTCGCGTCATAACCTGAAAAAAATTCGCGATAGGCATTAACCACGCGCTTCGGCGTTTCGCGCAAACCTTCGCGATTTGGATTATCACCAGCCCAGGCAATTAAAGTGCGCACAGCATCTTCAGCCTGTTTGATCGAGGGACGAGAGATTTTTTTCATTTCGTTTGCTAATTCAGATTTAAGAAGGGCGCGGCACCCTAATTTTGAGGAAAAAAATTACAAGTTTCGATGTAAACTTCGCGTTGAAAACTAAACTTCGTTAAATAATTTCCGCCGCCCTGTTATTTTCTTACGGGGAAAAAACACCGCCTCCAATCAATCAAATTACATTTTTATGAAAAAGACCTTCGCAGTTATTGCTGCAGTTTCTGCGCTATTTGCCTTCAATGCCAGCGCCGCTGGAACTGGAATTCTTGATGTCGAAAAAATCATCAAAGAATCTTCTGCGATGCGCGACATCCAAGCAAAAATCAGCAAAAAACAAGACGAATATCAAAAAGAAGTGACCAAAAAACAAAACGATCTTGAAGCTGAACAAAAACGCATCGAGGGCAAAAGAAACGTGCTTTCAAAAGAAGCTTTCGAAAAAGAAACCAAATCTTTCGAAAAGAAAATTGACGACCTTAAAACCTTCGTTGATCGCAAACAAAACAGCCTGAAAAAAGCTTCAATGGACTCAATGAGCAAAGTTAACGACAAGGTTAAAGACATCATTGCCGACATTTCGAAAGAAAAAGATTTCGATGTCATCGTTCCAGCTTCTCAAACCCTTTTCTACAAAGACGAGCTCGATATTTCTGACGAAGTTTTAAAAAGACTTAACAAAAAAATCACCAAAGTTGACGTGAAATTTGAATAATAAAGCGACCTAATCAGTCCTTTAAATAAAAAGCCCCGAGCGCAATTCACTCGGGGCTTTTTTTATGTCTAACGTTTAGAAAATTGCTGGTAAACGCTAAGCAATCTTGATTTATCGATTTTGGTATAGCGCTGCGTTGTCGAGAGATTTTCGTGCCCAAGTAATTCCTGAATCGTGCGTAAATCACCGCCGGCCTCAAGCAAATGTGTGGCAAAAGAGTGGCGAAAAGAATGCGGCGTAATTGTGTCGGAAAGGTTTAGACTCTTGCGCAAATTGGCGATCAACGCGCTGAAATCGACGCGAGAATAAGTGCCGCCGCGCGCGCCGAGAAAAATCGGCTGATCGTAATCCAACCTGTGCGGCAAAAGCGTGAAATATTCCTCAATTCTACTTTTAACCAGCGGCAGAAGCGGCACCATGCGCTGCTTCTTGCCCTTTCCCGTCACGATTAAACTTTGCGAATCAGCCAGACTTTTTTTGCTCACTGAAAGCGCTTCGGAAATCCGCAAACCGCAGCCATAAATCAAAGTCAGCAAAGCGATGTCGCGCTTAGCCTGCCAAGGTTCTTTACGAAAAATTGCAATCTCAGAAAAAATTTTTTCGATATCCAAAAAATCCACCGCTTTCGGCACTGGCTTGGCAATTTTTGGCGTTTTAATTTTCTCAATTTCGTGATTTAGAACTAGTCTATTCTGATTCAAAAAACGGAAGAATGATCTCAGCGATGCAAGCGCTCTGGCATTGGAGGCGTTATTGTGATCAACAACACGTTGTGCCAACCATTTGCGAAAATCGTGAACGCTCAATTCTTCAAAATTTTTTTTGCCGATAATTTGATTTTTTGCGGCAAAAAGAAAGTCGACAAAATAAAAAATATCGGTTCGATAAGAGTTCAGCGTGTGCGACGAATATTTTTTTTCCACTTCCAGAAAACGCAAAAATTTCTCGAGTAAAAATTTTATCTCTGCATCGCATTTATCATCTATTTTTAAAGCTTCAGACATGTTCAAAAAATTATTTTTCGTCTTCTTTTTTTCCATTAACTCTGCTTTTGCCAATGAGATCTGGAACAGTGCCGAAGGTTTGGGGCGACTAGAGAGAAGTCAATTTAAAAATGATTTTTATCAGCTGGCAAATTTTTATCAGGCGCAAATAAATCCGGTTTATTGCTCGGCGGCAACTTCGGTGATGATTTTAAACGCGCTAAATTATGGCGAAATTGCCAGTCAAAAAGTTGCAGAAATCACCAAAAAAGATGGTGGCAAAATCGAATTTAAACTCTTCACTCAAGAAGGATTTTTTAACGACGAAACCAATAGAATCAAACATCGCGACATTATCGAACGCAAAGTTTCTACAGGAAAAATTTTTGAAAATAACGAATGGAGCGAAACTTACGATGCCGGCCTAAGCCTCGGCGACCTCAATAAAATTTTGTCGCAAATCTATCACCTCAAAACCGAGTTAACTTACGTAAGAAAAAATGATGAAAAATTTGCTAAAAAATTCCGCGCAATTCTGAAAAAATCTCTTGCTGATAAAAGCAGTTTTATCATCGCAAATTTTGATGGGAAAATCTTGGGAAGCCAAACCAGCGGCCATATTTCCGCACTCGCCGCTTATGATGAAGAAAGCGATTCGGTATTAATTTTGGATGCAGCGCTGCACAAAAATCAGTGGTATTTTGCCGACGTAAAAAACCTCATGGCCGCAATGAACACAAAAGACGGCGAAAATTATCGCGGCTTCTTAGTGGTAAGCAAATCAGTAAATCGCTAGTTCGTCATCTGATCGTTATTTCTCATAATTTTTTCCAGAGTCGCATCTTTTGATGACTCTGACTCACTATCAGAATCAGTGATTTGGTCATTGATCGCAGTTGGAAAAGCTGCGTAAGCGTTGAAGGAAAAAGTAAAAAGAATTGCCGCTAAAAGAATTTTTTTCATAAAAATAAAAAAGATTGAAGAGGTGATTGCGGGCTAATTTCGCGTATTTTTTTTTACAAGTTTATTCATTGCCTTTGGTGCAAGAAAAATAAAAATCTCTCAAAAATTCTCGCCTTAAAATGTTTATTCCTCTTCGCAATCACACAACCTACTCGCTTTGCAAAGGTGCAATTAAAATTCCTGATTTAATCGATGCGGCTAAAGCCTTTAAAATGGCGGCTTTGGGCATTATGGATTCACAAAATCTTTTTGCAGCTTTGGAATTTTCTTCGGCTTGTAAAAAGGCGGGAATTCAACCGATTCTTGGCTGCGAGATGTTGGTGAATTTTTCTGCGCGTGAGCAAAAAAATCTTTCCAATTTAGATATCGAAAACTCCCTGGCCCAGCTACCATTGATTGCGCGAGATGAGGAAGGCTATAAAAATTTAATGTTTCTCGTCAGTCACTCATTTTTAAATCGCAAAAGTGGGCTTTCACCGCACATCGATTTCGCTTTGCTGAAAGAAAAATCTGCAGGATTAATCGCACTTTCAGGAGGTGTTGAAGGCATAATTGGCAAGCTTCTAACTAGTGAGCAGGAAAAAAATCTCGAAGAAGTTATCGCAGAATTATCGCGAATTTTTCCGCAAAATTTTTACATTGAAATCACGCGACATGGCACAGAACTCGAAAATAAACTCGAAGAAAAATTCATCGAACTCGCCTTCAAACACTCTCTACCACTGATCGCAACCAATGATGTTTATTTTCTCACGCGCGAAATGCACGAAGCGCAAGATATTTTAACTTGCGTTGGCGAAGGCAAAATTTTCGTCGAAGAAAATCGTAAAAAAAATTCTCCAGAACAATTTTTTAAAAGTCAGGAAGAGCTTGAAGCCTTATTTAGTGACATTCCCGAGGCAATTGAAAATAGCGTCAACATTGCAAAAAAATGTCATTCAATGGCATTTGAGCGCGGCCCAACTTTGCCGAAATTTAGCAATGAAGAAAATTTCAGCGAAGAAAATGAATTAAAAAATCAAGCGGCCGAAGGCTTGAAAATCAGGCTGGCGCGCAAGTTTGAACTCGAAGAAACTCCGCAAGAAAAACGCGCTGAAATCGAAAAAGAATATTTCGCACGACTGGATTTTGAGCTTTCAGTAATCATCAAAATGAATTTCTCCGGATATTTTTTAATCGTCTCCGATTTTATAAAATGGGCAAAAAATAATGAAATTCCCGTTGGGCCTGGAAGAGGCTCTGGCGCTGGCTCAATCGTAGCTTGGTCGCTGCAAATTACTGATCTTGATCCAATTCGTTTCGGCTTGCTTTTCGAAAGATTTTTAAATCCTGATCGCGTTTCAATGCCAGATTTTGACATCGATTTTTGCCAGTCACGCCGCGATGAAGTGATCGATTACGTGCAGCAAAAATATGGCAAAGATTATGTCGCACAAATCATCACTTTCGGAAAATTGCAAGCCCGCGCAGTCTTGAAAGACGTGGGTCGCGTGTTGCAAATGCCTTACAATCAAGTTGATCGAATTTGCAAATTGATTCCCTTTAACGCTATCGAAGCTGTCACTTTGGAAAAAGCAATTGAGATGGATAAAGACTTGCAGCAAGCCATTCGCGAAGATCCGCAAGTGACAAAATTGGTTGATATTGGATTGAAATTGGAAGGTTTAAATCGCCACGCTTCAACTCACGCAGCCGGTGTGGTTATTGGTGACAAACCACTTCGCGAAATTTGCGCACTTTACAATGATGATGGCGGAACCATGTCCGCCGTCGGCTATTCGATGAAATATGCGGAAGCCGCCGGACTAGTAAAATTCGACTTTCTTGGACTCAAAACCCTAACCACAATTTTTGAAACCGTGAAATTGGTGGAAAAAATCCGCGGCATAAAAATCGACATTTCCAACCTCAAACTCGACGATAAACAAACATTCGAAATGCTTGCCACTGGCGACTCCATTGGCGTTTTCCAAATTGAATCTTCTGGAATGCGCTCGGTTCTTCGTCAAATGAAAGCCGATAAAATTGAGGATATTATCGCGCTGATTTCACTTTATCGCCCGGGCCCGATGGACAACATTCCAACCTACATTCGCCGCAAACATGGCGAAGAAAAAATCACCTACCCTCACCCACTTTTAGAACAAACTTTGAGAGAAACTTACGGCGTAATTGTTTATCAAGAACAAGTGATGGAAATCGCCAAAGTTCTTGCTGGATATAGCCTTGGAGCTGCAGATTTATTGCGTCGCGCCATGGGTAAAAAAATTAAAGAAGAGATGGATCAACAGCGTGCAATTTTTGTTGAAGGAGCAAAGAAAAATAAAATTGACGAACGTCAAGCATCAGAAATTTTTGACCTTGTCGATAAGTTTGCTGGCTACGGCTTCAATAAATCTCACGCTGCCGCTTACGCGATGATTTCCTATCAAACTGCATTTTTAAAAGCGCATTTCTTGCCAGAATTTTTAACTGCTTCGATCAATCTCGAAATCGACAACACCGATAAAATTAACATTTTTTTGCAAGTGGCAAAAAGCCATAAAATTCCTGTTCTACCGCCAGATTTGAACATGAGTGAGGCCTATTTTTCGATTGAAAGGATTTAAGAATTTGAATCACCCCTCGGCGACGCGCTTTCGCGCTTTGCTCGGGGAACTAAAAAATATTCAGCTCCCCGAGCAAAGGCCGCAGGCCGTCGTCGAGGGGCGTAATTTATCGATGTTTCTCTAAACAACTATCGCCCTCTGCAGCCATACAGCAACTGTAATCCCAACTTTCGCGCAAAATTCCTTCATCCTTGGCGAAAGATTTGGCGAGTAGTTTGCAAGAACTCAAACCCGAAACTTCTCCCAAGGTGATTTCTTTTTGATTCGGGTAAATAAATTGCACATTGTAATTCGCCTTTTCGACCTCCATACAGGAAAATTTTGAATAAGATTTGCACTCATCGCGACAAGCAAATAGCACCATCGCCATCAAAAGAATCGAACCGATAAATTTTAACATAGAACCTCAAAAAAATATTTCGTTCTAGAACAAAAACTAGAACATAGAAATAATGTTCTTGTGTTTTTTAAGAAGGCAAGAAAAAATTTAATTCCCCCAAGATTGACCTCCCCGAGCGGAGTCGAGGGGGAATTTTATGCAAAATCGCGCCCCCTCGACTCCGCTCGGGGAACTAAATTTTTTTACTTATGAAAGAAAAACTCCACCCGCTCCAACAAAAACTCCTCAAACTTCTTACAAAAAACATCGACGATCCGCTCACGATTCGTGCGATGCAAGATCATCTCGGAGCCTCATCCACCAGTGTTGTGGCTCATCATTTGGCACAGCTGGAAAAAAAAGGTCTGCTCAAAAAAAATCCCTACAATCCGAAAGATTATCAGGTTTTGCAAACTCCCGAACGCGGCATCACTTATCTCAATCTTTATGGCCTGGCGCAATGCGGTCCGAAAGGCTCGCTGCTTGATGGCGATGTCATTGATCGCATCGCAATTTCAACAAAACTTTTAACTTTTTCCGCCGAAGATGCCTTCATGGTGAAGGCGCGCGGAGACTCGATGGAACCCAAAATTAACGATGGCGATTTCGTCATCGCCAAAAAAACTCCCAGCGCTTCTGATGGCGAAATCGTCGTCTGCGTCAATGACGGCGAGGCTTTGGTCAAAAAAATAAAAAAATCCGAAAAAGATCACATCCTCATCTCACTAAACCACGAATACCAACCCTTCATCGCCAATCGCAAAAATTTTCATATTGAAGGCGTGGTGAAAGGCGTGATTAGCAATAAATTTTTCAACTAGATCAACAGGAGCACACCATGAAAAAACCGGCAGAAATCGTTATTTACAAAAATCAAAATGGGGAGAATCAGATCGAGGTTAATCTTCAAAATGAAACCTTGTGGCTTTCCTTAAATCAAATTTCAGAACTATTCGATACTGATAAATCAGGTATTTCACGACATATCAAAAATATTTTTTTAGAAAAAGAATTAGATCAAAAAGCAACTGTTGCAAAAACTGCAACAGTTCAAATTGAAGGAAGTCGGCATATAACGCGAGATATAGAGCACTTTAATCTCGATGTTATTTTATCAGTCGGATACCGCGTCAACTCTAAGCGCGCCACGCAATTTCGCGTTTGGGCAACTTCGATTTTAAAAGATCATCTCGTCAAAGGTTTCACCATTAATCAAAAACGTCTCGGCGAAACTGGCCTCGCAGAATTTGAAGAAACGATCGCTTTGGTAAAAAAAGTTATCAGTTCCAAGCAGCTCGAAAGTAGCGAGGCTCAAGGCCTGCTCGACATAATCACTGGCTATTCCCAAAGTTGGTTGCTCTTGCAAAAGTATGATGAGGCACAAATTGAAGCGCCAAAAAAATCACTAAAATCGAGAAAAATTTTAAAATATTCTGATGCGACAAATGCAATAACAGAGCTGAAGCGTGAGCTTTTAAGAAAAAAAGAAGCATCTGATCTTTTTGGTCGCGAAAGAGAAAAATCTTTGGCCGGAATTATTGCTTCAATTTACCAAACTTTTGGCGGTAAAGAACTTTATCCGAGCATTGCTGAAAAGGCTTCAAACCTGCTTTACTTCATCATCAAAGATCATCCATTTTCTGACAGAAATAAACGCATTGGCGCATTTTTATTCATCGTTTTTTTAGCAAAAAATAACTATCTTTTGCGCAGAAATGGTGAGAAAAAAATCAACGACAACACCCTTGTTGCCGTTGCTCTGCTCATTGCTGAGAGCAATCCAAAACAAAAAGATTTGCTCACAAAATTGGTGATGAATTTTTTAAGCGAGAAGTGATTTGGACTATAAAATAAAACTAAAAAACATTCGTGAATCATGCCTTCTAATCAAAACCCCTGCGGATGCGCATGGTTTTTTGGCTGCTGAAATTTCTAAAAATTTTAGCGAATCTGATATTCTTTTTATCGCGCAAAATGAGACAGAAGCTGAGTTCATTCAAAAACAAATCGCATTTTTTTCTCCTGAAATTTCGCTGCTAAATTTTTATGCTTGGGATTGCCTTCCCTACGATCGCGCCTCACCAAAACCTTTGATTCTGGCTAACAGAATCAAAACGCTTTCGCGCCTTGTCACCCGCGCCGAAGGAGAAAAATTCTTTATCATCACTTCGATAAATTCGCTGCTGCAAAAAAACGTTGCGCCCTCGCAAATCAAGGGCTTGGGGCTTTATTTGGAAATTGGCAGCAAAATTTCTCTCGATGAAATCGCCGCATTTTTAATCGCCAAAGGTTATAGCCGCGAGGCTTGTGCCAACAATGTCGGCGAGTTTGCCATGCGTGGCGGAATTGTTGATGTCGTCATGCAATTGGCTGGAGATTTAATCGGTTATCGCATTGATTTTTTCGGCAATGAAGTTGAGTCGATTAAAACTTTTGATCCCATCACGCAAATCACGCATGAAGCGGTGCGCAGCCTTGAACTTCTCCCCGCTTCGGAAGTGATTATGAGCAAAAAAACCGTCGAAAATTTCCGCCAAAAATATCGCGAAAATTTCGGTGGCGCCGCACTCGAAGATCAACTCTATTCCGCCATTTCCGAAATGCGTTCCTACCCAGGAATGGAGCATTGGCTGCCGTTTTTTTACGAAGAAAATTTGGTCAGTTTTTTTGATTATCTCAAAAATCCCGTCGCTTTCTTTTCCGAAAAAATTTTCGATTCCGCCAAATATCGCGAAGAGTTGGTGAATGAATATTATCAAGCGCGCCTTACGGAGATGAAGATCAAAGATGGTTCGATTTACAATCCAATCGCGCCTGATCTGCTTTATTTTTCCGCCGCCGAATTCAAAAAAAATCTCGAAAAAAATATCACGATTGAATTCAAGCAATTCGATTGCGAGGAAAAAAATTGCCGAATTTTAGATTTAGAAATCAAGCCGGTCCCAGATTTCGCGCTGGCTGGTAGAACTAACAAAAAAGATCCGATTGAGCTGATGAGAGAGTTTGTTGGCACAGATTTGCACAAAAAAGCTGCCATCGCTTGTCTCACTGAAGCCTTTCGCGATCGCATTTCAAAAATATTTTTTGATTACGGAATCAGTGCGCAGGAAGTAAAAAATTTCTCCGAAGTAAAAAATATAAAATCTGGAAAAGCCGCGACATTCGTGCTGCCAACGCATTTCGGATTTTACACTTCCGATTTATTTTTTATCGGCGAGCAGGCAATTTTCGGCGAAAAAATCATCCGCAAGAAAATCAACAAAGCCGCGTCGCAGCGTTTAGTTGAAGAAGGTTTGAGCATCGCACTAGGCGAACTTGTTGTTCATCGCGATCACGGAATTGGAAGATTCGACGGCATAACTTCTGTTGCTGTTGATACGCCCCCCTCGTCACGCAACTTGCTCGCTCCGCTCACAAACGCGATGACCTCCCCCCTAAATAAGGGGGAAGGCTCACCACAACAATCGCAACGAGTATGCGTTGACATGATCAAAATCATCTACGGCGGCAATGACACGCTTTTTGTCCCCGTTGACGACATCAATCTCATCACACGCTACGGCGCTGATAATCCACTCATTCAACTCGATCGTCTTGGCGTTGCGGCGTGGAAAAATCGCAAGGAAAAAGTTCGCAAAAGAATCAAAGTTGCAGCGGAAGAGCTGTTGAAAATCGCGGCGGCGCGCCATTTGAAAAAAGCGCCAATCTTCACGCCCGATCAGCATTTTTACGACGAATTTAAAAACCGCTTCGGCTTCGTTGAAACTGACGACCAACTGCAAGCAATCGACGAAGTTGAGGAAGATTTGCGCAAAGGCTCACCGATGGATCGTCTAATTTGCGGCGATGTTGGATTTGGGAAAACCGAGGTGGCGATGCGCGCGGCGGCATTAGTCGCGGCTCAACACTCGCCTCGCGGGACTGAACTTAAAACTCCTTCTCAAATTGCGCTTGTTGCTCCAACCACCCTTCTCGTCCGCCAACATTACAAAAATTTTACCAAACGTTTCGAGGGAATGGGGATAAAAATTGCGCAGCTTTCGCGCCTCATTTCAACTGCTGATGCAAAAAAAACGCGCGAGGAAATCGAGTCTGGCGCGGTGCAAATCGCCATTGGAACTCACGCAATTCTGCAGAAAAATATAAAATTTAAAAACCTCGCGCTCGTAATTATCGACGAAGAACAGCATTTCGGCGTCGCACAAAAAGAACGTCTGAAGGAGCTGCGAAACGAGGTTCACGTGCTAACGCTTTCCGCCACGCCAATTCCGCGCACGCTGCAAATGTCGCTCACCGGCGTTAAAGATTTGAGCCTGATTTCAACACCGCCGCTTGATCGTCTCGCGGTGCGCAATTTCGTCATGCCTTACGATTCAGTGATTGTGCGCGAGGCGGTGATGCGCGAACATAATCGCTCCGGACGCGTGTTTTTTGTAGTTCCGCGCATTCGTGACATTGAGGAAATGGAGCCGCGTTTAAAAATTTTATTACCCGAACTCAAAATCACTCACGCCCACGGCCGCATGACGCCAAGCGAGCTCGATTCCATCATGAATGATTTTGTTGATGGCAAAATCGACGTGCTGCTTTCAACCACCATCATCGAGTCGGGAATCGATATTTCCGAGGCCAACACCATGATCATCTACAAAGCCGACATGTTCGGCCTGTCGCAACTTTATCAACTTCGCGGCCGAGTCGGTCGTAGCAAGGTTCGCGGCTATTGTTATTTCATGCTCGATAATCGCAAACGCATCGCCGAAGAATCGAAGAAAAAACTCGAAGTGATGCAAAATTTAGATTCGCTCGGCGTCGGATTCACCGTGGCCTCGCACGATATGGACATTCGCGGCAGCGGCAATTTGCTTGGCGACGAGCAATCTGGACACGTCAAGGAAACAGGAGTCGAGCTTTATCAGCAGATGCTTTTGGAGACGATTGAGGGGTTGAAGAATAAAAATTACCCCTCACCCCAACACTCTCCCACAAGGGGAGAGGGAGTTGCGCCGAATTCCGATCTAACCCCTTCTCCCCTTGTGGGAGAGGGTTGGGGTGAGGGGTCTCAAACCACCATCAAACTCAATATTTCTCTTCTCATTCCCGAAAATTACATATCCGATTTAAGCTTGCGCATGAGCTTCTACAAAAAAATCGCTAGCATAAAAAATGATGAAGAACGCGACAATTTGCTCAACGAAATGACCGATCGTTTCGGAAAAATTCCGTTAGAAATTTTAAATTTGATGGAAATCGCCAAGCTAAAACATCAATGCGCAAAGATAGGCGTAGAGCGGCTTGAAAGCATTTCAGATGGAATTTTAATCAGCTTTAAAAATAACAAATTTCAAAATCCCGATAAACTTCTCGCGATGATTTTTTCGAACAAAAATAGAATTAAACTTCACACTGGTCAGCGCGTTTTATTTTTACACGATTTCACTTCTTCGGAAAATAAAATTTCTTCAGCTTTCGCAGTAATTAAAAAATTAGAGGATTTGTTATGAAGCTAGCTGCCTTACTCTCTCTTGCCGCAATCGCTTTTTTGATTAGCGTAATGCTTCGCGTAAAAAAGGTTCAGAGCACAAAAAATTCCGAAGAAAAATCTCAAGAAAATTCACTTTCCGCCAAAGCTGAAGTGAGTTTGAAAATGAAGGAACTGAAAGAGCGCGCAGAAAAATCCGCCGGAATCAGACCGCAAAGCAATCAACAAAGAAATCTTGATCGCGAAGTTGGCGGAACCGAAGAAGGAAAAAAAGGTTCCGAAAAAGAAAATGACGCACGCGTTGAAGCTCACATCAAAGATGTTTGGGATGAGCGCTCGGAAGAAGTTGATCGCATGGGATCCTTTAATCCATTAGCTGGAAGCGCTAAACAGGCGATGCTTTGGCTCAATAAAAAACGAAAATTAGATGCAAAAAAACATGGAAATTCTGCCGAAATTTTAGGCGCAGCAAGTGCGATCAAAGCCAATCAGAAAAAGAATGTCGGCACAAATTTTAACAGCGCACTTGCAGGCGAGCAGGGAAATTTTATGCAAATGGTGAAAGCTAGACAAGATCACAGCAACGATTTTGGCGGCGGGAGAGGCGGGAGATAAATTGCGATTATTTTTAACGACTATCCCCTGACTCACAATCTCAGTTCCACGAGCAAAGCGTAGCGTCGTCGAGGGGTTTGAAGGATATGGACTTAAAACCTCTCGACGACGGCCTTCGGCCTTTGCTCGGGGAGCTGAGATAGAGGCCTTTGCTTGGGGAAGTGAATTGGTAAATTTGTGTTTCAGGATCTCTCTTCGTAAATCACAAAAATAACTAAACCGCAGCGAGCTTCTCAATCAAACGCTTGAACCAGCTATTTTTGGTTTCGAAACCATCTTTGATTTTCTCTTTCAGGTAAAGATTTTGCAAAAATACCAACATGCCGAGCGAGCAGGAATGAGTTGGGTTTAGAATCTCTGACGGCGCTAAATCAAATTTACTCGGATAGCCGATACGCACATTTTTTTCAAAAATTTCCGCAGCCAATTTGTCGATTCCAACAATTGAAGCCACGCCGCCAGTGAGCACGATGTTGTTCATCATGTAGAGCGGAATTCCGGTTTGTTCGAGAGCAGATTTTACTGATTCAAAAAGCTCTTCCAGCCTTGATTGAATGATGTCGCGAAGCTCTGAACGCGTAATGCGAATCATGCCGGATTCATCAGCGCTTTCAGAAAATCTAAATTTAATCATTTCCCTTTCTTCAATCGGCGAAATTAGCAGCGAACCATTGAGAGTTTTGATTTTTTCTGCCATGTCGAAATTGATTCCGAGAATGGTGGCGATGTCTTTGGTGATATGCACGCCGCCAATTTTCGAATTACCGACATGAATCAATTTTCCTTCAAGCATGATGCAAAAAGAAGTTGAACTTCCGCCGACATCAATGAGCAAAGTTCCGAGATTCATTTCATTATCCGAAAGGCAAGAAAGCGCGGAGGCGTAAGGCTCAACGATGTAATTGTTGATTGAGAGCTGACATCTTTTTAGGCAATTTTCGATATTTTTAATCGTGGTCTGCGAAGTGGAAATTACGTGAAATTTAGCATTTAATTTTTCGCCCGACATATAGCGAGGATTCACTACCGGCGCGGAATCGTCGATGCGATATTGCAAGGGAATCAAATTGATTATTTCGCGATTTTTTTTCTTGAACTCGCTACGAATTTTTCCAGCAAGATTTGCGATGTCAGAAGTTTTAACAATATCCGCATCAATTTTTGCGCCAACCTCTTTGCGCATAGACACGACTTGACTTCCCGAGATTCCAACTAACAGACGATCGATGTTAAATCCCGCCATTCTTTCCGCTTCGGAAACGACATTGGTGATAGATTTTTGCGCCAAACGCATGTCGGAAATAGCACTGGCAGTGATTCCGCGAGATTCCTTATGGCCATAACCAAGAATTTTGATCTCATCATTGCTGATTGAAGCGATGATACAAACCAGCTTGGAAGAGCCCATATCAAGGCAAGCGACGATTTTTCCTTTTTTTAAATTCTTAGACATAAATTTTTAAATGCAGGAAATTTTGGGGATTTATCCCTTCACGAACAAATTTTTATTTCAGTTCCCCGAGCGGAGTCGAGGGGTTGGGAGCTTGTTTTTCCACCCCTCGACTTCGCTCGGGGAACTGAGAATTTTTGTCCATCAAGGGATAGTCACCAAATTTTGGCGGAAAATTTTAAACTTGTACAAAACTAAACAGTGGATTGGTTGCTTCAATTCGTAAATCACAAATCGAAAATCGTAAATCACAACTGCTTCATCTCTTTCATCACCGAGTCATCATACTCCAAGAAAATTTTATCCTTGATTCGCAGATCAATCACTTTCAGTCCTACGATTGAACCCGGCATGTTATAAATTTTTATTAAATGCTGCCAAGCCTCAGAAATAAAGACTTCCGGCAGTTTGATTAATAGACCATTTTCGAAACGAATATCCCATCTGCGATTACCAATCCAAGTTGCAGAATAGACATTTTTGCTCAATTCCGAATCAATAGTAAAAATATTAAAAAGCGACTTAGCGTGAGTATTGGCGCCCTTCCCCGATAATATCACCATGTGACGAAATTCTTCTGCATCTTCGTAAGGAACAGTATTTCCGTCCTTATCGATGATAAATTTTTTTCCATCATTTTGCCAAATTGCAAAAGGCTCATATTCGACAATCGAAATATTTAAAACATCTGGCATACTGCGCGTGACCACGACTTTGTTGATCCAAGGCAGATTAGTTTTTAGCTCATCAATTAAATTTTGAATTAAAGGCTGATAAGTTGATGAGCTATTTTCGAGAATTTTTTTGCGCGAAAAATTCACCACCTCAATAATTCTTTCTTTGCTAACACGACTATTTCCGCTGATGTTAATTTTCTCAAATTCGCGATTATCGAGATGCAAATAATGCAAAAAATAGAAGGAAGATTTGGCGTAGATTTTATCCAATAATATCGGCTTAAAAAATTTAATTGCCGCAAATGTCAAAACCAAAACGGTGATTACAGCCAATACTAGCTTGATTAGAAGCGGCTTTACCGAAAGATAAAAAAAACTTCTGACTTTACGAGAAAGTTGGTTGGTAAGAAAAAAATTTCTGATGTTTTCTTGGATTTTTTTTATCATCCGCAGCGCGCAGTTTTAATCAAAAATTCGCAAATTTCTTCGAAAGAAATTCCGACATGCTTAGCAATTTTCGGCACAAGAGATGTGGCAGTGAAACCAGGGTGGGTGTTGGTTTCGAGCAAGTAAAATTCGTTATCGCCGCCATCTTTGTTATTCAAAATAAAATCGACTCTGCTGATGCCGCGACAACCTGCAACTTGATGACAACGCTGCGCTAAATCTAAAACTTCGGCATATTTTTCAGCACTGATTTCGGCGGGCATGATGTAGTCAGTCATGCCTGCGGTATATTTGCATTTGTAATCGTAAAACAAACCGTGCGGCCGCACCTCTATTGCTCCGAGAGCTTTGCCATCCATCACTGCAACCTGAATTTCTTGTCCAGCGAGATATTTTTCGACGATGATTTCGTCGCCAAATTTCCACTCATATTTGGAAAAATCGAATTGCATATTTGGCAAAATAACTTCGACACCGACTGATGATCCTTCGTTGATTGGCTTGATTACAAACGGTTTTCCGACGGCAAAAATTTTCTCTTTATTTTGCGCATCTTCGCCTTTTTTTAAAATTTCGTAATGCGGAAATTTTACGCCAACTGTTGCGGCGATTTTTCTGGTTAAAACCTTATCCATACAAAGTGCTGAAGCGACAATTCCGGAATGAGTGTAAGGAATTTCAAGAATGTCGAGAAGGCCCTGAATTCGGCCATCTTCACCATATTGTCCATGAAGTGCGTTGAAAATTATGTCGGGTTTTACTTCGCGTAATTGCTCAAAAATTTTGCGCGAAAAATCAATTTTTGTTGCGCGATATCCGAGTTTGGTGAGCGCCGCAAAAACCGCCTCGCCTGAACGCAAAGAAACCTCTCTTTCCGAATTCCAGCCGCCCATAAGCACGGCAATATTTTTGTTTTTCATTATGATTTTTTATCGTCTTTTTTGCCTGAAAATTCTTGAGCTTTTATTGCATCTTTGGCGACAGATTCTGCTGCTTTTAGCTCGTCAATTACGTAGCCGCAAAGCTCTTCGAAAGAAACGCGATTTTTTTCCGAAACTTCCGCCAGCTTTTTGAATGATTGCATGATATCGAGCGGAACCATGCCGCCCTTGTTGTCAGACAGCCATTTATTTTGAAAATTTAACGGATGAGAACCAATTGCAGGATCGCCGACATAAAGCGTGACTGGCGCCTTCTTTGCACCAAAGTCGCAATTTGCGGTAAATTTTTTAACCATACTTGGATATTTTTAGCTGATTAATTTTGAGGCGATTGCCGCTACAAAAGGCTGATTTTCGAAGGCAAATTTTTTGTAAATTAACTCTTCTCCAATGGCAGATTTTTCGCGATTAAAATTTAAGTTTTTTACTTTTCCACCCATAAGTTCAACCAAGGCCTGACCTGCTGCGATGTCCCATTCCATTGAGGGACGAAAATGCAAATAAAGATCGGAATCGCCTTCAAGAAGACGAAAGAATTTTATTGCAGAAGAAAGTTTTTCGACGGTGATATTTTTTTCTGAATTAGGAAAAATTTGTGCCAAAAAACTTTTTATTGTTTCGTCTTTAGAACGAGAGCTGGTGATGATTCGCAAACTATTTTGTTCCGCAGTTTTTGCCGATAAAATTTTTTCTTCACCACTTAATTTTCTCATCACGATTTGATTTTTTTCGTCGCAAAAAATCATTTTTCCACCTTCAAAAAGTGGGGCAAAAATTAAGCCGAAAACTGGTTTTTTATTTTTGACTAAAGCAATACTGATGCAGAATTCGATATTGCCCGCAATGAAGCTGGACGTGCCATCAATTGGGTCGATGAGAAAAAATAACTCGCTCGAAATATCACGCAAATTTCCTTCTTCGCATATCAGCGGAATTTGCGGAAATTCCTGCGATAATTTCTCGCGCAAAAATTCACTAATCGCGATGTCGGCCGAACTTACTCTTGATCCGTCAGGTTTTTTCCACACTTCAAAATTGCGAGTTTTAAAAAACTTTGTGGCGATTTCACCCGCTGCAATTGCGCTAGAAATTATTTTTTCGATTTGTGATTTATTAAGCATCTTTCCTTGTAAATAAAGGCTTGGCAAGAAATGCAGCAAATGAAACTAGCAACAAAAATGGCAATGAAAAAAGTGACTGATTTGTAGATTGCAGAATAATTACCGCCGCAGTGAAAGGCATTCCAAGAACCGGACTCAAAAAAGCCGTCATGCCGCTTAAAATAAAAATTTTCGCATCAAGCGTAGCAAAAAAATGGCTAAAGACTGAACCAAATCCAGCACCAATTGCAATTGCCGGAGCAACAAGGCCGCCCGCACAACCAGAAATAAAGGTGAGAGTTGTGGAAATAATTCGGCCAAAAACCTCTCCTGCCGAAAGCAAAATTCCAGCATTTTCCAAGGCGTCATTAACAGTTTTTATTCCTCCGCCAACCGAATAAACGCCGCCATAAAGACTTACGATTGAAACCGCAAAACCGCATAAAATCGGCGGCAAATGCCAAGCAGCGGATTTTATTTCAGAAATTTTTTTGTAGAGAATTTTGGTTATTTCTAAAAATAAAAATGCGCTTACGCCGCAAAAAAGTGCTAAAAAAATCAGCTTAATAAGCTGCGCATCGTAGGAAAATTTTATAATCCCTGAAGTGAAGACTGGAGAAGATCCGTAAAGAATTAGGCTTGCTGCTAAAATGGCGATAAAAGTAAAAAAAATGTGCGAAAAAAAAGTTTTACGATCTGAATTTATCAGCTTCTCCGCAATGTAAATTATGCCAGCGATTGGTGAGTTGAAAGCTACGGACAAGCCAACTCCGCAACCTGCGATAATCCATCCTTCTAAAGAAATTTTTGGAAAAAACTTTCTGAAATAATTAGCAAATTCAGCAAAAATTCCTGCTGCCATATGAACCGAGGGCCCTTCTCTACCAAGTGATCCACCGCCGAAAGTTGCGATTAATGAACTAAAAAATCCAACCACGGTGACACGCAAACTTACAAAAGAGGAAATTTTTTCGTAAGAATTTGGAGTTTTTTTTAGCTGAATCAAAGATGATTTTATATGCTGCAAATTACTGCCGGAAGCGTTGATAGCAAAGCGTCTGCATGAGTAGGCAGAAACCCAGAAAAAAAGTGGCGTAACAAAAAAAGCAATTAGTGGATTTTTTACAATTCGCTCTTTGGCAAACAAACCAAAATCATAAAAAATATGGCAATAATGAATGATAAAAAAAGCGGCAATCAAAGCGGTAATAACGAGCAGAGCCAGAGGCGCTATTTTGTTTTTCATTATTTACGATTTTGAATTTCTTTATATTCGCGCGCCAATTCTGCGTAATTATCGGCGGAAATTTTTATGTAATCTTTTTCGCTTTGAGTCATATCGCGGAAATATTTTGCTGGATTGCCAGCCCAGATCTGGCCTGATTTCACAACCTTTCCTGGAGTTAAAACTGCGCCCGCCGCAAGCATACCAAATTCCTCAACTCGCGCTAAATCCATAATCACCGAACCCATGCCGATAAAGGCATTATCCTCAATTATGCAAGCGTGAATTATGGCGTTATGTCCAATAGTCACATTGTTTCCAATCACAACTGGAGCACCTTCAGCGCCAGTTTTATTTTGTACGTGATGCGGACGAGTTCCATGCAAAACCGTGTTATCCTGAATGTTGGTATTGTCGCCAATAGTGATTTTTGTCACATCACCACGCACAACGCAGCCATACCAAATTCCGGAATTTTTTCCGACTTTAACATCGCCGGAAATGATTGCGGTGTGAGCCACAAAAGCTGATGAATCAAGGCTTGGAGAGGCGTTGCGATAAGAAAAAATATTTTTCATAAATTAAAAATTTTTGTGATTTGTGATGAAGATTCTCGAAAAATCGCTAATCAAATAAGCTCTTCAAACTCACGAATTGCATAGCGATCAGTCATTCCAGCAATGTAATCCGAAATTAAAATTGCTAAAGTTTTTTGGTCGGAAATTTTTATCGCTAACTCGGCGCGCTCATCAGGCAAGCAACTCGGCGAGCTCATGTAATAATCGAAAAGTCCGCTGATAATTTTTTTGGCATTGGCAGTCATACGATTAACCGTGGAATGACGGTACATGTTTTGCATCAAAAATTTCTTCAGCGCCTGATGAGTTTTTTCCATTTCGTCAGAAAATTTTACTAAGAATTTTTTGCATTGGCGCACATCTTTTTCGCTAAGAATTTTGTTTTCTTCGATATTGCTTTTTGTGGTTTGAATCACATCAATCACCATGGCTAGAGTTAGTAATTTCTTGGCCTCGCCAACTAAAAGCTCGCGTTTAATTTTTGGATATTTCGCTAAAATTTCCTGATAAATTTTCCCAACCAACGGTAAAGAAAAAAGCTCTTCAACCGTGAATAATTCTGCGCGCAAACCATCCTCAATATCGTGGTTATTGTAAGCTATATCGTCAGCAATTGCAGAAATTTGCGATTCGATTGAAGGAAAGTTTTTTAAGTCTAAATCATGACGAGAATTATAATCGGTGATATAGGCATGAACCCTTGATTCATCTGCGATGGGACCATTATGCTTTACCACTCCTTCAAGCATTTCCCACGATAAATTCAAACCTTCAAATTCAATAAAACGCGTCTCGATTTTTGTGATAATTTTTAGCGTGTGTGCATTGTGCGAAAATCCGCCAAAATCTTGCATTTTTTCGTTGAGAATATCTTCGCCAGCGTGACCAAAAGGCGTGTGTCCAAGATCGTGAGCGAGGGAAACGATCTCCGCCAAATCCTTGTTGACCTTAAGCGCGCCGGCAATCCAGCGCGCGATTTGCGCAACTTCCAACGAGTGAGTTAAACGAGTGCGATAGTGATCGCCTTCGTGATTTACGAAGACTTGCGTTTTGTATTGTAAGCGGCGGAAAGCAGAGGAATTAATGATGCGATCGCGATCGCGACCGAAAACTGAGCGATATTTTGAATCGTCGTAAGTCTCGCGAAATAAGCGTCCGCGCGATTTTTCTTCATCAACAGCGAAAGAGGCGAGCTCAAAATTTATCATTCAAATGCAAAATTAAAAAGGCGATTGCCAAAGTCGAAATCACAATAAAAGCCGCGAAAATCGTGGCTTTGAGCATGATGCGTTTTTTGGTTAGTTGATGATTTATCATCTTAATTTCTGAATTTTTAGTGAGGGGCAAAAAGTCTATTTCACCACTCCTAACTTTTTCCCCACTTTCACAAAAGCCGCAATTGCACAATCAAGATGTTCTTTTTCATGAGCGGCAGAAATTTGTACGCGGATTCTTGCTTCATTTTTTGGCACTACCGGAAAAGAAAAAGCGATGACGTAAATCGATTCTTCCTCAATCATCATTTTGGCAAATTTACTAGCTAGAAGAGCATCTCCTAGCATTACAGGCACAACGGGATGCACACCGTTTTTGTCACGCACATCAAAACCAGCTTCAACCATTTTTTCGCGAAAATATTTCGTATTTTCGGCAAGCTTTTTTATTAGAATTTTTGAGCTTGAAATCATGTTTAAAATTTCAATTCCCGTCGCCGCAACCATCGGCAAAATATTGTTGGAAAAAAGATAAGGCCGAGCTTTGTTGCGCAGTTTTTCGATGATTTCTTTGCGAGATGCAATGAAGCCTCCACCTGCGCCGCCCAAGGCTTTTCCAAGAGTTGAAGTTAAAATATCGACGCGTCCTTCAACGACGCAAAGCTCCAAAGTTCCGCGACCATTTTCGCCGATAAATCCTGTTGCGTGCGAGTCATCAACCAAAACCATGCTGTCATATTTTTCAGCTAAATCGCAAATTTCTTTGAGTTTGGCAATGTCGCCATCCATTGAAAACACTCCATCCGTGACCAATAAACGATTTTTGTGTTTTTGTGCGGATTTTAATTTTTCTTCTAGATCAGCAAGATCGTCAAATTTATAAAAATAGCGCGAAGCCTTACACAGTCTGATTCCGTCGATCAAACTAGCATGATTTAAATCAGCAGAAATTATTGCATCATTTTCATCAAGAAGCGCTGAGAACACGCCACCATTGGCGGCAAAGCATGAAGAAAAAGTGATTACATCTTCAAAATGCAAAAACTCTGCGAGCTTTTTTTCGAATTTTTTGTGCAGATCGAAAGTGCCGCAGATGAAGCGCACCGAGGCAGTTCCAAGCCCATATTCATCAAGAGATTTTTTGGCGATTTCGATTAAGTTTTTGTTATTCGCCAAGCCCAAATAATTGTTAGCGCAAAAATTCAGAACGCGTTTTTTTGTTTGCTGATGAAAAATTTCAATGTCGGAAGATTGCGAAGTGATGATTTCATATTCACCCTTGTAAAGACCGGCTTCATGCAGGTTTTGTAATTCAGATTTTATATCTTCGATAAACTGTTTTTTGAGCATAATTTTTTGTTTTTTGAGACGTATTTTTTGCTGAGGTTAAAATCTTGGTAGGCCAATTGACAAGACAAAAATGCCAAATAATTTCCGCCGCGCTTTGCGCCACAGAGTTCTTTTTTTCCAAATTATTTTTCTCCAAAACTATGAACAAAAATTTCTTGAAATCAGTTGCTGTTGCAACTCTCGGATTAAGTCTAACCGCTTCTTGCGCTAAACTTGGCATCGGTAAAGATTCTCACAAATGCGCTACCAACAAATGCTCTTCTAAAAAAGAAGAATGCAATAAATGCTCTTCAAAAACTTGCAAAAAGCATCATAAAAAAGCCGAGGCTAAAACTAAAAAATAGTTGGTTCTAACCTTCGAGCCCAGCTTTGACAATGTTCAAAGCTGGGTTTTTTCTTTTAAACCACTCCTCTCCTTGCAAATCACATGCAAGAATTTCAGCTCATAAATAAAATTTTTAAGCCACTAACAGAAGGCCACGAAGCCTCGCGCAATCTAGCTGACGACGTAGCAAAAATCTCACCAAAAAAAAATGAAGAATTGGTAATCAGTAAAGATTTGCTTGTCGAAAATGTGCATTTTTTAAAAAAAGATGGCGGCTTCAAAATAGCTTCAAAACTTTTACGCGCCAACCTTTCCGACCTTGCTGCTGCTGGTGCGACGCCACTTTATTACATGTTGGGGTTTTCTAAAAATAAGCATCTTGATAAAAAATTTTTACATGAATTTGCGCGCGGATTAAAAGCAGTTCAGGATGAATTTAGCCTTTCCCTGATTGGTGGCGATACAGTTTCATCAGACCAACTTTTTTTCTCGGTGACAATTTTTGGCAGCGTAAAAAAAGGTAAAATTTTATCGCGTAATGCCGCCAAATCTGGCGATTTAATTTTTGTTTCCGGATCGATTGGAGATGCATTTTTAGGCCTTTCATGCCAAGAAAATTTTTTACGAAATCGTCATTTTTTTCCAACACCGCGAATTGATTTAGGAAAAAAACTTCTCGAAAAAAGTCTGTCAAAATGTGCAATTGATGTGTCGGATGGATTGCTCGCTGATCTGCGCCATATCTGCGAAGAATCAAAATTGGATGCGCAAATTTTTTTGGATAAAATTCCACTTTCTAAATCAGCAAAATCAGAATTAATCCGCGGAAAAGCGAAGATCCTCGATCTGCTTTCTGGTGGCGATGATTACGAATTAATTTTCTCAGTTAACCCAAAAAACTATAAAAAAGTCATGGCACTCTCAAAACTGCTAAAACTTGATTTGACTTGTATCGGAGAGTTTAAAAACTCGCCGCGCAAGAAATTCGAAATCTCCCTGCACGATCAAAAAAATCAGAAAATAAAAATCACAAAATTTGGCTATGAGCATTTTTAAAAAATCTCCCGAAGACGAAAAGTACGCTAGCTCATTCCGCCGCAGTGTAGCTGCCGGAATCGACATTTGGATCGTGCTTTTTATGCGCATCGCCACCATGCAAATCTTGGGCATTTTATGGATTAATCGCGCCGTGATGGAATTCATGGGGGAATTCAAAGATCAATTCGGAACTGAAAGCATAAAAAACACGCCAGAACATATCGATTTTATCATTCATCACCGCATTTTTATTTACGCCCTCACCTTCTACGCCATCATCATTTTGGTTGGCGCAATTTATCACGCTTATCTCAATTCTTCATCATGGGAAGGCACGATTGGCAAGCGTTTGATGAATATGAAAATCATCAAAGAAAATAATCTAAAGATCAGCTTCAAGCGCGGACTTATGCATTATTTTCTCTCGGTTTTGCCTTTCGCTTTTTTGATTTATCTTTTGAGCTTTCAAATCAGAAACGATCTCACTTTTTACAACGCTCTAATTGCTTCTGAATTCAACATTTTCCTCGGAATTATTTTCGTCTTCTGGGTGCAAATTCACCTTTTTACCAAAAGAAAAACCACTGCTTATGATCTCATCTGCAACACGATTTTGGTAAACGGAAAAACCGATGCTAAATGGCCATGGACAAAAAACTCCGCCGCAATCGATAACTAGAATTTCTCATGCTCAACATCTCACAAAAAACGATTAACAGCAAAGTTCGCTGCAATTCTGTCGGGCTTCATACCGGCGCGAAAGTAATGATGACGCTACTTCCAGCGCCTTGTAATAGCGGAATAGTTTTTCGTCGCACCGATCTCGAAAATGGCAAAAATGAAATCAGAGCCAATTACAAAAATGTCAAAACCACTAATCTCGGAACAACCATCACCAACGAATTTGATGCTAAAGTCGCAACAATTGAGCACTTAATGGCAGCGATTTGGGGCTGCGGAATCGACAATCTCATCGTCGAATTAGACGGCCCAGAAATTCCAATTATGGATGGCTCTGCTGAACCTTTCGTCTTCTTAATCGAATGCGCCGGAATCAACATTCAAGATGAGCCGCGCCGTGTTATTGAAATCATAAAAAAAATTCGCGTCGAAGAAAAAGATAAATTCATCGAACTCGAGCCAGCGAAAGATTTTTCCATCGATCTACATATCGACTTCAATCACAAGCAACTGCAAAGCCAAAAATTCGATTATCACTCAACTTTCACTTCTTTCAAAAACGATATTTCCCGCGCCAGAACTTTTTGTTTCCAGCATGAAATTGATCACATGCATCAACTCGGTCTGGCTAAAGGCGGCTCGCTGGATAACGCGATTGTGATTGCGGAAGACGGCATCGTTAATCAAGGCGGATTGCGTTATCAGGATGAATTTGCGCGCCACAAAACTCTCGATTTCATCGGCGATATGTATCTCGCCGGCCATTACATCATTGGCCATTTCAAAGCTTCGAAAGCTGGACACGGAATCAATAACAAGCTTCTACACGAGCTGTTTAGAGACGAGTCGGCCTGGAGATTGGTTTAATTTTTTTTGAAAAACTATGTCTAGAAATATACCGGAAGTGAAGGCAACTCTAAGAAAGCCAACAGATGCAGAAATGTTGGATTTTATAAAGAAAGAAGGCAGCAAGTTTAATGCCGAAACTCTACAGGAAGTTTTTACATTTACCGCAGTTAACAACTTGCCGGACTCGTGTTTTTTTATGTTAACTGAATTTCGAGGAAGAGTTGAGCCAGACTGCATCTATGACGATCAGCAGACGAGCCTAAAAATGCCGCTATTGTCATCAGTGGCAGTGCGTGGCCACGTGCAAATTGTGGAAATATTATGCTCAGATGGAGTTTGCAGAATTGATCCTAACAAATTCGACGAAATGGGAATAACTCCACTTCATTACGCATTATCAAACGAAAATTCTCCGATTCGGAATCAAATGTGCGCGTTTATTTTAGGTTTAGAAGATGCTGATCCTGATATGCGTACTGCGAGTGGAGGAATGTCAGCAAGATCTGTTGCGCTATCTGACAGCGATCCGGTACTTCACGTAATTTTCGGAATACCTAAAGACTTAGTTATGATTAATTTGGCTCAGCGAGGAGATTTTGACGGTTTGCTGAAACTTGCTAACTCGTCTGGTTATATTGCCGCACCTTCTAGTCCTGTTGCTGGCGCCTCTGGTGGTTCTGCCGTTGCCGCTTTTGCTGCCGCTTACAATGATCCTGATTTTTATCAAAGCCCCGCATTGATCAGAAGTAGATTAATAGAATCAAATCCGACAACGGATCCGACAACGCCGGTTATTTCGAGAACAGCTAGCAGAGCCTTGTTGGAGGTGATTGATGCGGCTACAAATCAAAAAGCAGCTAAAAATGAAAAAGAAGATGAAAATGAAAGCCCAGTTCCGCTTGCTCCAGCATCGCAAAAATCTTCATCTCAGTCGATTGGCTCTTCCACTCCCGCTACTTCCCCTAATAAATCCGGAGTCTTTGCATCGGTTTTTGATGCAATCAGGCGCTGTTGCCAAGGAAAGGGAAAAATTGACTAGAAAAAATTAGCGCCCACCAACAAATCCGGCATCGTAAGCTCTGATATATTTCGGATCGGCGTAGCCTCTTACACTTTCTCTCAGGCTACATTGCAACATCTCTTCCGGTGAAATTTTATCGATTTTAAAAGAACGATTTCCCGGCAAGCGAATGACGGTATAATTCTCGCTGGTGTGATAAAATTTTTTATCCTCATTTGCCTTGATGATCGCGACTCGGATTTCTTCGAGTCTAGCATAACGCACCAAAATTCCCTCATGACCCGGGCAAATAATTTCAGTATTAAAAAACACTTTTTTCTCACTAAACATGCCGCAAGAAGCGACAAAAATTAGCAGAAAAAAACAGGAAATTTTATTGAGGTTTGACTTGTCCAACATTGCTGAAAATTGATTTAAAAAACCCAGCCTTATGACTCTCGACTGCGGTGTAATTTGTGACAAATTGCAGTTTTTTATCCTCATCATTTAGGTCAATTTTTTTAATCTCTTTAACTAGACCAGTCTCGTCAAACCTTACAACCAAAAGCTCTCGTTCGGTTATTTTTGGTATAAAAAACAAAAAATGCTCAACTTTTTCTGAGAAATAAATCCAAGCTTCATTGTCGCTTAAATCGGAAATTATTGTTGGAGAACCCATTATGTGCAGCAGTTTTTCTTTACTAGTGACTCCCTCCTGCAAAAGATCGTGATCCGACAAATCGAACATATAGCCATGCTTATCAAGCCTTGAAACGCAAGAGCTGAGCATGGTTAGTAAAAAAATTACCAAAAGAAAATTTTTCATTTTTTAGTCAAAAATTGAGAAAAAATTTACAAAATTTTTAGCGATTATCCTGTGACAAACTAAAACTTCTCAGTTTCCCGAGCGAAGTCTTCTCAGCTCCCCGAGCGAAGTCGAGGGGTTGGGAGTTTACTTTCCTACTCCTCAACTTCGCTCGTAGAACTGAGGCTAAAAATTAGTCTGTCGCGAGATAAATCTCCGAAATTTTTTGAAATTTGTAAGTTGCTTTTATTGAAGTCGCGCCTAATTTGCCGCGCGTTTTTGTAAGTCCACCTCCCCCCAAAATCAAATCAAAATTTTTAATCAAATAACTTAAACAAAGGCTTTACTATGGCAGTTCCTAAAAAGAAAAAATCTATGTCAAGAAGTGGCATGAGAAGAGGTAGCAATGGCACTTTTGATGCTAACTTCCCAAACGTCACAAGCGATAAAACAAGCGGCGAATTTAAGCTATCACATCACATCTCATCTGATGGTTATTACAAAGGCCGCAAAGTAGTTGCCGATAAGAAGAAAAAATCTTCCAGCGAAGAGTAGTTTCAAGTGACAAAAAAATTCACAGTAGCACTAGATTGCATGGGCGGTGATCGAGCCCCACAGGTCGTGATTGAGGGCGCGGATCGCATTGCCTCAACCAATCTCGATGTGCATTTTTTATTGTTTGGAGATTCAAAAAAAATCACTCCGATCATCAATCACTGCCGCTATCTCAAAGGCCGCTACACTCTTACGCACACTGACGAATTTATTTCCTCCGACGAAAAACCTTCAATCGCTTTGCGTCGCGGAACCAATTCCAGCATGCGCTTAGCGATTGATGCAGTAAAAGGTGGAAATGCTGACGTTGTTGTTTCAGCTGGCAATACCGGCGCTCTGATGGCAATCGCAAAAATCGTTTTGCGCCCGCTTCCATCAATTGATCGCCCAGCAATTGTCACTTCAATTCCAAACAGAAAAGGCAAAGGCACAGTCTTTCTCGACATGGGCGCCAATGTTGAATGCAGCGCTGAAATTCTTTTTCAATTCGCCGTGATGGGACACGCCTTCGCGCGCGCCGCTCTAAAAATCGACAATCCAAAAATCGGTGTTTTAAACGTCGGATCAGAAGAATTGAAAGGTCATGATGACGTGCGTAACGTTGCCGTCATGCTGCGAAACAGCATTTTGAAAGATTCATTTCATGGCTATGTCGAAGGCGATGACATCACCAAAGGCACGGTTGATGTTGTGGTCACTGATGGCTTCACCGGCAATATCACTCTCAAAGCAATCGAGGGTTCGGTGAAACTAATTTCCGCCATCATCAAGGAAGGCTTCACCAGCTCAATTTGGTCAAAAATCGGTTATCTTTTTGCCAGCTCATCTCTCACAAAATCCACAAAAACAATGGATCCGCGCCTTCATAACGGTGCAATGCTTGTCGGCTTAAATGGCGTAGTCGTAAAAAGTCATGGCAGCACTGACGCACTTGGATTCGCAAACGCCATCAAGGTCGCAATTTCTCTGGTGGAAAATAAAATCAATGAACAGATTACGCAGGAATTAAAACTCGCTGCAGATTCAATCGAGGCTGCGACTGCGCAAAATGCCTCTTCTGGCGACGAAAAATCTTCAACATGAAAAGCAAAATCACAGCAACTGGCTCATATCTTCCGCAAAAAATTCTTACTAACTCCGATCTCGAAAAAACTGTTGATACCAACAACGCTTGGATCATTGAGCGCACTGGAATCAAGCAACGCCACATCGCTGCAGAAAATGAATTAACCTCGGATCTCGCCACCAAAGCTGCAAAGAAAACTCTCGAAAATTCTGCAATCAAAGCAGAAGAAATCGATTTGATCATTGTCGCCACTACAACTCCCGACCTTACCTTCCCAGCAACTGCAACAACCGTTCAGGCTAAACTTGGCGCTAAAAATGCTTTCGCTTTTGACATGCAGGCAGTTTGTTCTGGATTCGTTTTTGCCCTCGCAACCGCAGATAATTTCATCAAATCCGGCCAAGTAAAAAATGCTTTGGTCATTGGCGCCGAAACACTTTCGCGCATAGTTGACTGGAAAGATCGAAACACTTGCGTGCTCTTCGGAGACGGCGCTGGTGCGGTTTTACTTCAAGCAACAAATGAAGAAAATTGCGGAATCATTGCCAGCGCTTTACATTCGGACGGCGCTTTAAACGACTTGCTTAAAACCTCCGGCGGTGCTTCATCAAATCAAAAATCCGGTTTCATCGAAATGGCGGGAAAAGAAGTTTTTAAGCATGCAGTTGAGAAGATGGCAAAATCAGTTTTATCCGCACTCGACAAAGCCAAACTCACAGTCAAAGACATTGATCTTCTAGTTCCGCATCAAGCGAATTTGCGCATTTTAAATGCAGTTGCGACACGTTTGGAATTGCAGGAAGAAAAAGTCATCATCACCGTTCCAAACCATGCCAACACTTCTGCCGCATCAATTCCACTGGCTTTGGATTTTGCGAATTCCAATAAAAAACTTAAAAAAGGTGACGTTGTAGTTCTTGAGGCTCTAGGTGGCGGGCTAACTTGGGGATCGATAGTTCTAAAGTGGTAAATCTGATTCGTTAAAATTTTCTACTTTTTCTGCACATTTAAGCATTCACGCTTTTGATCTAAATGCCTTGCTTGACAGCCATCTTGCAGATGTTGTGAAGTTTTTTACTTACCATTTCCGTTGTGTAATTTTCGTAAAATTTCTTCTGCGCTTGCTCAGCTAATTGGCGCGCGAAATTTTCGTCATTCATCAGGCGTTCAATTGCGTCAGCGAGAAGTTTTGGCATTTGCTTTTCATCATCTTTTGAAACTTTTAAGCCGTTAATTCCTTCGTCAATAACCTCGTCTGGACCCCAGCTATTGCTGGTGATAATTGGAGTTAGATAAAGCATCGCTTCAAGGAGAACTATGCCAAAGGTTTCGCCCCAAGAAGGCAAAATGAAGATGTCGATTTCGTCGAAAAATTTTCTTTTATCAGATGTCCAACCAAGAATTTTGAAATTTTTTTCTAAGCCCAATTCTTTCGCCAAATCATTCAGCGGCTTTTCCATCGGCCCTACTCCGCCAATGACATATTCGCACTCAATGCCGCGATCACGCAAAATTTTCATCGCCCGCAAAGTTTTATCGAAAAATTTTTCCGGATAGAGACGACCGAGAGATCCCAATTTTAGCGGTTTGCGGAAAGGCTTTTTAATCGGAGTGGTAAAATTTTTTGGCACTTCAATCATGTTTGGAATCACCAAAGCACGGTCCGCTGGCTTTCCCGCCGCTATCAGCTCGCGACTAAAATGAGAATTTACCGCCAAAACATAATCCGCTTTCATGAATTTTTTTGGATTAATGCCGTGATCAATCGCGATAATAGGAAATTTTTTTGCCGACAAAAAGCGCGCCGCGCGGGCAAATGAAAGGGCTCGTCCAGAATGACAAATTGCCACGTCGGGACAAAATCGGAAAAATAAAATTACTAAACGAAAAATCGAAAAAACATCACTTTGGTTGAAAGCAGGCAGCTCAAGGGTTTGCGAACCAGTTTTTTTTACTTCATCACGATAAATCATTCGCGATTTAAAAACCGAAGCCACTTCATTGCCGAGCAAAATCAGATATTTTGTATAGTCGATAAAACAGCGCTCAACGCCGAGAATCTTGTTATCGTGAGCAGATTTTTTGTGATTAAAAAGAATGTTGATGATTTTCATTAGCGCCGAATCTGATTTGGAATATTTTTGCGATATTTATCAATCTCAGCTTTTGAGGTTTCGAACCGCGCCAATTCTTTGCCGCCGAGTTTTAAACCAGACGTTGCTTTAACTTTTGCCGGATTGATTTGCTTGCCTTTGTACAAAACTTCAAAATGAAGATGTGGACCAGTTGAGCGGCCTGTGGTTCCAACGTAAGCCACAACATCACCTTGCTTAACTTTTGAACCACGATGAAATTTTTTGTTGAAGCGACTGGCGTGACCATAAGCTGTGGCATATTCAGAATTATGCTGAATTTGAACATAATTTCCGTAGCCGCCCTTAACTCCGAAATAAACAATGGTTCCACTACCTGCAGCTAGAATTGGCGTTCCAGTTGCAGCGGCAAAATCGGTGCCTTTATGCATTTTAGAGTAGCCAAGAATTGGATGTCTTCTCATGCCAAATCCAGAAGAAACTCGCGCGCCGTTGATTGGAGTTCGAAGTAAAGATTTGCGAATCGAATTACCTTTGGAATCGAAATATTCAACGCGACCATCAACTTTGTGCAGGTAGATGTCGATGCTTCTATTTTGCAAAGTCAGTGAGGAGAAAAGCACATTACCATCTTTCACTTTTTTTCCACTCTCATCGTAAAAACTTTCCACCAACATTTCGAATTTATCGCCGCCGTGAATATCGCGCTGGAAGTCGATGTCATAACCGTAAAGGTTAATCATGTTCATCATAGAATTTGGCGAAATTCCTGCATTCACACCATCAACGAAAAGGCCATTTTTAATGACGCCAGAATATTTTGAAACGTAGCGAAGCAGCTTCACCTGCGCTTTGCGGGCATCGTAAGTGCCGTCATTTTTGCGAGAAACTATGATTTGCTCTTCAAATGATGGAGAGATTGTGACGCTGCTGATGATGACTTTGCGATCGACATTATTTTGCGCCTGACTGGCATCATAGCCAATTTTAACGCGGTATTTCACACTAATTTGATTGCCCACAGTAATTGATTGCGGCGAAAAAACTTTTTTCATTGCAGCCAGAATTGCGAAGACATCTTGCTCGTCAGCGCCAATATCGACAAAGATTTTTAGCAGCGTATCGCCTTGTTTTATGCGATGATCGAGAATTTGATCTTCATCAATATCGAGACTCATATTCATGCCAGAAATATTGATTTTTATTGGCGTGCGCTGCTCTTTTTTTACGGAAGATTCGTGATAATCTCTGATGAAATGATAGCCATATTCGCAAGTTTGGAAAAGTACAAAAATAACTAAAATAGCGCTGGCAATAGGCTTAAAAAGTTGGTGTTCGATGATGTGTTCAATAAGAAGCATTGCCTCATGCCGACTGAAATTCTTTGGCATTAACGGCTTCAAACTCGGAATTTGCTTTAATTTTTTGAGAAGATTTTTCAAAGATTTCGCTGTTTTTGAATTGGCTTTGAGCCTTATGCCTAAAGGCTTCATAGATTTTCGAAGCCGCGGACATTATTTATGGTTTTTTAAATGAGAATATTTTTTTTCAAAAAAAACTTGCTTGAAGACAAAAAATAAAGATTTTGCCGCGCTCCCTTCTTCGTTAAAATCTAAATCAAAAGTTTAACATGCCTGCAAAGAAAAATAAAAAAGTGAAAATCGTGAAAAAAATTCCGGTGAAAAAAGCGCCTGCTAAACCAGTAAAAAAAGCTCCGGTTAAAAAAATTCCGGCGAAAAAACCAGCGGCGAAAAAAGCGCCTGCTAAACCACAAAAATCAAAGCCGGTGAAAAAAATTGCGGTAAAAAAACCGGTAAAAAAATCTCCGGTAAAAAAAATCATCGCGAAAAAAATTGAGAAAAAACAACCAAAAAAAATCGCTAAAGTCGC
>CAYUSO010000002.1:69801-159439 GCA_964447395.1 uncultured Rhizobium sp.
GCCTAAAATCGCCCCAGTTAAAAATTTAAAACCGGCGAAAAAAATTGAGAAAAAACAACCAAAAAAAATCGCTAAAGTCGCGCCTAAAATCGCCCCAGTTAAAAATTTAAAACCGGCGAAAAAAATTGAGAAAAAAGAAGAAGTTAAAAAATCTCTAGCAAAAACAATTCTTGCTAAAACCCCGCGCGAAAAGGCTCCTGAAGCTCCAAAACAACCAGAAAGAAAAAGCGAAGCTCTGCAAAAAACTATTTTTGTTAGAAAATCGGAAGGTCGAAACAAAGTGACGTTCAAGGTTGGAGACTACGCAGTTTACCCTTCTCACGGCGTTGGAAAAATTGTTGGCATCGAAAAAACCACAATTCTTGGACAAGATTTCAGCTGCTATTTAATGCTTTTCGAACGCGAAAAATTGACGATCAAAATTCCAATGAATAGCGCCGAAAAAATCGGTTTGCGCACTCTAATTTCTAAATCGCAAATGGATGAAGTTTTTGTCATTTTGCGCAGCGGCGTTAAAAAATTAAAAGGCATGTGGTCACGTCGCGCTCAAGAATATGAAACAAAAATCAATTCTGGTGACATCATTTTGCTCGCCGAAGTTTTGCGCGATTTGACTCGCGATATCGAAGATAGCGAACGCTCTTACTCTGAACGCATCATTTACGAAACTGCAATTTATCGCCTCGCTAGCGAATATTCCGTGATTTACGGGGTTTCCTTTGAAGAAGCTAAAGACAAGGTGACGGTGACTGCGAAAGATAAATTAAATTCTGAATCCAAAACCGCACAAAAAGATGAATTCGACGAATTCGATATTGAAGGCGAAGAAAATGAAGATGAGGAAGACGAAGAAAATGAAGACGAGGATGAAGACGAAGAAGATGAAGATGACGATTTCGACTATGGCGACGACGATGACGATGACGACGCGCCAAAGAAAAGAAAAAAGAAAAAATAAAAAATGTCATCTGTCCTCAAACTGACAAATATCACAAAAAATTTTCTGCAGGCTGATCAAAAAATCTCTGCACTTTGTGATGCTAATCTCGAAATAAAAAAGGGCGAATTAGTTGCGCTAATTGGCCCTTCTGGATCAGGAAAAACTACTCTACTTCAAATTGCGGGATTGCTTGATTCTCCAAGCTCGGGACAGATTTTCATTAATGGATCTGATGTTTCAAAATCTGATGACAAAACTCGCACTGAAATCAGAAAAAATAACTTGGGATTTGTTTATCAATTTCATCATCTTCTGCCGGAATTTTCAGCTTTGGAAAATGTTGCTTTGCCTTTGTTAATTCGAGGAAAAACTCAGGAAGAATCTTTCGCTGCGGCAAAAAAAATTTTAGAAGAAGTTGGGCTTTCTGATCGTCTAAATCACAAACCAGCAGAACTTTCCGGCGGTCAGCAACAAAGAGTAGCCTTGGCTCGCGCCGTTGTGGGAAAACCTTCGCTAATTCTTGCTGACGAACCAACGGGAAATCTCGATTCCGAATTTGCCGAAAAAATTTTCACGCTGCTGCAAGAATTGGTTAAGAGCTACGAAATTGGCTGCTTGGTTGTCACTCACAATTTGGAATTAGCGAAAAAAGCTGATCGCGTGGTATCGATTAAAGATGGTGTGATTGGCTAGCCACAGCTGTGGTTGCGTTTGCGACAGATGCTCTTGGTTTCACCTCAGTAAAAGCGCGATCAATTTCTTCTCGCGGATATGGCGTTTTTTTGTCGGAACTTTTTGTCAACTCTGTAAAAAATCGATCCATTATTCCACTAACCACTTTGTAGCGCTGACGCAACTCTTCAACTTCCGGCAATAATGGCAGCAATTCTTCCGCTTCATTTTTTTCTTGCGTAGCGAGAGATTTAAAAACCAAAGCGCGATCAATTCCGCGATGTTTTTCGAAAAATTCACGCTCTTCGTCGGAAAGCTCAAATTTTTGCGAAAGCGCCAAACCGAAATCAGCAAAATAGACGCGCTCGCCATCAGTTAGCATATTTCTGTGGTGAGCATCGAAATGTATCATGCCTTGCTGCAGCATGAATTCTGTAGCGCGATTAGCATCTCGCTCCACCATTTCCATATTTGGCCGCGCGATTTCTTTTTGAGGATTTAAAGCATTTTGCAAACTGTGCGGAATATTCTCGAGAAAAACTAAAACCTTGTTAGTTGCGCCATTCATGGCTCTGAGACGTTGTTTTATTTCAGGAGAATCGGCCCATCTTTTACGAACAAATCCATCAATTTCATTGGGAAAAATAACATTTCGCAGCGGCTTTTCAGCAACAACTCGATGATGATACATCAAAGGAAAATTCGGACATTCATCACGCAAAACCCAATCATTTGCCATTTGATGTGAGGCCAATTCGCGCCACACACCAAAGCCTGCCGAGCCAATGCCATATTGAAAGAAAGTCGGAAGGTTAAAAAGATTTTTTGTTGATTGCGGATTGGCTTTTTCGAGATCGGTAAGCGGAATTTCTTTTACAAAAACCGGCACGCCATCAACTTCAATTTTGGAATAATTAAAAACACCAAGACCATCTCCCAAACGGCCTGATTCAACTAGCGCAAGAAGCGCTGTATCATCTAACTTCGATAAGTGTGCCGAAGCTTTTTCAAAATTTTCGCGACGCTGTGCTAAAGTTTTCATTATTGTTGATTTTGTTGTTGCTGTGGCGCGTAAGGATTAGCGTAAGGATTTGTCATCACATCTTTGCCGTAATAGTAATCGACCATGTTCGCCGGATTATTGCCAATCCCAAGCATAGAACCTCCCATTGGCGCATCTGCTGCCGAGCCAACTGAAGGGCCGATGCGTGGGATATTGATGAAATGCTCTTTTTGTTTGAAATCGTTGCAATAGCCAGAAAGCGCAAGGGAATAAAGTGGAATTACCAACATTGTTCCTAAAGCATCTGCGGCACATTTTCCGTTTCTGATTGTTGCCCAAGATTCCAATTTAAACTGCGCCGAACCATATCCCTCTTTGTTCAAAGTGACGGTATAATTTTTTGGTTCGATCATAAAAGTTGCCGGAGTTTTTCCGAAATTTCTGCCATCGATAAAAATATCAGCGCCCGAAGGATTACTGTTAATTGAAAGCGGAACTTCCTTCTCGTTAAAGATCATAGCGCAAGAAGAAGCAAAACCTAACAAAGCAATTAGAGTGATTTGGCGAAGAAGTTTCATGTTGTGATAAATTAACGTTTCCAGCGGTTGTGAACCCAAAACCACTGCGCGGGATATTGAGAAATCCAAGCTTCAAGCTTGCGATTAATTTCGCGAGTTAGAGCGAGAATATCAAAATTAATGTCGGCACTCTGTTCAATTACAAGCGGTTTTTCAACTTCAACCGTGAAGTAAAATTTTTTATTCATCCTGATCGAGCGCGCTGGAATCAAAGGCACGCCATATTTTAACGCGATTCGGGCAATTGAAGTTGTGGTGACGGCATCATCGTGAAAAAATTTCACCAATTCGCCTTCGCTAATTTTTTGATCGGCGAGAATGATTACAAAACCGCCACTTTTCACCACTTCGATAATTTTACGATTTCCCTTCGAACTTTTTTCAATCATCGCCACGCCGCGCAAACCAGCCGTCATTTTTTCAACGTAAGGATTATTGAGCGGACGATAGACGGTTCTAACATCCAAGCCAAGTTTTAAAAAAGATTTCGGGCCAATTTCCCAATTGCCGATATGGGCAGAAAAAATAATTCCACCCTTCCCGCTTTGTTTGAGCTCGAGCAAATTTTTTCGCGTTTCTTCCGACATTTCGATTAAATTCAAAATTTCATCGACCGAGCATTTGGAAATATGCGGAAATTCTCCAACAATTCTCCCCAAATTATCCCACATTTCATCGATTATTTTTTCCTTTTCACTTTCGGAAAGATGCGGCATGGCCAAGCTCAAATTTTTGTAAGCAAGACGATTAACTGAGATTTTTTTTCCAACAAATTTTGAAATCGCTGCGGCTACGCTTGACGCAGTTTGAGCTGGCATAAAACCAAAAAACCACAGGCCAAATTTTACCACCATCGCTTCGAGCAAATAGCGGATTTTTTTTAGAAAATTCATAGAAATTTTTTTAATTCTTCTTTGAGCAAATCTTTATTTTCGAAGACTAAATCAATGTCGAGATAAGCGATTTTATCCTGAAATGTTTTTGGAAATTTAACCCAATCTTTTTTGGTAGTGACTAAAGTAATATTTTTTTCTTCGGCAATTTTGCAAAGATTTTTCAGATCTGAAATTTGATAGCTGTAATGATCGGGAAATCCGCGACTATCAACCAAGTCTAAACCTTGACTCTCTAGGAAAGAAAAGAATTTTTGTGGAAAAGCCAAACCACAAAATGCCATCAATTTTTTATCACGAAAATCTGCTAAATTTTTGGGCATAATTTTAGCCCGCAAAACTTTTTTTCCTGATAATTTTTTTAGTAATTTTGGTTTTGCTTCACCAATTAAAACCACTAAATCGGCTTTTTTTAATCCGCTACAAAGCGGCTCACGCATTGGTCCGGCTGGAATCATAAATTCATTTCCAAAACCAACTTTTCCATCAATAACCAAAATTATAAAATCACTTTTTAGTGAATTATTTTGCATGCCATCATCGAGCAATATCGCTTGAAATCTCTTCATTGATTCAATTTGCGCAGCACCAAAAAAACGATTTTTTGCCACAAAAGTTGGAGCGGTTTCCGCCAAAAGCAAAGGCTCGTCTCCAACCTGTTCAGCTTTACTAGTGTCGCCTTTTCGCAACATCAAAAATTTTGCGCCATCACTCATGTAACCACGACTCAAAAAGGCAAAATTAACATTGATTTCATTAAGAATTTTTCCGATTGCAATTGCGGTTGGAGTTTTTCCCGACCCGCCAGCGATAAGGTTTCCAATGCAAATTACTGGCTTAGAAATTTTTTGTGGTTTGGAAAAAATTTTACAAAAAAGAAATCCAACAAAATAGATGAAGCTGATTGGCAAAAGCGCGCAAGAAATCAGATTTTTTTCTGTCCAAAATTTAGGAGTTTTTAACATTTAAAATTTGAGTTTCGATTACGCCATCAAGCATTTCGACGGCGATTTTTTCCTCTAACTTCACTTCTGAAATTGAAGAAATCAAACCACCTTTTTGATTTTTTACCAAAGCAAAACCGCGGTTTAAAATTTCGCGATAATGATTCGATTTTAAAATTTTTGCCAAGTTTTCGAGATTATTTCTCATATTCTCAAATCGGCTGTTAAGGCTTGATTCTAAACGCTTTGCAGCAAATTCGATTTGTTGATTTTCTTTGCTTATTTTTTGCAGCAAAAACTGCTTTGAAATTTGCAAAGAATATAATTTTTCTGATTTTTTTTCGAAAAAATTTCGCACCAAAAAGTGAAATTTATTTTCGGCGGAAGAAAGTCTATCTCGAGCTTGAGCCAGAATTTGCAAGGGATCAATCAGATAGCGTTGCAAATTTTTAAGATGGGAAAATTTCTGCTCCAAAAAGTTTTTTGGTAAAAATTCTAATTTTTCTGCAAGAAAATTTAGCTGCGATTTCAAATCAGATAAAACTGGCGTTGCCAGCTCTGCAGCCGCTGTTGGCGTTGGTGCGCGTAAATCAGCAACATAATCAATCAGCGTTGTATCAGTTTCGTGACCAACTGCAGAAATTAGCGGAATTTCCGATTTAAAAACTTCGCGAACCAAATTTTCATCACTGAAGCAAAGCAAGTCTTCAAAGGATCCGCCGCCTCTGGCGATAATTAAAACATCCGGCCGATTTTGTTTGAGTTTGTTAAAAAATTTGATGCCCTGAATAATTTGCTGCGCCGCTTTATCGCCTTGAACTAAAGTTGGATAAATCATGAGATGCAGCTCGCAGCGCGCTTCTATGCGATGTTTAATATCTTCAATTACAGCACCAGTTTCGGAAGTTATCACGCCAATAATTCGTGGAAAAAATGGAATTGGTTTTTTGTGAATTTGATCAAACAAACCTTCTTCCAAAAGTTTTTGCCGACGTTTTTCGATCATTTCCAAAATCGCGCCGACGCCTGCTATTTCTATCTTTTCAACGATAATCTGATAATTTGAACGACCTTCAAAAGTTGTAATCCGACCTGAAGCGCAAACCTGCAAACCATCGCCAATTTCAAAATTAATCAACGCCGCCGAGTTGCGAAAACAAACGGCGGAAAGCAGAGAATTTTCATCCTTCAAA
Source organism: uncultured Rhizobium sp. (assembly GCA_964447395.1). Classification (GTDB taxonomy): domain Bacteria; phylum Pseudomonadota; class Alphaproteobacteria; order Rickettsiales; family UBA1997; genus UBA2645. The sequence continues at coordinate 76,025 of CAYUSO010000002.1, forward strand.
CTGAAGTAAACATGTCCCGATGAGGCGCGTTTAAAACCAGTGATTTCGCCGGTAATTTTTACATAGCCGAAAGCATCTTCAACTGTGCGTTTAATGGCACGAGAGAATTCGGAAACGGTAAATTGAGGGACGTTTATCGGCACGGAAATTAAGAATTATGAATTATGAATTTAGAATTTTGGTAAGTTTCAAAATTCTCAATTCTTAATTCGTAATTCTATTGATATTTTGCAATCCATTCATAGTTTCGCGCGCTTTCATTTTCCTTCCAAATTTAGGAGCTTCCTTTGTTGCACAAAATCAAATCATTCAAAGTTTCTGGCGTTGAAACCTTGCCTATTATCGAAGGTGGTAAAGGCGTTGGAATCACAACTGGCATGACTGCAGGCCATTTCGCAAAAGCTGGCGCCGTCGGAACTTTTTCCGGAGTTAACGCTGATTACATCGACGAAAACGGCAAATTTCATCCGCTAATTTATAAAACCCATACGCGTCGCGAAAAGCATGAAGAACTCATCGCTGATTCAATCCGCGGCGGCATTTCTCAAGCTCGTATCGCTCACGATATTTCCGGCGGCATGGGCCGAATTCACATGAATGTTTTATGGGAAATGGGTGGCGCTGAACGTGTTTTACACGGAATTCTCGAAGGCGCTAAAGGCATGATTCACGGCATCACTTGCGGCGCTGGCATGCCATACCGCCTTTCCGAAATCGCCGAAAAATACAAAGTTTACTATTACCCAATTGTCTCCTCGATGCGCGCCTTTCGTGCCTTGTGGAAAAGAAGTTATCATAAAGCAGTTTCTCTTCTTGGTGGCGTGGTTTATGAATGCCCTTGGCGCGCTGGTGGTCACAATGGCTTGTCAAATGCCGAAAGTCCTAATGCCTATGAAGATCCATATCCACGAGTTGCAGAATTGCGCAGTTTTATGAATTCGGTTGGCCTAAATGAAGTGCCAATCATCATGGCTGGTGGCGTGTGGAATTTGGAAGAATTCGAGCATTGGCTCGATAATCCTGAGATCGGACCAATCGTTTTCCAATTCGGCACGCGCCCAATCGTCACACAGGAATATCCCGTTCCTGATGCTTGGAAGAAAAAATTACTCACTCTGAAAGAAGGCGATGTTTATCTCAATCGCTTCAGTCCTACAGGCTTCTACTCCTCTGCCGTTGAAAATGATTTCATTCGCGAATTGAAAGGCCGCGAAATTCGCCAGGTTGAATATCGCGCTAAAGCAATCGACGCCTTCACTTGCGAAATTCCTTTCGGCCAACGTGGTCGCGTGGTTTACATCAAGCCGGAAGATAAGGCGAAAGTTGATGAATGGACAAAAGCTGGCCACACAGAAGGCATGAAAACGCCAGACGAAACGCTGATGTTTGTCGATAAATCCAAAGCCGCACAAATCGTCACCGACCAAATCAATTGCATGGGATGCTTGAGCCAGTGCCGATTCAGCAATTGGTCAGATAAACCAGAAATGAATTACACAACTGATCGCAAGGCCGATCCACGCAGCTTCTGCATTCAAAAAACTTTGCAAGATATTCGCCACGGAATTGATGTTGAAAACCAACTAATGTTTTCCGGCCACAGCGCCTACCGCTTCGCCACCGATCCGTTTTACGCAAATGGTTTTGTGCCAACGATTCAGCAGTTGGTGGATCGCATTATGGCGGGAAAGTAAAGCATTACAGCTCCCCGAGAGAAATCGAGGGGGCGAGAGTTTGTCTCACCGACCCCTCGATTTCTCTCGGGGAGCTGATATTTTATATTTAAATTAATGACCAAATTCATCTTCATCACCGGCGGCGTTGTTTATTCTTTGGGAAAGGGACTCGCTTCTGCTTCTCTCGCCGCTTTGTTGCAGGCTCGTGGCTATTCGGTGAAATTGCGCAAACTTGATCCTTACCTCAATGTTGACCCGGGAACAATGAGCCCAACTCAACATGGCGAAGTGTTTGTGACGGAAGATGGCGCGGAAACTGATTTAGATTTAGGACATTACGAACGCTTTACTGGCGTGGATGCAAAGAAATCTGACAATGTAACCGCCGGTCAAATTTACTCCAAACTTTTAGCAAAAGAACGCAAAGGCGATTATCTCGGCGGCACAGTGCAAGTGATTCCGCACGTCACCAATCTCATCAAAGAATTTATTTTGAACGACGTTTCTGGCGTTGATTTTGCGCTTTGTGAAATTGGCGGAACCGTTGGCGATATTGAAGCGCTACCGTTTTTTGAAGCAATTCGTCAGCTCGGTTATGAAATGCCAAATCGTTGTGCCTTCTTGCATCTCACGCTTTTGCCTTACATCGAAAGCGCCAACGAACTCAAAACAAAACCAACGCAACATTCGGTGAAAGAATTGCGTTCGATTGGCATTCAGCCCTCGGTTTTATTATGTCGCGCTGAACGTCCGGTCACAAAATCGCATCTCGAAAAAATCGCGCAAATGTGCTCAGTGCCATTTTCTTCAGTAATCGCCGCGCCAAATGCAGCAAGCATTTACGAGGTTCCAATGATTTACCACAAAAACGGACTCGACACTGAAATTCTAAAATTCTTCAAACTCGATTATAAGAAAAAACCCGATCTCTCCAAGTGGATCGCCATTAAAGACGCCATCGAAAATCCTCAAGGCGAAGTCAATATTGCCATCGTTGGAAAATATACCGACTATCGCGACTCCTACAAATCACTGCTCGAGGCCATTGATCACGCCGCTTTTTCTCTCAAAACAAAAGCCAATATCACTTGGGTAAATGCTCGCACCAATAAAAATAATTTGCCGAAAAATATCGATGCAATCCTTGTGCCAGGCGGTTTTGGCGAAGATGGTGTCGAAGGAAAAATCAGCATGATCGAACATGCACGCACTAAAAAAATTCCATGTTTAGGAATTTGCTACGGCATGCAAATGGCGGTGATCGAATATGCCCGCAACGTGCTTGGCATCAAGGACGCCACCTCCAGCGAATTTTCTAAAAAAGGCAGTTTCTTGATTGGCATGATGCATGAATGGCTCGATAAATCTGGCAAAAAAACCAAAAAAGCCGGCAGCGATTTAGGTGGCACAATGAGACTTGGCGCCTATCCGTGCAAAATTTCAAAAGGCTCGCTTGCAGAAAAAATTTATAAAAAAACCGCAATTTCTGAACGCCATCGTCATCGCTACGAGGTAAATGTGAATTACAAATCGCAATTAGAAAAAGCTGGTTTGACCTTCTCCGGCATGTCTCCGGATGGAAAATTACCAGAAATTATCGAGATTAAGAATCACCCATTTTTTGTCGGCGTGCAATTTCATCCAGAGTTGAAATCAAAACCTTTCGCTGCTCATCCGCTTTTTGTCTCATTCGTAAAAAGTGCGCTTAAAAATAAAAATGCTTAAAAAACTTCTTGCCACCTTACCGCTTTTTGCCTTACTCGCATGCGGCTTTCAGGTTATTTATCGCGATGAGGGAGAAATCGTTTCTCATGCTCATGAATTAGCTTCGATTCGCATTCAAAAAGATCGCACGCGCCTCAGTCAGGAATTAAGAAACGGCCTTTACGACCTCTTTAACCCAGATTACATCAAGTCTGAACCGAAATATTTTTTGGTGCTAAACATCAAGCAGTCATCAACTTCGACTTTTACAACTTCAACGGGCGCTTCTGGTCGTAATAAGGTAATACTCGAAGTCACTTATGAATTAAAAAATCTTAGCACTGCACAAAGAATTTCTACCGGATCAACCTCAGTAAATGACAATTACGACGTCACTACCAACCGCTATGGTACCTTTGTTGCTGATGAATATGTTCAGCATAATTTAACAAAAATTGCTGCGCAAAATATCAGAAATTCTTTGGTGAATGACTTAATCGAGATAAGAAAAAAATGTGACAAAAAGACAGAAGTTGTAGAAAAAGATTTTGTCTGTCCGCTTGATGCAAAACTAAGCGATCAAACCCTCAAAAAGAAGTAGACCATCGCTCGATCCGGTATCTTCATCGATTGCACGCTCTGGGTGCGGCATCATTCCAAGCACATTGCGCTTATCGTTAAAAATTCCGGCAATGTTAAAAACTGAACCATTCGGGTTTGATTCATCGGTTAAATTTCCACCAACATCAACATAGCGGAATGCAATGTTTCCGCCATCTTCCAGCTTTTTTATCACTTCAGAATCAGCGAAATAATTTCCGTCCATATGTGCTATTGGAACGCGAATTACTTGACCTTTTTTATATTTACGAGTGAAGGCGGATTCAGTATTCTCAACGCGCAAAGTCACTTCACGGCAGATGAATTTTATTTTTTTATTGCGCAATAAAACACCAGGGAGAAGCCCAGCTTCAGTTAAAATTTGAAAACCGTTGCAAATTCCAATCACGCGCACGCCTTTATCGGCAAGCCTTTTTACCTCTTGCATCACTGGAGAAATTGCTGCCATCGCACCAGAACGCAAATAATCGCCGTAGGAAAATCCACCTGGAATGACGATGAGATCTAAATTGTCGTCGAGCTTTGTTTCCTGATGCCAAATTTGTTGCACCTTGGAGCCGATTTTCTGCAAAGCCACGACGGCATCGCGATCGCAATTAGAACCTGGAAATGTAATTACTGCTGATTTCATTATAGAGCCTCGTAGCTGTAGTCTTCGATGATTTTATTGACGAGCAATTTATCGCAAATTTCGTCGACAATTTTTTTGATTTGTGTTGGATCAGTTTCGGCAATTTCAAGCTCCACAACCTTTCCTTGCCTAACTTGAGAAATTTGCGCAAAGCCAAGATTTTTTTGCAGAGAAGCTTCGATTGCCTTTCCTTGCGTATCCAAAACGCCCTTTTTTAAACTGATTAGAATTCTGATTTTCATTTTTCTTGCTCTTGTGATTGTTGTGATTCTTTTAGTTTTCGAAAAACATGTTTCGAAAGAACTCGAGTACCTTCCAGAGGCTTTGGTAATCTAGCTCCGTGCACTAAAGACTTGTTATTAATAAAAGCTGTGTCGCCCGCATTTTCATACTCTATGCTCTCTTGTCTATCACTTTCCAGAAAATATTTTATCGTCTCACATAGTGAAGTTATGGAGCTGCGCGACCGTTCCGGAAAATCACTAAAAAGAGCATTATCCTCTCCATACTCGCAGAAATTCAGAGCCTCTTCAAATCTAAAATTAATCTGCAAATTTCCTTTTTTGTCGTGAAAAAAAATTGGAAAACGATTGTTGGTGTAGCTGCTGTAAAAAATAGGCTGAAATAAAACCTCTCGCATTCCTTTTGGAACAGCATTGCATAATTTTTTTGCAGATAAAACGAAGGTCGGACTTTTTTCTTTATTCAATGAAAGAACGCTTAGTGAGAACATGTCAGTTCCGGCATATTTATCATAAAAGGCGCCATCGCAATGAGCTGGTTGGTATGATGTTGATGCGGTCAAAACCCTCTTATATCGCTTCTGATCTTCTGAATTTACTTCATATCCAGCTAAAAAACCAACGCCTGCAGCGGCGTATATCATTGGGAGATGGGATTGAATTATTTTATTTTCATCGTCGGAATTACGACTAGCGCTAAATCTTGATAACAACCCTGATTCCAACGGCGAGAAAGGCATTCCAACAACGTGCAAAACTCCAACTTTTCCGGATTTAAATTCTCTTATCGAATGCAAAAATTCTTGCGATTTTTTATCGCCACCATCGGCGAGCTTCTCCGCTATTCCGCCGATATTGGCAGCAAATTCTTTAGCAATATTAAGGCTTGGAAGATCCTTAACTACAACTCCATCAGCTTTTTCTAATGAGCAAAAATATTCAGAAATGCTTTCTGCGGCTAGAGGCGGCAATTCAACCCTGCGCACAAGAGAACTGGGCTTAAACGTGGAAAACCCGCGATAAAAAACTGGAACTAAATCTGCTAAATCTCTCGTCGCACGAACCGCGCCCGAAATAAATCTCATTTAATACCCAATCTTTTTGCTACCTCCTGATAAGCCTCGACAAGCCCGCCAATATCGCGACGGAAACGATCCTTATCCATCTTCTCAGAAGTTTTTTCGTCCCAAAGCCTACAGCCATCTGGGCTAATCTCGTCAGCGAGAATAATTTTTCCGTCAGAATCAAAGCCAAATTCGATTTTGAAATCGACTAATTTGATTCCAATGTTTTTGAAAATTTTTTGTAAAATTTGATTAATTTTTGCGGTATAATTTTTGATTTCTTCGAGCTGATTTTTGCTCACAACTTTCAAAACATTAATGGCGTGATCATCGTTGATTAGCGGATCACCAAGCGCATCATCCTTAAAACAAATTTCAAAAACTGGCGATAAAAGCTCCAATCCTTCCTCGATGCCAAGCCTTTTAGCCATTGATCCAGCGGCAATATTTCTAACGATTACTTCAAGCGGAATAATTTTCACTTTCTTTACCAATTGCTCGCGCTCGTTTAGCCTTTTTACAAAGTGAGTTGAAATTCCAGCTTTCGCCATTTCAAGCATGATATGCTCAGAGATCATGTTATTCAAAGCGCCCTTCCCTTCGATCACTGCCTTTTTCTGCGCGTTAAAAGCAGTGGCGTCGTCTTTGAAATATTGGATCAAAAGATTGGAATCGTCGGTTGCAAAAAGTTGCTTAGCCTTTCCTTCGTAAATTTTTTCTAATTTTTTCATATTTTTATTTGCTTTAACTACTTCTCGGGATTGACGCAGCTAGAGCAGCGTCAATGCCCATTTCGGCTAGAAACGTGCGTTTGGCACGTTTCTTTAACGCCTCAATCCCATTTTGCGATTGGTGGCAACGACATTAGAATCGCTTCAGCATTACCTCCAGTCATCAATCCGAATTTTGTTCCGCGATCGTAAACCAGATTAAATTCCGCGTATAATCCGCGTTTTTTTAACTGAAATTCGCGCTGCTCTTCACTCCATTTTTTATGCATATTTCGTCGCACTAATTTCGGAAAAACTTCTAAAAAAGCCAGTCCGACATTTTTAGTAAATTCGAAATCGGCGTCAAAATTTTCACTGTTCAAATAATCGAAAAAAATTCCGCCAACTCCGCGCGAAACATTGCGATGTTTTATAAAAAAATATTCGTCGCACCATTTTTTATATTTTTCGTAATAATCAGGCGAAGCCTTGTCGCACGCGCTTTTGAAGGCTTGATGAAAATCGTAAGTATCTTGATCAACTTCAAACATCGGATTTAAATCAGCCCCGCCGCCAAACCAATTCCTTTCGGTACAAATAAAACGCGTATTCATGTGAACCGCTGGAACTAAAGGCGATTTCATGTGCGCCACCAGCGAAATTCCACTCGCCCAAAATTGCGGATTTTTTTCTGCGCCGGGAATTTCTTTACGAAATTCAAACGAAAATTCGCCGAAAACTTTGGAGAAATTTACACCAACTTTTTCGAAGACATTGCCCTTCATCACAGACATTTCGCCACTTCCGCCGCCATCTCGATCCCAATTTTTTCTGGTAAATTTTCCGCAATTTTTTGGATCAAACTCTTCTTCAATTTTTTCAAACTCCGCGCAAATTTTATCGCGCAACAACTTGAACCATTGCGAAGTAATTTCTTGTTTTTCTAGGAGGTTCATGGATTTTTGGGAATTAGACGAGTCCTTAAGAAACCTCCTTTTACCTCCCCAAAATGAATTTCAAATCGGAATTTTTACGAGAATTTTTCGAGCGTGGATTTTTTGCGCAATGCACTCACGCACAAGAATTAGACGAAGTTTTATCCGGCGAAAAAATCACCGCTTACATCGGCTTCGACTGCACAGCCACTTCGCTTCACGCTGGTAGTTTAATTCAAATTATGATCCTGCGTCTTTTGCAAAAACACGGTCACAAACCCATTGTTTTGCTTGGCGGCGGCACAACCAGAATCGGCGATCCAAGCGGAAAAGACGAGGCGCGACAAGTTTTATCCGATCAAAAAATTCAGGAAAATCTCAACGGAATTCGCAAAAATTTAGAAAAATTTATCACCTTCGGCGGCGGCGCTACAAATGCGATTTTAGTCAATAATGACGATTGGTTGCGCCATCTCAATTACATCGATTTTTTGCGCGAAATCGGTCGCCATTTTTCTGTTAACCGCATGCTTACTTTCGATTCGGTAAAGACGCGCTTGGAGCGTGAGCAGCCGCTTTCTTTCCTCGAATTCAATTACATGATTTTGCAAGCTTACGACTTTTTCGAGCTGAATCAAAAATACAGCTGTCGCCTACAAATTGGCGGCTCAGATCAATGGGGAAATATCGTAAATGGCGTTGAATTAACCAGAAGAATTGCCGCAGCTAAAAACGATTCCAGCGATTTGCGCGCAGCTTTTGGCCTCACCTCGCCTCTGCTTACAACTGCCGATGGAAAGAAAATGGGAAAAACCGCTGAAGGCGCGGTTTGGCTGGATGGAAACCTGCTTTCACCTTTCGATTATTTTCAATATTTCCGCAATACTCATGATGCCGATGTGGAAAAATTTTTGAAACTTTTCACCGATCTTCCTTTGGCGGAAATTGCAAAATTAAAAAACGAAAACATCAACGAAGCCAAGAAGGTTCTGGCTTTTGAAGCTACAAAAATTTGTCACGGCGAAAAAATTGCGCAGGAAGTTTTGCAAAAAGCGCGCGAAATTTTTGAGAAAAAAAATTCCGCTGCATTCGAGAAAAAAGAAATTTCTGTCGGAAAAAAATTAACTGAAATTTTAAAAGAAATTGGCGCGGTTGAATCAGCTGGAGAAGCAAAAAGATTAATCGAGGGAAAAGCTGTTAAAATCAACGGCGAAGCGGTTTTAGACATTCATCACCTTATCATCAAAACTGGAGAATTTGAATTGTCCGTTGGCAAGAAAAAATTCTTCAAAATTTTTGCAAAAAATGACTAAAAAAATTCTCGGAATCGGCAATGCGATTGTCGATATTTTGTGCAAAGTCGATGATCAATTTTTGCTCGATCACAATCTCATCAAAGGCTCGATGTCTTTGATTGACGAAGGCACGGCACAAAAACTTTCGCAATTAAAAGCCGAAAAAATCACCTCTGGTGGCTCAATCGGAAATACCATGGCAGCCTTAGGACAGCTTGGCTGTAAGTCTAGCTTCGTTGGAAAAGTTGGCTCTGATGAATTCGGCGCCAAATTTATCAGCGAAATTGAAAAATGTGGAACGCAATTTCTCGGCATTAATTCCTACAACAAAACCTCGGCAAAATCTTTCGTTTTAGTCACGCCAGACGCGCAACGAACCATGTGCACTTTTCTCGGCTGCGCTTCAGAAATTACTGAATTAGACATTGAGGAGGACTCCTTCAAAAATTTATTTTTTCTCTATCTTGAAGGATATTTGTGGGATGCTGCGGAAACAAGCGTGGCGCTGAAAAAAGCCATAAATCTTGCGCGAAAAAATGGTGCAAAAATCGCCTTTTCTCTTTCCGATGCTTTTTGTGTTTCGCGTCATAAAAAAGATTTCCAAAACTTAATCTTGAATGATCTCGACATGGTTTTTGCCAATGAAAATGAGGCTCTAGAATTAATTTCACGCCCCGATTTTTCCGCTGAAGCTTTGGATAAATTTTTCTCACGCAATCCAAATCTAACCGCAATTGTCACTAGAAGCGAGAAGGGTTGCATCATATTTGACAGCGGCAATATGTTTGAAATTCCAACCGTAAAAGTTGAAAAATTACTTGATACAACCGGCGCCGGAGATGCCTTCGCAGCTGGCTTCTTGCATGGCTTGGAGCAAGATTATGATTTAGAAAAATCTGCTAGTTTCGGAAATATTTTAGCTGCAAAAATTATCCAAAAATTTGGCGCCAGATTCGATAAAGGCGAAATTTCAAAAGCGATGTTTTTATGACTTTATGGACAAAATCTGAACTTCTCGAGGCCTTATCTGGCGAGCTTCTGGAGCATAACTTACCAAATGATTTAGAGATTGATGAAGTCATAATCGACAGCAGAAAAACTCCAAAAAGTGGCTTATTCATTGCGATTAAAGGCGAAAAAAATGATGGACATGATTTTCTCGAGCAAGCTACAGCCAACGGCTGCAAGGCTGCAATTGTTGATCGACTTACGACTCATGACTCGCAACTTACGACTCTCTTAGTAAAAGACACCTTTGTCGCCCTCTACAAACTCGCCGAATTTTCACGAAAAAGAAGTAGAGCAAAAATCATCGCAATCACCGGAAGCGTTGGCAAAACTGGCACGAAGGAGATGCTAAAAATGGTTTTTGAAACTCAGGGAAAAGTTTTTGCTACTGCGGGAAATTTCAACAATCACATCGGCATGCCACTTTCCTTGTGCAATTTCTCGCGTGATTGCGCTTACGGAATTTTTGAAATGGGAATGAATCATTTGGGCGAAATTGATCCGCTTTCGCGCCTTGCCAGACCTGACTTGGCGCTAATAACAAACGTTGGTCCAGTTCACATTGAATTCTTCAAAAATGAGGAAGAAATCGCACTGGCAAAATCAGAAATTTTTTGCGGACTTGCTGAAAATGGCATCGCTTTAATTAATGCCGACAATGCTCATTTTGAGTTTCTTAAAAAACGTGCTGCTTACTATGAAATAAAGCCTTCGAACCTTGTCACTTTTAGCGAGAAAAATCCGAGTAATTACCAAATTTTGCAGTCAAAAATTATCACTGCTGATTTGTCTGAGGTGAAAATAAAATTAAAAAATGGCGTCGAATTTTCTTACGAAATTTCCAGCTCCAGCGCGGTAACAATTTTCAACTCAATCATTGTAATTGCCTGCCTAGACTTGCTCGGCGCTAATTTAAAACAAGCGGTTGCGGCGCTAAAAAATCTGCGAATTCCAGCGGGACGCGGCAAAGTTAGCGAAGTAAAATTCGACGAAAAAAACGTCACCATCATCGATGATAGCTACAATGCTAGTGTGCTCTCAATGCGTGCTGGGCTTGAGCACGCGGCCGATCTCAAAAAAATTCTGCACAAAAAAAGAGTAATAGCTGCGCTTGGCGACATGCTTGAACTAGGCGAAAAATCAGTTGAATTGCATGGTGAAGTGGCGAATTATCTAGCTCAATTCCACATTGATTTTGCGTTGTTGGTTGGTGAAAACATGACTAAAGCAGCAAAAAAATTACCAAAAAATTCCTACAAAACTTTTCCCGATTCATCATCGGCAAGCCTAGAGATTAAAGACTTACTACAAAATGGAGACATTCTTTATCTCAAGGGTTCGCGCGGAACAAAAATGGAAAAATTAATCGAAAATTTAATCACAGAAAAAAGTGCTCACTAGTTTCATCGCACAAAATCTTTGGCTCAAAGCCTTTATTTGCCTGATTTCATCCTACATCGTTGGATTTTTCAGCATCAAAAAATACATCGAATTTGTTCACAATAATCCGCGATTTTTTCAGCCAATTCGCTCTGACGGACCACAAACTCATCTCGAAACCAAAAAGAAAACTCCAACCATGGGAGGAATTTTTATCATCCTCGCCACGCTAATAACCACAATGCTTTTCATCGATTTTACCAATCGCTACATTCTCGTTATTTGCGTAATTTTTTTAACTTTTGCCGCAATTGGTTTGACTGATGATTTGATGAAAGTGCTTTACAAAAACACCAAAGGTTTTCGCGGAAGCATCAAACTTGTAATTCAATTTGCCATCATCGGCGTAGCATTTCTTTGGCTTGGCAGCATTGATGATATTCACTTCAGCAATAAAGTTTTTTTACCTTTTGGTCACGGTCATTACGTCACACTCGGCATCGTACTTTACGTTTTATTTGTGAACGTGGTGATTGTCGGAACATCAAACGCGGTAAATTTAACTGACGGATTGGATGGGCTAGTTTCAGTGCCGGCAATCATTAGCCTGTGCTGTTTGATCCTGCTTGTTTACGCTTCATCAACGCCGGAATTAGCGCAAAGTTTTTACGTTCCGCATGTTAAATTTTCGGGGGAATTAATTTTTTTCTGCGTCGCATTAATCGGCGCAATTTTGGCATTTTTAACTTTCAATTTAAAGCCAGCGAAAATTTTTATGGGAGATGTTGGAAGTTTGGCAATCGGTGCGGTTCTTGGCCTCATCGCCATCATCGTTAAACAAGAATTTATCTTTTTTGTAATTTCTATTCTCTTCGTCGCCGAAGCTGTTTCGGTAATTTTGCAAGTTGGATCCTACAAAGTTCGCAAAAAAAGAATTTTCCTCATGGCGCCGCTTCACCATCATTTTGAGAAAAAAGGTTGGAGCGAAGTAAAGGTAGTGAGACGCTTCTGGCTTACATCGGCGCTGTTTGCGGCAATTGGAATGGGAGTGTTTTTAATCTAAAATGCTCCGCATTTTGGTAGTATTTGAGTTGCTGCGCACGAAGTAAATTCGTGCATCCGCAACAAATTTTTATTTTTAATGACAAAAAAATCTCGCATCTATCTCTACGACTCCACTCTCCGCGATGGCGCGCAAACCAGCACGGTAAACTTTGGCGTGCGCGATAAAATTGAAATCGCGCGCAAACTTGACGAACTCGGAATTGATTATGTCGAAGGCGGTTGGCCGGGCGCGAATCCAACTGATGATGAATTTTTTGCCAATTTACCGAGGTTAAAAAAATCACAATTTGTGGCTTTTGGCATGACGCGTCGCAATAGCACTTCAGCCGCCAATGACGCGGGTTTGAACGCACTCATCAACTCGAATGTTAAGTCAGTTTGCATCGTGGGAAAATGTTGGGATTTTCATCTCGAACATGCTTTGCACATTTCTGAAAAAGAAAATTTAGCGATGATTTCTGAATCAATCGCGCAAATCGTAAAAAAGAAAAAAGAAGCGATGTTTGACGCCGAACATTTTTTCGACGGCTATAAGGCAAATCCAAAATTTGCGCTGCGTGCGGTAAAAGCGGCTTACGAAGCGGGAGCTAGATGGATCGTGCTTTGCGACACTAATGGAGGAACTTTGCCGAGCGAAATTTCAAAAATTATTCGCGAAGTGACGAAAGAAATTCCTGGCGAAAATCTTGGAATTCACTGCCACAACGACACTGGCAATGCCGTCGCCAACTCAATCGCGGCGGTCGAAGCGGGAGTTCGACAAATCCAAGGAACCATCAACGGACTTGGCGAAAGATGCGGAAATGCAAATCTCATTTCCATCATTCCAACCTTGATGTTGAAGATGAATTGCGATGTCGGCATTGACGAAAAACATCTCAAAAATCTCGTCAAAACTTCGAATTTCCTCGATGATTTGCTCAATAAAGAACGCGACAAATTCGCACCTTATGTTGGCAAATATGCCTTCGCTCATAAAGGCGGATTGCATGTTTCGGCGGTGGAAAAAAACGCCAAATCTTACGAACATGTTGAGCCAGAAAAACTTGGCAACCAGCGTCAAATCATGGTTTCTGATCAGGCGGGACGCTCAAACATCATCTCGCGCTTAAAGGAAATCGACATCGATTTGCAAAATGTAAAAAGTGAGCAAGTTTCAAAATTAGTGAATCGAGTAAAAGAGCTTGAAGCACAAGGCTACGCCTACGACGCCGCCGATGCCAGCTTCGAAATTCTTGCAAAAAAATCTCTCGCTTCAGTTCCAAATTTTTTCGATTTGATTTCATTTCGCGTTCTCGATGAGCAAGGCAAACCTTCGGAAGCCACGATCAAAATTAAAATCGACAATAAAACCACCATGTCGGTTGCTGAGGGAAATGGTCCGGTGAATGCACTAGACAAAGCGCTTCGCAAGGCTTTATCAAAAAAATATCCAAGCCTAAAAAACATCAAACTCACCGATTATAAAGTTCGCATTTTAACGCCTTCAGCTGGAACAAAAGCCGTCACTCGCGTGCAAATTGAATCATCTGATGACGCAGAAAAATGGACAACCATCGGCGTTTCTGAAAATATCGTTGAAGCTTCATTCCGCGCTCTAAACGATTCCATCACTTACAAACTGATGAAGCAAAAAAATGCCTAAAAAAGCCTTTTCGCTAATCGAGCTTTCAATCGTAATTTTAATCATCGGAATCATCGTAGCCGGCGTCACGCAAAGCTCGAGATTGGTTCGGCAATATCAAATCAATACCGCACGAACAATCACTCAAAGCTCTGGTGTTTCTTCAATCAAAGATTTGGTTTTGTGGCTTGAGCCAGTGATGGAAGGCAGCGTCACCAGCGCGACTAACAGCACAAATCCAGAAAATGGCGACGCGATCTCGTCGTGGAATGATTACAATCCGCAAGCAGTTCAAAAAATTAATCTCACCGGAACTTCCTCCAATCGACCAACTTATGTCGATAAAGGCATTGGCGGCTTGCCAACTCTGTCTTTTGGCGGTTCGCATTTTGTAGAAAATAGCTCCGGAGCTCCTCTCCCACTTGGCTATAAGCAATATACGCTTTTTGTAGTTTGGCAACAAACCAGCTCAACTGGTGTGCAGGTTTTACTTCATCAACGCGGCGCACAAGCTTGCACAACTGGTGATCGCACTGGGTTTTACACCGCCAGTGGATCCTTGTATGGTTGGGGCTGCGGATCTGACACCACCGTTTCATCTTACAGCGTCAACAAGCCTTACGCTGCGGTTTATCGCGCCGACAATTCTCAAGCAAACAACATCACGATCTATCTCAACGGCACAAAAACTGGCCCAACCGCAACAACACTAAACACACTTGGAGCCACAGCATTCGCGGTTGGATATGGCAATGACAACTCAAACACCTACTACTATCGCGGCTATATTTCCGAAGTGATTATTTTCGCTCGCGCCTTGAAGGATTCAGAAATTTCCGATGTGCGAGCTTATTTGGGGAAGAAATATGGATTTGGAGCGTAGCTAATTCCTACTTTCTTTGCGAAGCGGTTTTTTGCTGTAATTTTGTGGCTGAAGGATTCTTAACGACTTTACCAGCTGATGCCTTGGTTGACTCTGCATAGTGTGGCGAAGCCTTTTTTCTCTCGCCATCTCCCGCTGTCTTTTTTTCCACTTTATCCTGCGCTGCAACTTTAGAATCGGGCAAAAAACTACAATCAACAGAGCTATACCATTCGTGCATTGCCAGCTTCATAGTAGATAAAAACTGCTCGGAGGAAAATTCTTTCTGATCTGATTTTAACTTCATTTGCAGCCACTCGGTAAGCAAAGCAAACTCTTGGGATTTTAATTGATCTAACGTGATTGTGCATTTTTTCTTATCACTACCAGCTTTATCAGTCCCCTCATATTCGTAACGATAGCCGAATTCTTTTTCCGAATATTCAGAATTTAACCTTCTTGCCGCCGCTATTGCACCACTGGCGGACATTGGCATTGCACCCCATTTATTATTGCCAGAACTCGTGCTAAAAACATCTTTGAAAGACATTTTACCGCCCTCAATCAAATCAAGCATCATTTGATGGATGATGATTGAATTAGGATTGCGAATCACTTCAGTGCCAAACAAAAGATAGGTGATATTAGCAATCATCTTTTCCATTTGCTGCTGATGCTCGGACAAAACCACATCACCAATTTGAATTTTTTCACCTTTTAGACAGGAGCGAATCCATTTCGCAAAAATGGCATCATTTGACTCGAGACCTGTATACGCTTTTTTCAAAGCAGAAATTGACTCAGCAATTTTATCAGAAATTTCTTTGTAAGAACCTAACTCATCAACAGTGGCACCTCTTGTGAACTCCTTTGCAGATTTGTTGTAGGAAACAGTTTGCGTTTCTTTTACCTCAGAATTACCGGCGGCAGCAAATTGAACGATTCTATAACTAACATCGCTGGAAGAAATTATTGGCTCTGAATTTAAATCGCGCTGGTTTCTAATGTGACGCCTATGCGATCTGCTAAAAAGTCGTAAATGTGCAAAAAGCTCTTCTGAGTTGTGTATTGAATCAGTGGTGAAAGCCGTTGGCAAAGTTAGTCTTGTACTTATGTTGCGCATAGAGGGTTCAAGATTTCTAAGCGGATGTCTTAGGCGATGATTTTTTAATTGTTCAGCAACGTCTTTATTCAACTCCGCAACAGAAAATTTCTCCCCTTTTCTTGAAACTGAACTTTTAATTTTTTCTAACATCAATTTGCGCACTACGCTCTTATCATCGCCAGCAGTTTCTGGATTTGTTTTTAGCCTTTGATCACCAACACCAACCTCAAGCTTTAACACATTCTTATCTCGCCTCAAAATCCCTTCTGCAACTAGATCTGCTATGACATTTTCTATAATGTCTGTAATTTCTTGATCGCTGGAATGCAGCAAAGAACCCGAACTTTTGAAATGTTTTTCCGACTGAAGTTTCAGCTCCAAATCTTTAAAAAAACTTTCCGATAATTTCAAAAAATCCTTCTCAAAACTTTCATGCTTTTCAGCATCAGCTCCGCCAGATCTGCGAGATCGAGATAACCTTCTTTTTTCATTCGATAACCTGCTGTACAAGCCTTTCTTTCTACCATCCACCCACTTTGATATTTCATTTCTAAATCCACCAATCTCTTCTGTGTGGAAAAATCGATCCAGAAATTCTTTATCGTTAAATTTTTCTCCTAAAACTTTTTCGGCAGTTTTGCGAAAAGCGCCTTCGAGATCGCTTTTGAATTTTTCTAAAACCGCTCTCTGCATTACGAGATGTCTGACTTTTAATCCCGTCCTGTCCTCACCTCCGTAAAGATGCTTACCTACTTCACTTGAATATAAAACCCCCATCGCAAGACCGCGCACTGCTTTTAGAGCAAAATTTTGATCAATCTTATCCATTTTTACTTCTACCAAAACCTTAACTCTTTGACTAACCTTATTGGCGGTTTCTTCGTCGCTTGAATCATCAAAATAATCACCTGGTTCTACTTTCGATATCGCTAGCCCCGCTAACTGCTCAGTCAGTCCATTCACATCAGCATCACTACTCGCCGCAGCTTTGCCTCTGCGGGGTTGGATTATTTGCTTCACCCTTTCTTGCTTTGCTGCTTCAACTCTTCTTTCCTCCGCAATATCTTTTTTCATTTCCTTAATAAAAATTCCAAATTCAGCCTCATTGTCAACAACACCAAGCATCTGCAACCCATGCCAAACCGCATAATATCCACAGTCGGAACCGCTTTGCTGCAATGATTGAAATTCCTTCTGACTCTTTTTGCAGTCAATCACGCACTCGGATAAAACCCTTCTCAATGCTTCTGGAATATCGTCGCGACCATCATGATTTCCAACCGAATTGGCATATCTAACTTCGATTTTATCCCCGTTGCGCTTCAGGTGCAGTGCCGTCCAGTGAGTTGATGATTCATTAGCAATCGGCTGCTCGTTATCCGTTCCAAGATTTCGCATTTTATCCGCATTCACTTTGAGAAGCAGCATTGCAAACTGATCAGTTTCACCTCTCTTCACTTTTTCAATAGCGGCTCTAAGGCCAGGATTTTTCGCTTTTTTATCTTCGCAAAACACAACACCACCACCAACTTTGTCGACCTCAGCAGCAGATCCAAAATGCTCTTTGGCAAAGCGTTGAAACATCGCTAAGACTTCCCCCATGTAAAGATCACCGACTCCAACTTCACTTACCGCTCTCGACATATTTCGTTCCAGTTTAAAATTACGACAACTTCTGCCGCAGCTCCTGCCAATAGCGCAGACGCTTCTTCAACTCTCGCTCAAATCCTCTTTCATTCGGTTCAAAAAATTTTTGGCGAGACTTTTTTAGCATTTCTTCCGGAAAAAAATTCTGTCCGGAAAAACAGTTTGGCGTATCGTGATCGTAGATGTAGCCTGATCCGAAGCCTTGCTCTTTCATCATTTTTGTCGGCGCGTTGAGAATATTTTTTGGCGGAGAAATTTGCGTGGAATTTTCTGCGGCATCAATTGCGGCTTTATGCGCGAGATAGCTAGCATTGGATTTTGGCGCGGTGGCGCAAAAAATTGTGGCGTGAGAAATTGCATAATCGCCTTCCGGACTTCCCAAAAAATCGTAATTTTCTTTCGCCGCCATCACCTGCAAGAGTGCGTTTGGATCTGCCAATCCGATATCCTCTGTAGCGAAGCGCGCCAAGCGTCGGAGGATGTAATAAGGATCTTCTTTCGCCACCAACATTCGCGCCAAATAATAAAGCGCGGCATCAACATCAGAACCGCGTAAACTTTTGTGAAAAGCGCTGATGAGATTGAAATGTGCATCGCCTTTTTTGTCGAAATTTGCCGCACGTTTGGAAATTAAATTTTGCAACTCATCAACGTTTAAATCTTTTTTTGTTTTCAGATTCAGCAATTCTTCGCAAGCATTTAGCAAATAACGCGCATCACCGCAAGCTAGAGAAATCAAGGCCTCGCGTGCTTCTTTGGTCAGCGGTAATTTTTTTTCCAATTTTTTTTCGAGGCGCTGAATAATTTTTTCGAGCGCATTTTCATCCAAAATTTTCAGCGTAATTATTTTGCAGCGCGACAACAAAGCAGAGTTGAGATGGAAAGAAGGATTTTCGGTTGTCGTACCAATTAAAATTATCGTGCCGTCTTCAACAAAAGGTAAAAATAAATCCTGCTGCGTTTTGTTGAAGTGATGGATTTCGTCAATCATCAAAATGGTTTTGCCCGCATATTTTCTGGCGCGATCAACAATTTTGCGAATTTCTGCTGCACCAGAATCAATCGCCGAAATTGCTACAAATTCCGCATCACAAACTTTTGCCAAAGCTTTGGCGATCGTTGTCTTCCCTACTCCCGTCGGCCCCCATAAAATTATTGACGGAACATTTTTTGTTTCAGAAATCACGCGCAATGCACCATTTTCAACAAAAAGATGATCTTGCCCAATCACCTCTTCCAGGCTTTCGGGACGCATTGAATCTGCTAGCGGATGATTTGTAATTTTTTTCATAAATTAATCTATTGCACGAGGAGATGTTGTTTTGCGAGGATCGGCTGCAGCGGCAGCAACTGGAGATGAAACCGTTCTGGATGGTGATGAAGCTGCCGCAGAGGCTGCAACTTCCGCGGAGTTAGCCCCCATCTCAGCATCGCCCTCAACCTTCTTTGCTAACGGAGATTTTCTTTCGACATCATTAGCAACCATCTCTTCACTAGCTGCTTCTTCGCGTCTGATTTCTTCGTATAATTCAGGATTCTTTTCTCTAAGAAATTCATTGGTTTTATTTTTGTAAAAAACTCCAATTTGTTTTTGTAGGACATTCAGTGGCAGATTGGATAAGGCTCTGCACTGTTTTAGAACCGGATCATCTTGCAATAAGTCTCCGGAGGAATAGCGCGAAATAATTTCTAAAAGCCTCTGAGTTGGGCTTTGGCTGCGGCCACGACATAACTCGGTTAAATATTTTTGATATTCCTCTCGTGAATAATTTGCTGCTTTGTAAAGAGTTGATAAGGCGCGTTCAAGACCGCCCTCTCTAGCGCTATAAGCCTCGATCATTTTCTCCATGTGAGGTATAGCGCGACCATCAAAATAGGCCTCAATGATTAATTTTACGCTATCCGAAGCTTCTAGATCTTCACGCCGTTCCTCAGTCTTCTCTAATACTCTTTTCATTTAACTCTTTCTTGTGGTTTGCGATTTGCTTTCTTGAGCGTTACTTAAGTGACGTTTTCTTGGATTATTTTTTGCCATTGAGTCATCTCTTGGGAGATTTGGTGAAGGCTGTGGCGAATCAGAATCACTACTCAAATCGTCATATTTCTCATCACTGCTTAATACCGCCAAACTTGGCACTATTGCTGCTTGCTCATTAGAAGCAGCGGCCTGTTTGGGAAGCATGCAAATTTTATCATAATGCAGATCTGCATCAAAAGGAGTTCTAAGTAAACTCGAAACAAGAAAACAATCGCTACAACTATTGAGTTTATAAGCTTCTTTTTTTGCCGTCTCTCTCAGAAGAGTATCATCCTTCTTGTCACAATCCAATATCACAAATTCTTGAACATTAGGAATGATCTCGCAAATGCCTGGCACTCCATGCAAACTGTTTACATGACCATTACCAACAAATAATACCCATTTTTGTGATCCATGATCTGCCTCATGCTCTTTTACCAACTCTCTAAAATTGTGATTAAAGACCGCCATGCGATTGGGACCTCTACTAAGATAGCCGCACTTGTAAGTAAATTTATCCTTCTCAGCACATACCACTTTCAGCCCGCAACGCTTCGCCTCTTCCAAGATTGTTCTAAAATTATAACGACTAGCCGCAGTTAAATATTTTTCATCTTCACTTGCACCAAAAGAATCCGTCATATGTCCACGCGTGAGTTCATCGAGATATTTAGCAAGTTCCTTTGGCATTTCTGCACTGCTACTTGCAAAATATTGGTCGATCAAATCTTGATGCTCTCTGTAACAGAAATGCTCCATAAACAAAACATCATAACCTCGATCTTTCAGAAGCCTCATGTTCTGAGTCAAAAATTTTTTTGGCGAAATGTGGTCGTGACTTTCAGCAATACACAAATTTCCATCAAACAATTTTTCCAGCGGCCTAACAAGTTTGTCGGTATTATCCAACGCTTCTAAAGTTGGGATTTTATTTTTATCGCTTCCTGCCGTTGGAAATTCTGCGTAGTGCCTAATTAACTCATCCCGCTCTTCTGTTGTCATCTCTGATAACCTCTTTGCTTTCAGCGCTTCTATTCTCTTTTCTTCGCTTGGTATCTCTGAATCTTTTCTAAATATTTTTGGCATGTTACTTACAAAAAAATTGAATTAATTGAATGAGATTATTCACGCCAATCCCCGCTTCACTTTGCATTGCTTTCTGCGAATTTTGTTCGATGAATTTATCGGACATAAACATGCTGCGGAATTTTAATTTGCCGTCGAGCAATCCTTCGGAAAGTAGGAATTGTCCTACAGCTGAGCCGAATCCGCCAATTGCGCCTTCTTCGATTGTGATTAGCGCTTCGTGATTTTTTGCTAATTCACGGATTAAATTTTCGTCGAAAGGTTTTGCGAAACGCGCGTCAGCAATGGTGATTTTCAGACCATTTTCTTTTTCTAAAATTTTTTCCGCCTCCAAAACATTCGATAAAATTGTGCCGTAAGAAATCACTGCGATACGGCTTCCTTGCTGAATTAAACGCCCTTTACCGATTTCCAAAATTTCATCATCGTCAAAATTAATTTCGAAATTTGCATCGCCGCGTGGAAAGCGAAAAGCTGATGGGCGATCATTAATTTCGTTGGCGGTATTGATCATTTTTACTAATTCCTGTCCGTCGCTCGCTGCCATTAAAACAAAATTCGGCAAATTTATGAGATAGGAAATATCGTAGGAACCCGCGTGAGTTGGGCCATCAGCGCCAACAAATCCGGCACGATCAATTGCAAAACGCACCGGTAATTTTTGTATCGCCACATCGTGAACCACTTGATCGTAAGCGCGTTGCAGAAAGGTTGAATAAATTGCGGCATAAGGCTTCAGGCCTTCAGTAGCAAGGCCTGCCGCAAAAGTGACGGCATGTTGTTCGGCAATTCCAACATCAAAAATTCTTTTGGGATGGTTTTTTGCAAACAGTCCGAGGCCAGTTCCATCTGGCATCGCCGCTGTAATCGCTAAAATTTTCTCATCTTTTTTTGCTAATTCAGTGAGACGTCTTCCAAAAATTTTTGAGTAATTGGGAAAGTCGGAAACTGGCTTGTGCTGCACTCCCGTAGCCGCATCAAATTTTGAAACGGCGTGCAATTTATCGTCAGATTGCATGGTTTCAACATAGCCACGACCCTTCTCCGTCACAACGTGGATAAGGATCGGATCGGTCGCATGATCGTCGCGAATATTTTTCAAAATCGGCACCAACACATCGAGATTATGGCCGTCAATCGGACCGACATAATAAAATCCGAGTTCTTCAAAAATATTGCCACCCATCCACCAATCCTTGGTCGCCTTCTCCAATTTGCGCGGAAAGTGCGCCAAAGATTCGGGAAGTTTTTCGGTAATTTTTTTCGCAACATCGCGAATTTTTAAGTAAGATTTTGACGAAGCAACGCGCGAGAGATAGTGCGACATCGCGCCAGTTGGCGGCGCAATCGACATGTCATTGTCGTTTAAAATCACGATCAGGCGATTGTCGCGAAAAAATTCATCCTCAAGCGCACCCGCGTTATTCATGGCTTCGAAGGCCATTCCAGCTGACATCGCGCCATCGCCAATCACTGCAATTACGCGCGATTTTTCATTTTTAAATTTTTTGGCGACGGAAATTCCAAGTGCAGCGGAGATAGAGGTGGAGCTGTGCCCCGCTCCGAATGGATCATATTCACTTTCGGCGCGACGCGTAAATCCGGCGAGCCCATGAGGCTGACGAATTGTGCGTATTTTTTCGCGGCGACCGGTTAAAATTTTATGCGGATAGGCCTGATGCCCGACATCCCAAATCACCTTATCGTGAGGCGTGTCAAAAACATAATGCAAGGCAGTTGTCAGCTCCACCACACCAAGCCCGGCACCTAGATGGCCGCCAGTTTGCGACACTGCCGAGACAGTTTCGTAACGCAATTCCTCGGCGAGTTTTTTGATTTCTTCGAGCGAAAATTTTTTTAAATCTGCAGGAATTTTTACTAAATCAAGCAGAGGAGTTTTGGACGACATTTTTAAATAAAATTTGCAAAAAATATTTTTTCAAAACTAATGCCGCATCCACATCTTTCAAGCAAAGCAATCACATTCGTGCAAAAAATATTCAGTCAACTCAAGTTTTCCAGAGAGCTCAATTTTTTGTTTTTAAGCATTCTGCTTTTTGCCACGGCGATTGGAATTAACGTGGTAATCTTTCCGGCTTTGCTAACTGATCACGGAGTTATGCCAGCCAAAATTGGCATCGCCTCAACTTTTGAGGTTCTGGGCGGAATCACATCTTCATTCTTTCTGGCCAGAATTGTCGCAAATTTTGGAATCATAAAAACGCTAAGAATCTCTGCCTTTCTTTACGCTGGAGCGATTTCTCTGATTTATTTTTACCAAAGTTTCTTGTTGTGGATTTCTTTCATTTTTTTCATGGGATATTTCTGGTTTGTTTATGTCATCACGCGCCAGGCATGGCTGAACATCTTGCTCACTAACGAACAGCGCGGAGTTGCCACCGGATTATTCAGCATGGTTATAGCCCTTGGAACCGCGATTGGACCTGTTATCGTCAAATTTAGTGGTGCAACAAATTATTCCTCATTTCTCATTTCAGCCGCTCTGGTTCTATCTTCATACGCCATGGTTTCTTTTTTAAAAACTGATGCCGCAATCAATATCGATTCAAAAAGAATTCCGCTGAAAAAATTTTTTAAGAAAAATCCGCGCTGTTTCATGACCAGATTTTTTCTCGATTTTCTTATCTGCAGTTTAATGATTTTTACAGTAATTTTTGGCACGAAAATTGGCCTCTCTTATGAGGCAGCTGGCCTTCTTATCACCTCTTTCATGATCACTGGATTTTTTGACGTTTGGGTTGGCTTTGCGCTCAAAAAATTTAATCCTTACAAACTAATCAATATCGGATTTCTGGGCTGCATTTACTGCTTTATCATCGTCATTCTCTACGCAAAATCTTACCCACTTTTGCTCGCGCTTTATTTTATTTTTGGCATGTCGGTTGCCTGCATTTACGTTTCGGTTTTCAAAATCACCAACGAAGATTACACCAAAGAAGAGTTGGTTTCAGCCAATGCCACTTTTCAAATTATTGGCTCAATTGGAGCGCTATTCGGCGGCCTAACCACTGGCCTCCTCATTGACATCTTCGGCACTCAAGGCTTTCCAATTACCATCATTTTAAGCTGCGTTTTTTATCTCACTTTTTTGGTTAGTTATGAAAAAAAATTCTCGAAAAAAAATTAAAAATAAAATCCGTTTGGGCGTGAATATTGATCACGTAGCAACCATTCGCAATGCGCGCGGCGGCTTGCATCCTGATCCGGTTGCGGCGGCAATTTTGGCGCAAAAATCTGGCGCGGATGGAATCACCATTCATCTGCGGGAAGATCGTCGACACATTCGCGACGAAGATTTATCGCGGCTAAAAAAAGAAATAAAATTGCCGATAAATTTGGAGATGGCTGCAACTGGCGAAATGCTTGCAATCGCGCTTAAAACCAAGCCTCACGCGGTTTGCATCGTACCAGAAAAAAGACGCGAAGTGACAACCGAAGGCGGTCTCGATGTGATAAAAAATGAAAAAATCTTGCGCGAAATGATCAAAAAAATTCGTGCAAAAAAAATTAGGGTTTCGCTTTTTATTGATGCAAACGAAGCGCAAATTTCTGCCGCAAAAAAAGTTGGTGCTGATATTGTTGAACTCCACACCGGAGAATTCTGTCACAAAAAATCTTTGGCACAAAAAGCAGAGTTTTTAAAAATAAAAAAATGCGCTGAGCTCGCGGAAGGATTGGGTCTAGAATGCCACGCCGGCCATGGATTAAATTACGAAACCGCCAAAATAATTTCTCAAATTCCACAAATTATTGAGCTAAATATCGGACATTTCATCATTGGTGAAGCCATATTTGACGGACTTTCGCAGGTGATAAGAAAAATGAAAAAGATGATCGGATTGTCCTAGAGCCTGTGTTCAAATTCCCAATCCATTTACGAAGAAATTTTCTTACGAGGAGATTTTTTGGCGATTATTCCGTAACAAAATAATTTTTAACCTCAGTTCCCCGAGCGGAGTCGAGGGGGTTTTAGAGATAAACTCCTAAACCCCTCGACGACGCTACGCTTTGCTCGGGGAACTGAAATTGTGAGACGCTTTGCTCGGGGAGCTGAATTTGCGAGGCGGGGAATAATCGCCCAAAAACTACGAAGATCTTGCCAACCACGCCGCTCCTGCAACTTGGCGTGATGATGATCCAGATGGTGATAATCCGGGGCTGGATTCGAGATATTTTGACAGAAATTTTTCACAAATTTTTTCCAAACCAGAAACATATTCCAGGCCTGCGCTTCTTTGCGTTTTTTTGCTATGCTCCTGGAACTCTTTGACCAAAGCTTTTTTGTCCTTTTCCTTAATTTGATCAAAAATGCTCGCCACTTTTGCTATACTCTTCTTATCAGAAAAAAGATTTTGGATTTTTTGATATTCTTCATTTTCACGAACCAAAGAAAGAGTCGTCAATTTCATATGGTAAGAATCGGAATCTTTCTCGCTCTTTAGCCAAGTTTGAACTCCCACAATTCTTGGCAAAATTTCATTCAGTTTTTCTGCGCAATAGTTGAAGCGTGGATCTTGAAAAATCCGAGAAAAATTTGAAATCAAACGAGAAGTTTCTGAAAAAGATTTGATCTCTTTTTTTGCCTCACTCTCCACATAAGCAGAAAATAATTTTGGATACTCGGCGCGATGTAATTCGATTTCTCTGCTGTCAAATTTACATTTTCTCTCGAGCAAGGCTGTACATATTTCATCCGATTGAGATGTGGCTCTGGGCAATCTTTTTCCTTCAAAATCCTCTACTCCGAAGTCAAACAGCAACAGCGCTGTTTCTTTAAAGCCCCGAGAAACTGCATCCTGCAAATGCTGAAACCTGGGCACGGTTTTATATTTCATTAAAGTCATGATGAGATCGTCATTTCCTGCCTCAACTAAACTACTCATCAAATCTTTATGACTATGAGGATTGACCTGACTTGCCATTTCAGTCACCAATTTGGGATCATGTTTAGCAATAGTCGCCAATACTGCTTCGAATAAATCTTTGTCACCAAACCTAGCGGCAAAATGAACGATATTTTCACCACTGGAATTTTGTTGTTTACAATCCAATCCGCGCTCAAACATCAGAGAAAATAACATGTCGAAGCTGTTGATGGCGCCGCTATTAATCGCTGAGTGCAAAGCCAAATTTCCATCAACATCAACTGCCGCAAGATTAACTTCCGGATATTGCGCGCTCAGAAGATGGAGCATTCTTTCGCGACCATGAGCAGCAAGAAAATGCAGCGGCGTCATTTTCAGAATCGCAGAAGGATGGTTAACAAATTGCTCAAATTGATCAGCCTTCATAGCTCCGCGAGCTGATCGCAGTAAGTTTTTCAAATTCTGCGTACTAGCAGAAACGCAGGCAAAATGTAGAGCATTCAACCCTTTCTCATTTGGTTTTAATGCCAAATCCAAAGCGGCCCTTGGATCAGAACATTTTCTAAAAATTTCAATGAATGATTCGAGAGGAAGAGAATTTTTGATGGCGTAATGTAGCAAGGTTCCACCGTTGAGATCGGCCTCACTAACATTCGCAAGATTGGTTGGCGCTTTTTGTCCGGTGATAATTTTTTCAACCGTTTTTCCTGCGAGATTCTCAGCATATTCAACCTCTGGTGCCCTCTCTTGAATAAGTTGCGTCGTAATAGTAGCGCCGCTTAAAGCTGATAAATGCGCTGCCGTATTGCCCTCCAAATCACAAATTCCAGCATTAGCGCCGACATCTAGCAAGGTTCTAACCATCGCCTCACGACCATTTTCTGCAGCGTAATGCAAAGCGGTTCTGCCTTTATCATCTTGGTGATTTACGAGAATTCTAAAATTATCCGGCTCCAATTTTTGCTTGGCGCTTTCAAGAAATTTACGCAGCACAAGGAATGAATGTTGCTTTGAAGCCTGCATCAATGGCGTAAATCCTTCGGCATTTTTTACATCAATTGCTACGCCATTATTGATCAACAATCCGATACTTTCAGTCATGTTGCGCTTAATTGCCAAGTGCATGGCTGTAAGGCCGGCGGAATTGCTCTCGTTTATAATTTTATCAAAACCAGCGCGATCATCACCAAATTTTTCTCTCAGGCTTTTAAGAAATAAAACAAGATTGCCGTGTAAACCATTTTCAACCGCGTAAAGCATGATGTTTGAACCACTCAAAACTTCTGCAATGCGATCACTTGGAATCAGACTAAAGACTCTCGCAATCGAACTATTGCTGTGAGATTTTAAAGCGCATTTAAGTGCGAAACAGGCGAATTGCGGATCAAATTCTTTAGCTAATTTATCGGCTGCGCCACCAACAATACGAACCTTCTGCAGCGAAGGAGAATCAATTTTTTCATCAAATAATTTTTCATTTTTGCGATAGAGTTGATAAGAAAATTCCAAAATGTCGGAGTTTTCGCAAAGCTCGATATATTTTTTTCCGGGAGAAATTTCTGAAAAAAGAAGATCGAGCAAAACTAAATCTGGCGGAGTTTTTTCAAGAAGATTTTTTGCATAGACCAATGGCAAAGCCACGCCCTTGGCTCTTTCGTGCAGTTTACCATTATCAAAAATTATCTCGATATATTTTGCTCTGCGCTGCGCTTCATCTAATTCAAATTCCTGAGGAAAAAGTTCAAAACCACTACGAACAAAATTCGTAATTATCTTTTCAACCTTGTCACGATTGTGCCCAGAGTAATAACGCTGACCGATGAAATATTGAAAAAGACTCGGTTCGCGCTCACGAATTGAATCGCGAATAGCGCCTGAATTACTCGCAACAATTTTGAAAAATTCATCGATAAATTCGCTGCTATAATCCTGCATTTGAGCGCAAATTTTGTGAATCAGCGGAGGATTATCGCCACTAGCAAGCAAGCCTGGATTAGCTCTAAGGCCTTGCAAAAATATCTGATTAAATTCGGGATTTTGACAGGATAAACAATCGATGATTTCTGTCTTTTTGGTCTCGACTATTCT
Source organism: uncultured Rhizobium sp. (assembly GCA_964447395.1). Lineage (GTDB taxonomy): Bacteria > Pseudomonadota > Alphaproteobacteria > Rickettsiales > UBA1997 > UBA2645. The sequence goes on from CAYUSO010000002.1 coordinate 103,674, forward strand.
AGAAAATCCCGCCTGATCAGCCTCTCTTAGCTCGTCTAAAAATTTAAAACGCGATTCAACTTTCTGCGATTCTTTCAGCAAATTTTCTTTAAACGAAGATATCTCGTCACCGCCGATAATGTCGTCAACCTCATCGCCTGCGATCAAAATGAAGTCAGGATTTCTTTGAAAAAATTCATTAAATTTTTCTAACTCATTTGGACTGCGAAGCATCTTCATCAGCTGAATCAGCATAGATGGCAAAGCGAGTTCAGATCCGAGTGAAATTACCGAAGCTGCAGCCTGAGATTTTCTTGAAATAATACTGCGACGATCATCTCTACTGACAAAAGAGCTGCTTGCCGCAACAGCAAGCGAAGGCTGGCGGGAAATAGTGCTCACGTAATCTGCGCGAGAAGATGATGCGCGAGTTGGAGTTGCGGGAGCAGATGTTCTCGAGTTTCCCGTTGAAGATGGCGAAGAAAATTTTTCAACAAACTCCGTAATTTTTTGCTGCGCTATTTCGGCATTTCCTGCAAAAATTTGCGGCAAGAATTCTTCCCGTAAAAAAATTTTTTCCTTATCCGTAAGTGCTCGAGCCATGCTAAATTAATTTGTTTAAGCAAGTGTGATGAAGTCTTTCATGACGGTCTTATTTCCACTTTTTTCAAATGCAATTTCGAGCTTGTTTCCGTCGCTATTTACAACTTTTCCGTAGCCGAATTTTTGGTGAAAAACGCGTTTGCCAAACATTGAATCGGTTAGTTTTGGCTCGATTTTTTTTACGTAAGGAGTGGAAAAATTTTGTGTTGGAAATTTTTTCTGCATTGGTGTGAAGCTGCGCTGAATCTGACTTTGCGAACCTCCAAATGAATATTCTCCGCCGAAAAAAACTTCTTCGTAATTGATTTCTGACTCCGGCAATTCTTTCAAAAAACGTGATGGCATTTGCATTTGCATATCGCCAAAGATGTAGCGACTTTTAGCGCAGGACAAAACCAATTCCTTCTTGGCGCGCGTGATTGCGACATACATCAAACGCCTTTCTTCTTCTAAACCATTGCGCTCATCGACCGATTTTGCGCTGGGAAAAATTCCATCTTCAAGACCTGGAACGAAAACCAAATCAAATTCCAAACCCTTGGCAGCATGCACCGTCATTACGCTCACAGCATCTGTTAAATTTTTATCATCGCGCGCTTCGATCAGCGAAACATATTCCAAAAATTCTGTGATATTGGAAAAATCAGCGAGGCTGTTGATGAATTCTTCAATATTTTCCAAGCGTCCTTGCGATTCTAAAGTGTTTTCCGCTTTCCACATTTGGAAATAACCAACCTCGTTCAAGATAGATCTGGCAAGCTCCGCGAGGTTTTCGCTGCTAATTCTTGCGTTAGCTCTTTCGATTGATCCAACCAATTGCGTCAAAGCATCACGCGCTTTTCCCTTCAAAGAATTTTCCTCGAGAGATTTTTTTATCGCAGCAAAAAAAGAAATTCCGTCAGATTTAGATTTCTCGTAAAGGCCTGATATTGCTGCATCTCCCGCCCCTCGCTTCGGAACATTTACGATTCGACTAAGCGCCAAATCGTCAAAAGGATTAGCGCAAATTCGCAGATAAGCGATGGCATCGCGAACCTCCATGCGCTCATAAAATTTCATGCCGCCGATGACGCGATAAGGCAAAGAATTCTGAATGAAGGCCTCTTCGAAAGGGCGTGTTTGATAGCCCGCGCGCACTAAAACCGCGATTTCATTTGGCTTAAATTTTTTAGCATCAATGACGTTGCGAATCGTTCTGGCAATAGTTGCAGCTTCCATTCGATCATCGAGAAAAGATAAAAGTTTTACTTTTTCGCCCTCGCCTTTATCGGTCCAAAGTTTTTTTCCGTGACGCTCTTTGTTGTTAGAAATCACTGCGTCCGCAGCTTTTAAAATTCGCGAAGTTGAGCGATAATTTTGTTCGAGACGAATCACTTTGGCATCAGAAAAATCTTTTTCGAAACGCAAAATATTGGCGATATTTGCGCCGCGCCAAGAGTAAATTGATTGATCATCATCACCAACGCAGCAAATATTGACGTGGATCGCGGCCAGTCGCAACAACCACTGATATTGCGCATTGTTAGTATCTTGATATTCGTCGACGAGAATGTAGCGAAATTTATTTTGATAGGTTGCAAGCACGTCTGGCGCGGCTTTGAAGAGTTCTAAATTATGCACGAGCAGATCACCAAAATCGGCAGCATTCATTGATTTTAGACGAAATTGATAAGTCGTGTAAACTTCTTTTAACTTTGGCAAAGCGATGTCGTCGCCTTTATTTTCAAGGTTCTGCGGCAAAACAACTTTGTCTTTCAAACGCGAAATTCGATTCAAATAACTTTTCGCCGGAAATTGTTTTACGTCGATATTGAAGTCGCCCAAAATTTGTTTGAGCAAGCGAGTTTGATCATCGTCGTCGATAATCGTAAAATCAGAGCGCAGCCCAACAATCTCAGCATGTCGCCGCAAAATTTTTGCCGCAATTGCGTGAAAAGTTCCAACCCAAAGATTATTCACCGCATCACCAATCACCTCGCCAATTCTTTTTTTCATCTCCGCCGCAGCCTTGTTGGTAAAGGTGACAGCGAGAATTTCATAAGGCGATGCTAAGCCAGAATTTAAAATGTGAATGATGCGTGAGGTAAGAACTTTAGTTTTTCCCGTGCCAGCTCCAGCAAGGACTAGCAATGGCCCATTAGTTTCCGTGACGGCAGAAAGTTGAGGAGAATTTAAATTTTGTAGGGACATTTTGTTTTTGATTCCCCTCACCCCAACCCTCTCTTAACAAGGAGAGAGTTAGATCGGAATTCGGTGCAGCTCCGCCTCTCCCTGCGGAAGAGGTTGGGGTGAGTGGTAAATTAATATTTTTCTGGATGAAATTTCTGCGCTTTTCTCGCATTCATCTTCACCAAAATTGCCGATTTGATGATTTGATTCATCTGATCTTTTGAAATTTCAATTGGCGTTTTCATCACATACCACTTCACGCCTTCCTTGCATGGAGGAGTAGTGAGAGAACCATCATAGAAAAAGGTTTTGTCATCACTTTTTACAAATTTTGTGAGGTCGATTTTTCCTTCTTTTTCTTTTGATGTCAGAAAATTTATCAGATTTTTAAACGCCGGATTTTCCTTTCCGACTTCCAAAAAAATTCCTAAAATTAGCCATTGTTCATCTTCACTTTTATGCGCAATTTGTAGCTCAAGCGAATGTGGCTTGCCGCTTACTAAATGCTCGCTTGGATGATGAAAGGAAAGTGAGCGCAAAAGATATTTTTTCTTGCCGCGGAGAAGAAAATTCTGTCCGTCAAAATTAACATTAATCGCATAATTTTTTTGCTCTTTTTCGACATCGGAAATTTTATAATCGAAGCGCAAATCTGACTCTCCGAACTCTTCATTAACATCAATTGGTGATTGGTTGTAGCCGATTTTGCAGAATTTATTTTTCTCGTCATTGCCCCATTTTTCTTGCGCATCGTAGCTCCATTCAGCTTTGCAGGAGGCGAGAAGGAGAAGGGTGACGAGTATGCATTTCATAGGCTTTATCGTTTTAATTTTTGTCATTTCTGCCGGATTTTCCTTCATTGTCATCCCTGCGAAAGCGGGGATGACAATGAAGGAAAGGTGCAGCCCATTCCTCCAATTCCCGAAGCGCTCTCCCCGCATAAGCCGCCTTGCGATCAGTTTTTTTCACTTGCTCTTCAAGCGGCTCGAATAGCCCAAAATTGACATTCATCGGTTGAAAATCAACTCCTTCATGTCCCAAAGTTATATGGTTTAGAAGCGCGCCAATTGCGGTTTTAGAGCTTGGTTGAGAAATTTTTTTCTGCGCAATTTCTGCTGCGATAAAAATTCCGGCGAGCAATCCCATCGCAGCCGATTCGACATAACCTTCAACTCCTGTCACTTGCCCAGCGAAGCGAATATGCGGCAATTTTTTGAAGCGTAAAACTTCATCAAGAAGTTTTGGCGAATTTAAAAACGTATTACGATGAATGCCTCCGAACCGTGCGAATTCTGCATTCTCAAGCCCAGGAATTTTTTTAAAAATGCGCTGCTGATCGGCATATTTCATTTTAGTTTGAAAGCCGACGATGTTGTAAAGCGTGCCGATTTTATTATCTTGGCGCAGTTGAACCACGGCGTAAGCCTTCTCCGGACGATCTTTTAATTTTACGCCTTCAACAGATTTTGGGAAATGTGGATTAGTAAGACCGATTGGTTTCATCGGACCAAAACGCAAAACATCTTCACCGCGCGCCGCCATGACCTCAATTGGCAAGCAGCCGTCAAAATATGGCGTGTCTTTTTCCCAATCTTTAAATTCGGTTTTTTCCGCTTCGCATAAATCTTTCACGAATTGCAAATATTGCTCGCGAGTCATGGGGCAGTTGATGTAATCGCTGCCGCTACCTTTGTCATAACGCGATTGAAACCAGGCGGTTTTTAAGTCGATTGAATCTTTAAACACAATCGGCGCAATGGCGTCGAAGAAGGCGAGATGCTGCTCGCCGCTATGTTGCAAAATTGATTTGCTGAGTGAATCGGAAGTGAGCGGGCCAGTTGCGATCAACCATTTTTCGTTTGAGTTAGTCGGCAATTCAGAAATTTCTCGGCGCGAAATTTTTACTTTTCCCGTTTGCAAAAGTTCATTTTCAATAAATTTTGAGAAACCCTCACGATCTACAGCCAAAGCCGATCCCGCCGGAATTTTATTCGCATCAGCCGAACGCATAATCAGCGAATTTAATCGACGCATTTCTTCGTGCAGCAAGCCAATAGCAGTGCCGACATCGTCGGAGCGCAAAGAGTTAGAGCAAACCAGTTCGGCAAAATCTTTGGTGCGATGGGCAAAGGTTTTTCTCTCATCATCGCGCATCTCAAACAACTCAACCTCAAACCCACGCGAAGCCAACTGCCACGCCGCTTCCGAACCCGCGAGACCTGCACCAATGATGTTGATTTTTGGCATAGTTTTAAAAACAAAAAAACCGACAGCTTTTTACGGCCGCCGGCTTTTTGCAAAAGAATTTTAACTAATTTCCTTTAACAACTGTGCAGACTTTATGGTAAAGTAAAGCACTGGACGTTTCTGTTTCAATGCTTGTTATTTCGTTTATTTTTCCATTCTCTCTAGCTGTTTCTATAGTCACATCTGCATTTGAGTAAAATATAAAAAACGGAAAAATATACTCCGCACATGCTCTACCTTCTTTGGTTGGTTGTTTAGCAACTTTAATTGGCAATCTTTCATATTGGGCAGATGTCGTTTTAAAAGTGCTGCAAGCGCTTAAAGTTGAGGCAACAAGCACTGCTACTGTTAGTTTAAATTTCATAATTTTGATGATTTGGATTAATAAATGGTGACTGAATAGTCGCGCGAAGTGATAAAGCGCTGCAGATGTTAATCAAACAAATTTTGCAATGTGCTCGGCACGAATGCTGCAACCTTGTTTGTTGAGAAAATTCCCTCTTTTTGGGTTGGGGTTTTGGTGTATTCGTAGCGCAAACCAAAGACGCCGCCGCCCTCGCCGCCTGTTAATATTCCGCTGATGACGCCGCCGATTATTGGAATGTTTCCGATACCGAAAAGATTGTTGATGAGAAAGCCTGGAATGATCATGCCTTTGAGTGTGTAAGAATTATTTTTGAGATCGATGCTGCCTTTGGCGGTGATGCCGATTTTGTAATTATTGGCGATGAGTGAGCGGATGTTTAAAATGCCGTCGCTTAAATCGAAATTTAACTTCACTGAATCGAAAATTGTTTTTTCACTGGAGAAGATTTTATCTTTGATTTGCGAGAAAAGATTATCTTTGGAGAAACGCTTCACTGTAGGAGTTTCGTAGATTGTGATGCTGTTATTGATGGTGATTTCTCCCTGCAAAATTGCGGTTTTATTTTCAGATCTGTTTTTCAATTCCACTTTCGCATCGCCGTCGGAAACGACGTTGGAAATTCCGAAACCTTCGGCGAGATAACCGATGTCATTAATCACGCCTTCAATTGTAGAAAAATTTTCTTTGGGAGATTTGGCAATGCGCAAATTTAATATTTTTTTATTGCCATAATTTGTTTTTGCTAGGCCTTGATAGCAAAGGCCAGAAGTGCAGTTGGCGGAAAAATAAAAATTCTTTAGAAACTTGTTTTTGAGTAAATCAATGCGATTAGCGGCAACTTGAATTTGAGTATTTGAAAATTTTTCTTCACCTCTGGTGGTTAAAAATTTCTGCTCAATGAATGAGCCAAGATTAATTTTCTCACCTCTGAGAATAATTTTCTGAGTCGAAGTTTTTTTGTTGGTTTGATAGGAAAAGGCGTAATTATTTTTGCCAAAATTTTCATTTTTAAAATTGGCTGTTGTAAGCAGGAATGGCGCGGTTTCAAACTCGACGTCTCCGTTGATTCTGGAAATTTCTAATCGCGAATCCGCGGCAGAATTTTTGTCATCAAGAACTTCTTTTTTCTTCCACAAAACTATGTTTTTTATGCGAATTTTTTTTGGATCTTTTAGCACGACTACAAAATTTAAGTCGGATTCAACATTGGCTTTTTTTGTCACATCAAAAGGTTTGGCGATAATTTCTGCTGCGGTTAAGTCGACATTAGCAACAAAATTTGTGCTGTTGAAATCTTTTTTGGCATTGATGAATAAAGCACCGCGGATGTAGTCACTGCTCAATCCGGTGACGGTTGATTTAACTGCAATATAGCTGTTTTTTAGCATAATTTGCGATTGCAGCGGAAGACGAATATCAAATTCATTTTGTGAATTTCCGTTCAAATATTTTTCAACTTCAGCAAAAAATTCAGAATCATTATTGGCATGCTTAAGCCCATCAGCAGCGTGTCCCTGCGATTTGCCAGAAATTTCTAACATCGTGATTGGCGCATCAAAATCGTCGATTTCAACTAACGCTTCAGAAATTTTACTATTCAAAACTACGCCACTTCCAATAGAAATTTTCATGTTTTTCTTAGTGAAATTCGCAATTCCTGAAAGGTCTGAGATAGTAGGAAAATCAGGGTCGTAAGCTAGTTTTAATCCGGAAAAAACTACTTCGGAATCAATGTCTTCGAGCTGAGTTTTTGCAGAATCATGAAGTAAAGAAAATTTTGCCGAAGCGTTTTTGATTACGCCATTTTCAATGTGAGAAATAACCCAGTCGCGCACTCCATTTTCGTGAAGCGCGGTCGGCCAAAATTTCTCCAATTCATTAGTTAGAACATTTTGCAATCTGATATAAAAATTCATTTTTTGCTGCGGAGAACTTAGGGATGAAATCATGAGGGACATCTCGAGATGCGGCTTAGAAACTAGCTGCTTATCAACAAGCGAACTTTCGAAATCGGTTTCAATTTTTGATAAGTCCAAAATTTTCATTTTGTGATCATATTCTCCAGTCACAGAAAAATTGCTAAAATCCATCTTGTGACCGAAGAAATCCAAAAATTCGAAATCACCCTTTTCGCTTCTTGCTTTGAAGGAAATATTGCTGAGTTCGCCATCTTTTACGGCAAAAGAAATGACCGCATTAAAAGAAGCAGAAACCTTGCTCAAATGGCTTAAAGACTGATGTAAAGCCGATATTGAATCGGGCACAAAATTCTCCAAAAACAAATCGCATTTCAAGCCATCATGCTTGGATAATTTACAACTTGAATCGAGATTCACGTCACTTTTTTTCTCATCAAAACTAATCTGATTTTGCGAAGAAATGTTCAGAGTTTTATTTTTTGTTGAGGCGTGAATTTGTGATCTCTTTAACAAGATTTCTCCGTTAAATTTTTCGCTACGAATCAGTAGTTTTGCATTCTCAATCTCAAAATTTTCGATGGGATTATCGCCTTTTCGAATCGACGATAGAAGCCCTACTATCAAGGAAATTTGGCTTTGCTGGTTTAAAATTTCTTCTCCGCTCGCCAGCTTAAAATTTTGTAAATCTTTGATGACAATATTGGCGTTTGTGATCTTGATTTTGACCGGCTGAAAACGCAGTAATAAAAAATTAAACAGCGAAAATTCCGCTTCTAATCGCGGAATCATGAACGATTTTTTTTCCGCTCCTCCCTCTTCGCTGTAAAGAATATTGAGACTTGAAACCATGATTTTCATGGTTCCGTAGCGAGTGAAGCTGAGATAACTATCAGAAACTCCAACATTATCGTGACCGAAATTTTTTTCTAATTTTTCACGAATTGCCTGAGTGATAAAAGGAATAGATTTGGGACCGGTTGCAACCAAAACTACAAAATAGAAAAGTGCTATGAAGGCAATCAGCAGAAGGGAGAAGGAGATTTTGTAGAATGGAGAAATTTTCTTTCTTTTTGGCTTATGGTGATGTGAATTTTCTGTATGATGCGAATGTTTTTTCTGCATTGCTAATCAAGTTCATAACTTTTTTGCCAATCTTCCTGATCAGAAAAATTGGGCTGATCTTCTTTGTAAAGAATAAAATCTTCGATTGTCAAAACATCCATTTCGGTACGCATGAAACATTTGTAGGAATCTTGCGGACTGTAGACAATCGGTTCTCCGCGCACATTAAACGATGTGTTAATCAGAACCGCAGAACCAGTTTTTTCCTCAAATTTTTTAATCAAATTATAAAAACGCGGATTGGTTTTTTGATCGACCGTTTGAACGCGAGCAGAATAATCAACATGCGTGACGGCCGGAATTTCTGAACGCTGAATATTTAATTTTTCAATGCCAAAAAGTTTTTCCTGCGCTGCTGTCATTTTTTTTATCAGTTTTTTTGCAACAGGTGCAACCAACAGCATGTAAGGAGAATCACAATTTATCTCAAAATAATCTGAAACTTTTTCACGCAAAACCGCTGGCGCAAAAGGACGAAAACTTTCGCGATATTTGATTTTTAAATTCATTACCGACTGCATTTTGGGACTGCGAGCATCACCGATGATACTGCGCGCACCAAGGGCTCGCGGACCGAATTCCATTCTTCCTTGATGCCAGCCGACAACTTTTTCTTCGCGCAAACTTTCGGAAATTAAATTTAGAAGCTGCTCTTCGTTTTCAGTTTGAAAATATTTGGCGCCCACGGAATCAAGGTATTCACGCACTTCATCATTGCTAAATTTTTTTCCGAGATAACTTCCTTTGATGTTATCGTGACCAGATTCGTAACATTTTCTCGGCTGATTTAAATGTTGGTAATAAACGGTTTGCGCTGCGCCCAACGCACCTCCGGCGTCTCCCGCTGCTGGTTGAATCCAGATATTTTCGAAGATTTTTTCACGCAAAATCTTTCCGTTTCCAACGCAGTTCAACGCTACTCCTCCAGCCATTACCAAGTTTTTACTGCCAGTAATTTTTTGTGCGGTTTTGGCCAATTTAATCATGATTTCTTCGGTCACTTCTTGCAGCGAACGCGCCAAATCCATTTCAAATTGCGTAAGGGGAGACTCGCTCTGGCGCGGGCTGCGACCAAAAAGCGCATCGAATTTTTTATTCGTCATCGTCAACCCAACCGTGTAATTGAAATAATCCATGTTGAGACGAAAAGAGCCGTCAGGCTTGATATCGATGAGATTTTTTTTGATGAGATTTACATATTTCGGCTCGCCATAAGGCGCGAGTCCCATCACTTTATATTCGCCAGAATTGACCTTGAAACCAGTGTAGTAAGTGAGCGCCGAGTAAAGCAGACCGAGTGAATGCGGAAAATGAATTTCTTTGAGGAAGGTGATTTTATTGTCAACGCCGTGAGCGATTGAGGTTGTAGTCCACTCGCCTACTCCATCCATGGTTAAAATTGCGGCATCGCGAAATGGTGAAGGATAAAAACAGCTGGCGGCGTGCGATTGGTGGTGCTCGGAAAAAAGAAGTTTTTCCTCGATCGACTTACGACTTACGACTAACGACTTACGACTAAGAGCTAAAAGCTCTTTCACCATCGTATCTTTCAAAAAAAGTTTGTGTTTTAACCAAACTGGAATCGAGGTAACGAAGGATCCAAAACCACGCGGAGCCTCACTCAAATAGGTTTCGATCAAACGCTCGAATTTCACAAAAGGCTTTTCAAAAAAAGCAATGTGATCGACTTGATCGAGTGTGATTCCAGCTTCTGCAAGAACATAGGCGACAGCGTTTTTCGGAAAAGATTCATCGTGTTTTTTACGCGTAAATCTTTCTTCTTGAGCCGCGGCAATAATTTCTTCGCCCTTGATTAAGCAGGCAGCGGAATCGTGAAAAAAAGCGGAAATTCCAAGGATGTACATTTGATTTTAAAACAAGGTGTAAATGAAGGGAGCTACTGCAGATCCTTGTGCCACAACGAGCAAAAGCCCAAGCAGCAACATGATTATGATGATTGGCAACAGCCAAAATTTTTTTCTGCTTTTTAAAAAAGCCCAGAGTTCCTTGATGAGAGACATGTTATTTTTTGTTAATGTTGATGACGGTTTTTTCTAATTTCTTTGCGATAAATTCGGCGACCATTTTCGAGCCTTCGTTTTTGAAATGGACTGAGTCGTAGAGATGTTCGTTAATGTCAGGAATTTCGCGCGCCAAATCGATTAATAAAATGTTATTTTCTTGCGCAACTTGGCGCGTGATGTTTTGAAAATCTCCGTAAAGTTTGCGATAAGATTTGTTAAATTCTTCGTCGTTATCTTTTACGGTAAAATCGGAATAATTTGTAATTCGATTAACTTGCGTCATCAGAACTGGCGTGGCTCCAACGGCTTTAGTGATTGCAACAAATAAAGTTAAAACTTTGCGATATTCCACCTTAATTCTTTGCTGATGTTGCTCATCTAAAATCATATCACGAAATGGCGATTCTGCCCATTCATTACGAAAATTTCTGAGGTTAGAAAAATTTTTGCTGAAACATGCCAAATTGGATCTGCTGCGATTTTTATTCCAGTAAGTCGCTTCGTAAAGCAAGGTCGAGAGATCATTGATATTTTCCATTCGTACCACGATATGCGGATTCAACGGCGCGATTTTATTGAGTAAATTGTTGATTGAGTGAATGGAATTATTTCCGCTTTTTCCTGCGTTATAGGCATTAATTTTTTTGCCGGTTTTTTGTTCCAAGATTCTGCCGGATAAATATGGGAAGCGATAAGGCTCATCAACATATTCGCACTCAGTGGTAGAACCGCCGAGGAAGAAAATATTTACGTCGGGATTTTCATGAATTTTACCTGGTTTTATGAAGCCATTTTCATCAACATTAAAAGCATATTTTTGCGTGACATCGTAAGGTGGAATTCTGGTTTGGTTGCTGTTTGGAATATTTTCACGCAACACGATATGACGCTTTCCTTGGCATCTGAGATTATATTCTAACTTGTCCCAGAGACTGTATTTCTCTGCATTTGGAACGTCTTGCAAAAGATCAATTCTTAAAATGCAGATCACCAAAACTGCAAAAAATAAATTGATTATGATTAGGACTAATTTGGAATTTTTTTCGAAAAAATTTTGTGACATTTAAGAAATTAAAACTGATTTTTCATATCACCTGGCTGTGTCTTGCGATCAATAAAATAGCTGCTTGCCGACTTATTTAGTTTTTTGCGCAATAAATCTTTTTTTAACAATTTAAGAACAATTCCAGCCGGCATAAAAACCGCGTAAAACAAAATAAAACTGATTAAAAATCCGTTAATTTTTCCGAGAAAATTTCCGAATTTTATCCAACTTTGATAAAATTTAATTTGCGTAAAGAGCTGTGGACGAAGGGCCGAGACGATAATAAAAATTGCGACAGGAATTAGAAAATTTTGTGAAAATTTGTAGGAAAAAAACGCAAAAATCAGCGCCCAGATCAAACCAAAAATTCGTAAATCGCGTGAAGAAATTTCTCTGTTCATGATTTTATTTAACGAGACGATATGCCGGAATCACCAGAACTGCCGTGTGTTCTTTGCCGTCTACAACCTCAAAACGACAATTTTGTTTATCGAGAATTTTGCTAACTTGTGATTCGTCAATATTGGCGCGAATGTTAACATCTTGAAGTTGTGATTTGAGGTAAAAAATTATCACCAATTGATCGAGATGATCGAACATCATGCTAACGTTCACCATGCCTTCAGCATCGGATTTTAGCAATCCGGCAAAGATTTTGCGCAAAGCATCAAGCATAACCAAACGATCCATTTTTACGCGCGGCATAAGCTCATATTCAAACGGTTTTTCGAGCGTAATATGGCTTTGGAATTTTTTACTAAGACCAGAAATAAACTCCTCAACAAAGCCAAACATGGCAAAAATTTCTTCGTCGGCATTTAGTTTGTGATCAATCACCGAAGCATCTAGGGCATTAGTGATAGCGCCACGAAGTTTCATCGAATTAATATAAATTTTGTCAAAATCTTCGGCATAGCGACGATGTGGAAGCGGTCCGTAAGGCTCTTGTTTTAGCACCGAAGAAATCTGACTAATGATATCAAGATAAGAAAAAACATCTTGCGGCAAAACTAGAGCCACTTGGCTTTTCAGGTTGTTGATATTGCGACTATGAATGTCTTCTACGCGCAAAGAGTTAGCGGTTTTCTCCCTAACTTTTGCAATCATCAACTCGAAATCAATTGGCTTCACCAAATAATCATTAGCGGATAAATTCACGCCTTTAATGACGTTATCTTTTTGACCTAAAGCGGTGAGAAAAATAAAAGGAACGGAATTGTTGCGCACATTTTTGCTTTCACGAATTAGCTGCAGCAAGCCATACCCATCGAGCTCCGGCATCATTATATCAGAAAGAACTAGATCGGGTTTATTTTGCAAAAAACTTTCGAAGCCACGCTTGCCATTATCAGCTTCAAAAACTTCAAAACCTTCATCGCGCAAAATTTCGGCAATATTTTCGCGAATATCTTGCTCATCTTCAACACAGAGAATTTTTATTTTTTGTGCTTCAGTCATGGGAAATTTCGGTTTAATTATTGATCATTTTTGCGCCTTCGAAGCTGCGCAAAATCTCGTTCACAACCTCATCGTTAGTTTCACCACTTTTTTGAGCAACAGGATTTTTGTTTTCGCTGATATTGAGCAAAACTTGTTGCAAATTCGGCAATGCCGACAAGTGACAAATTCGCACCATTAGCATTTCAAAAGCCATTTTTGGCGAAGCAGAAAAATTAATTTCAGCAACGGATTTGCTAAAAATTTGCCAGATTCTAGTCAAAGAATTTAGCGAAATTTTTTGCGAAATTTCGGAAATTTTTTGACTCTGAGACGCAGAATATCCGTCAAGTTTGTAATCTGCTATAAGCTTGCTAGACGTGGTTTTGTGAGTGATGTCGAGCAAATCTTGCAACAATTGTGAAACGTCAGAGGAGTGCGAATAAAATTCGGAAAAAATTTGCGATGAAGCGGAAAAATCTCCGCTCAAAAGTTTTTCAAAAAGTTCGATGGTTTTGTTGCGATCGGAGAGCCCGAGCATTTTTTCCACTAATTTCGCCGATAAAAATTTCTCGTGATTATTTGTGGCAAGCGCCTGATCGAGCAGAGAAAGTGAATCGCGCACAGAACCTTCGGAAGATTTGGCAATCAGCGCCAATGCTTGCTCTTCAGCCTCAAGATTTTCTTGCGATAAAATATTTTTAAGATGCGAAACGATTTCCGTTTCGTCGAGACGACGCAAATCAAAACGCTGACAACGCGATAAAATTGTGATTGGAACTTTGCGAATTTCCGTCGTCGCAAAAATAAATTTTACGTGAGCTGGTGGTTCCTCGAGCGTTTTTAACAAAGCGTTGAAGGCGCTATTGCTGAGCATGTGAACTTCGTCGATGATGTAAATTTTATGCTTTGCTGAAACTGGCGCATAGGCGATAGAATCAATGATTTCGCGGATGTCATCGACTCCAGTACGACTTGCCGCATCGATTTCAATCACATCTTGATGCTTTGATGCCGCAATCATTTTGCAATTATCGCAAAGGCCGCAAGCCTTGGCATTTAAGGCTGCATTCGCATCTAAACAATTTAAAGTTTTTGCAATAATCCGCGCCGTGGTGGTTTTTCCAACACCACGAATTCCGGTTAAAATGTAAGCGTGATGCAGGCGATTATTTTTGATCGCATTTGAAAGCGTGGTCACCAAAACCTCTTGCCCAACGAGTTCATCAAAATTTTGTGGACGATATTTGCGGGCGAGAACGAGGTAGGACATGAGGAAATAAGAATTGAAAAAGTGAGAGCGACCCGACTCGACAAACTTTGAGCTGCTTTCTTTCGAACCTGACTCGCTAAGCAAGCAAATCGCCCGCTCTCACCGAAAGAATTTTTCGGTTAGTTGGGAGAATTATTCAAGAAAGAAATCGCTATTGCGAACGACTTGCTGCCGCATCTGCGACAAGAGATGAGTGAGAAGCTTTTGCCACTGCGGAAGAAAGAGGCGCTTGATGCGTTGAGCGATATGACAATTTTTCCTCCGGAACTATAACGATTCCGATAGTTGGACTCGCTCTTTGTCCACAATTAATGATCGCCATGTGCGAAACAGGAGCCAAAATATCGCACTTCAGACGATCTTTTACGCAGTCAATTCCTTCGGAATGAACGCGGGATTTTTCTTTAAGAGAGTCAATTAGGCTTGGATCTGAAATGCCAAATTCTTCACATCTTTTTTCGATAAATTTTTCAGCATTTTTATTGCCGAAACCTCTCATCACCATCGATTCAATCAAGATTCTGAGATAGGAATTTCTTTGTAAAATTTTTGGAAATTCCATTTCCTCAAACTCAGCAATTGCTGCATCAAATTTTTCCTTAGCTTCCCAGTTTTGCATTGTGTAAAGCGTGACGAATTTTACTCCGAGACATCCAACAGCATCTTCGGCTAATCCCATTTTACCCTCTTCTCCCCGCCATAAGTAAGGGTTGCTGCACATTTCCAATAAAGATACTATAGCGGCATCTGATTTAGCGTTGCCAGAAATATTTTTGTGAAGACCTCTCAGATCTGCACCGTAAAAAGCTAATTCCCTAAATTCGCGATAAGATGATTTTGCGATCGCCCTTTTTACATGCTGCCCCATTAATTCATCCGTAATCGCAAAACCGACACAAGCAGAAATCGCATCCAATGCCCAAGGTTTGTTGGATAAAGGTATTGGACGAACTATTTTGTTGGTAAAAGTAAAAATCGCTTCGCACACTTCTGCGTTTTTCATGTCTGATCCTAATCGAAACAAATCAAACACTCTATCGCCAACCTTAAATGCGTACAACGGCTCCGCAGCTTCATATGTGCTCAGCATGTTGAGCAAATATAAAGGAACTATGTCATCTTCCTGAGTGTAAAGTGATTTATAAGCGATGGCCTTCAGCAAGCTGCAATGCCTTCGATTTTGCATATCAAACACTCGGTTATTGATGCAGTATCTCATTAACTTTGCTACAACCGGAAGGCCGCAAGATAAAAATCCAAAACCAAGAATTTTCGTGGAAATGGGAGCAAAGTTTCTCATTTTGCAAAGATCTTCGACTTCATCTCTTAGCTCTCCTCTTTTTCTGTCAAAAATTTTATGCAGATATTCCTCGTCGGATGAACTCTCGCCTAGATTTGCACTTTCCATGGCCGAGGCTACGTCAAAAAATGTCAAATCATCGCCTCTTTCTACTTTCTCTTTCCACTCACAAACATCGGATTTAGCCATTGCTAACTCGTGGAATCTGAGAAGCTCGCCATCCGCAATCAAAGAAGGATCTTGCTGTCTACAAAGCAGAAAATCGTCAATTTCTTCAGGCGAAACTTCCGGAAAAACAAAGGTCTTTTTTGGCAATGAAATAGCCTTAAACTCAACTTCGCAGAGCCTTCTTTGTAATCTTTTGTTATCAATTCTTGAAAAGAATAACTCATCTTTAATCATCGCTTTTATCCGAGAGGAGCAATCTCCACGATTATCAAAAATAGTTTTTGTAAAAGTACATTTTAGCAGAATTTCAGCAACTTTTCTGCGCTGTTCATCATCTTGAATTTGATCTTCTAGATACGTAATCGCTTTGTTTAGCTGCGTCTTAATCTGGTAACGTAATTTTATTGCCATTCTTGGAGCAACAACATCGATAACATCTTCTGCAGGAATTGGATGCCGGCTCCAATCAACAACACCAATATTGCAGCATGTATTCAAAAAAGCTGACATTGCATTAGCATTCTCATCGGATAAAGTTTTTTCTTCTCTCTGCCGCTTAATCATTTCGAAAAGCTCTTCAGAACCCCTTCCTTCGCGCAAATCTCGCTTCAGAACATCAAGCGTTAAAATTCTGTCGGATTCTCTTGGAAGATCTTTAGTCATAAGATTATTTGCAAATCTCGCGCATCCGCGCGTAAGCACGCGTGATGCCTTTCAATGAATATTCATCAACAGCGTAAGTACCGATTGCGGAATCGCTTCTGACTTTCAAAACACCGCTTCCAAGCATGGTTTCGATGATGTTGATATCTTCGTATTTTGTTTTCGCCCAAGCCATGTCTTTCTTGGCTTTAAGCTTGAATTGACTAGCATCAATCACGACAAAAACTTCGCTGTTTAGTTTATATTCATAGCCCGAAAAAATGCTGACTTCTTCGGTGCGATCTTTTTGAAAACGCGCAATCATCACGTAAGGTTTTTGGCGCGAATTATGGTCAGAATCAGATTTGACGGGATGCGCCACGATGTAGCATTTTTTGTAATCCAACTCATTTTCCTGAATTTCGTAAACCGTCCAGCGATAAAAAGAGCTGTCAATTACCTGAGAATTAGCGGGTTGTCGCAATGCAACTAAAACGAAAATTCCATAAATTACGATGATGAGAACATAACGCACGAAACGATTGAGGAGATATTTCATAAAATCTAAAAAATTCGTGCCAAAGAATAATCCAAAATCACTGCCAAATCTTGCTTAACCTGAGATTCAGGAAAAATTTCAAGATTTTTCAGCGCCGCAACATGATGCTTCAGAGCAAGATTTTTAGACGCTCCAAGCCCATCGCATTTTTGAATTAGAGTTAAAATTTCAGTAAAATCATTTTTATTCTTCTCGGCACCGAGCAAGTTTTTTTCAAACATAGCTGCGATTTTTTTTCTCTGTGCTTCATCGGCTTTTTCGTAGGTCAGAATGATCGGCAAAGTCACTTTTCCCTCAAAAAAATCATTGCCGATTTCCTTGCCCAAAACTTCTTCTTTTGAGGAATAATCAAGCATGTCATCAACGATTTGGAAGATGATTCCGAGATTTTTTCCAAAGTCGCGAAGTGCTGATATTTCTAATTCCGAGCGATTATTCAACAAAGCGCCACACTCGCAAGAAGCGGAAAAAAGCACCGCAGTTTTTCCAAAAATAATTTCGAAATATTTTTCGCGCGACAAGGCAATATCGCTAGAATTTTGCAACTGCATCACCTCGCCGTCAGCCATTGTCGAAGAGGCTTTGGAGAGCAAATCAAGTACGCGTAAATTTTTGCCGCGAGTCATTAGCTGGAAGGAAATGGAGAAGAGGTAATCGCCGACTAAAATGCTGGCTTTATTGTCCCAAATCGCATTGGCCGTTTTCTTGCCACGCCTTATTTCGCTAGTGTCAACAACATCATCATGCAGCAAAGTTGCGGAGTGAATTAATTCAACTGCAGCGGCTAAATTGTAATGATCATCACCCGATTTTGTTCCGCATAATTTTGCCGCCAGAATCAATAAAATTGGGCGGATTCTTTTGCCTCCAGAGGCAATTAGGTGATTGGAAATTTCTTGAATAAGCGGTGATTTTCCGCGCGAAAATTCGAGAATTATTTCATCAATTTTTTGTAAATCTGGCTGCAGATTCGTAAGAAGATTTTGCAGTTTCATCGGCTTAGGCAGAGGCTTTTGGCTTGTCATCGCCTTCTTGGTAAAGGATCAAAATTTTATTGCGGCATTCTTCAATTTTTCCAGAAATTTGATTTAGAGACTCCCTTATCGATTCCAGAATTTTTTGCGATTCACCGCCTTTCACAAAATTGATATATTGGGTTGCGAGCTTGTCAGCGCAGTCTTCGAGACGAAGAGTCACTTCTTCGATAATTTCAAATTGCTGATGTGAAAGCTTGTGAGAACTGTCTTCAACCGCTTTTATTAAACGATCGGCATAGGCGTAATATTCAACAATCTCATTATAGAGTTGCTCTTGTTTTGCTGTCGCCATTCTGGAAATTTAAAAGGTTGGGGAAACGCTCTGCAGTAGAGCGGCGCGAAGCTATTTTTGACGAGATAAAAGTCAATTATCGCAACATGACTTACAAATTTGGTGATTATCCCATGACGAGCTAATTTTTAGCCTCAGCTCCCCGAGCGAAGTCGAGTGGCGGGAAAGCAAGCTCCCAACCCCTCGACGCAGTGTGGGGAACTGAGAAATTTTAGTCTGTCGCGGGATAAATCCCACAAATTTCACTTCTTCCGAGAAAAGCGAAAGTGTTGTTGAGAAGTGTGGAGGATATAGGCTCTCAACCCCTCGACTTCGCTCGGGGAGCTTTAGGAGGAGGCCTGCGGCCTTTGCTTGAGGAGCTTAGGAGGTGTGCTCGGGGAGATGAAATTGGAAATTTTTGTTTGAAGAAAGGATTCTGCTAGATTCGATGATTATCTCTCAAAAAAGAAATCAGCGATCTTTTATCAGATTTAAAATCACCATTTGCCCAGAATTTTTTTGCAGCAATCATTGCCTCTCCAACCGCTTTATCTTTGATTCCAAGCCTCATTATATCTGTGCCATTTAGTGGAAATTTTGGCGAAGAAAATTTTTGCAGAAACTCGATATTTTTTTTCTGCATCGCGGCAGAATTTTTAATCGAATTGAAGATATAGGAATCCAAAACCAGATCTTTTTCTGCGAAAGCCAAAAGCTCTTTTGAATCTTTTGTTTCAAGGTTTGAGAGCAAAAATTGAAAATATTTTCTTTCGAGATTTGTGGCGCAAATTTCTTTGGTCAGATTTTTTAAATCGAGATTTTTTTGCAGAAAAATTACGGCTAATTTTAGCTGCGAACTGGCAATAAAGTTCAATTTTTTTTCTAAATCAAAAAGCCGCTCTAAAGCTTTAACATCAAGATCTGAGGAAAATATTTCTGCAGCGATTTTTTTACTTTTCAGAACTTGCAAAAGCGCAATTATTTTTTCCTTTTTGCTACCAAAAATTAATTTTAAAAATTCTTGTCTAACTCTTTCGCGCGAAAGTTTTTTGAGATTTTTTTTCTGACTCACGCAAGCCTTCAATCCTTCAGAATCAAGCTCTGCGGCATATTCACAACTAAAACGAAAAAAGCGCAAAATACGCAAAAAATCTTCTTCGATACGAGTTTTGGCAGAGCCGATAAATCTAACTTTTTTATTTTTTAAATCAGAAATTCCATCGAAGTAATCAGATATGAAGCCAGTGGAATCAAGGTAAAGCGCATTAATTGTAAAATCACGACGCGAGGCATCGAGGAAAAAATCATCAACAAATTCCGGCTCACAATAGCGCCCATCGGTTTCGTTATCCTTACGCAAAGTGGTAATTTCAAAATTTTTGTGATTAATAACAGCCGTGATCGTGCCATATTTCACGCCAGTTGGCACCGCTTTTATTTTATTTTTTTCCAAAATTTTTATCACCTCTTGCGGTAAAAATTTTGTCGCAAAATCAAAATCAGAAACTTTTTTCTTCAAAATCAAATCGCGCACCGAACCGCCAACCAAGCGGATCTCCTCGCCAAAAATCGTGAAGATTTTTTTTACTTCTGATGGAAATTTTTTTGCTAAATCTGATTTCATTAGATCACCGTTAAAAACATTCCAAATTCATCCGCCACTTTTATCACCTCATCTTTTTGCAAAACCAAAGTGGAGCCAGCCTGAATCGCAATGCCTTTAATTCCTACAGCGGCGCAGTTTCTTATGGTATCGATGCCAATTGTCGGCAAATCAGCTTTGCTGTTTTGACCGCGTTTTTTCATTTTTACGAGCACAGAATTTTGGCGCAAATTACCGCATCTTTTAATCATTTCGTCAGTGCCTTCCAAAGCCTCAACGGCGATGATTTGTTTTTGTGAAATCACCAAAGATTGCCCGACATCAAATTTTGAAAAATGTTTTATCGCCTTCACACCAAGCTCAATATCGTCAAGATTTTGCGAAGTTGGGCGATACTTGCCGAGCGTTGATTTCTGTGACACTACACAATCAAGAAGTTGATCGATACGTAAAATTTTTAAGCCTCTTTTTTCAAAAAATTTAATCACGCTGCTCAGCACCGCATCATCACCGAGAATTTTATTGGCGAGAATTTTGGCGAGTAAAATCGCGCCAGTTTTATCAACTTTTAGCGAAGAAAAATTCGGTTTTGTCACGCCGCCGATAAAAACTAAATTTTTAACTTCATTGTCGTGAAGAATTTTTAAAAATTTCTCAACTTCGCCATATCCGATGGTTGTAGGGTTAAAGGCTGAATAATCGATTTCATATTTTTCTCCTTCGAGCAAAAATAAGACGAATTTGCGATTTTTCTTTTGACAATCTTCGATCAACATTTGCGGTAAAATTCCGCGTCCGGCAAAAATTCCTAAATTATCCTGCATGGTTTAAAGACGCCCCTCCGTCGATGAATAAAATTTGTCCGTTAACGAATTTATTTTTGAGTAAAAACTCAACTGCCTGCCAAATATTTTCGACTTCGCCTTTGGTTTTTAGCGGAATTTTTTTAGTAAGATTTTTAGTTTCTTGTGACGGTTTCTTCTCGTCAATTGAGTTTAAAATAAATCCGGGCGCAACTGCATTAACTCTAACTTCAGGCGCAATTTCAACCGCCAACATTTTTGTCAATTCCGCCAGATTTTTTTTGCTCAGAAGATAATAAAAATAATTGGTGTCGAAACGCGCAATATTTTTATCAATCATATTGATAATCTGAGAATTCTTTACCGGATTTTTAGCAAATTCTTTAGCCAAAATTAACGGCGAAATAAAATGAATGTTGAGATTGTCAAACAGCTCAGAATCTGGCGCGGAAAGGAATTTTGATTTGTTAAAAACCGAAGCATTATTGATGAGCAAATTCCAATTCGGAAAATTTTTTTTCATGAATTGTGCTAATTTTTTTGTCTGCTTTTGATCACGCAAATCACATTGCACAGCTTCGCATTTTACGCCGAATTTCTTGATAATTTCCTGCGTTAACTTTTTCGCATCTGTCGCAGATTTATTAAAAGTAATCACCACATCATACCCAGTTCTAGCTAGATTTAAGGCTATTTCGCGCCCTATTCTCTTCGCCGCACCAGTGATTAAAACCGCACCCAGATTCTTTGTCATAAAAAAATTTTTGACTTACGACTTACGACTTACGACTATTTCCCTCCAAAGCTCACGCAAAACTTCTTCGATTCCTTTTGTAGTGGCGCCAGAAATTGCAAAGACTTGTGGTTTTTTTACGCCAGATTTTTTGAGAAAGTTTTTCAATTCTGTAAGTTTTTTCTTCACTTCTTTTTCGTCTAGAAGGTCGATTTTATTAAGCGCAATCACTTCCGGTTTTTCTAAAAGTTCTGGACTATATCCAGCGATTTCATCACGAATTGTTGAATAATTTTCGACAACATTTTCTGCCGAAGCGTCAATTAAATGCAGCAAAACTCCGCAGCGCTCGATATGTTTCAGAAAGCGGTCGCCCAAACCTTTTCCTTCCGACGCGCCTTTAATTAATCCCGGAATATCGGCCAAAACAAATTCATGATTATCGACGTAAACCACGCCCAATTGCGGCTTCAGAGTGGTAAAAGGATAATCGGCAATTTTCGGCTTAGCACGAGTTGTGGCGGCAAGAAAAGTTGATTTTCCTGCGTTTGGCATGCCGAGCAATCCAGCGTCAGAAAGTAATTTTAATTTTAAAATCACCACCGCTTTTTCACCTTCTTCACCAGTTTGTGCGTAAGTTGGAGCGCGATTAGTTGAGCTTTTGAAATTGCTATTTCCAAGTCCGCCACGACCGCCTTTGACGACGGTAAATCTTTCGCCATCAAGGGTTAAATCAGCGATTACATCGGTTTCTTCTTCGTTAAAAACTTGCGTGCCGAGCGGAACGCGCAAAACTAAATCCTCTCCGGAGATCCCGTTGCGATTGGCTCCGTGACCACGCACGCCACTTTTTGCAATGAAATGTTGTTGAAAACGAAAGTCGATCAGCGTGTTTAAATCTTTGGTGCATTCGAAAATTATACTGCCGCCACGACCGCCATCCCCACCATCTGGACCGCCACGCGGAATAAATTTCTCGCGACGAAAACTCGAGGCACCATTGCCGCCGTTTCCTGCTTGAAGATGGATTTTGGTTTCGTCGATGAATTGCATTAATTACTCGCTGAAATGAATTTTTCTTCTTCGGAAATTTTGCCGCCAGCCTCACGCACCAAGAGCAAAAACGGTTTTAACAAATCGTAATTTTCTTTTTTGAAAAGTGCTTTTTCGATACGACAGGAAGAAACATAAGCCAGCTCCAAAGTGCGACATCCGTAGCTGCGCGCCGAATATTTTTGTTCGTTGATGAAGTTTTGATCTTCGCTTGCAATAACAACTCCTTCAGATGCGGAGCGCTTAGAAACGCGAATACGACGATTGCTCAAGTAAGCGCCAAATCCTTTTTCGCAGTAGTAAAGTTCGCCGCCAATAATTTTGAAAATTGCCACGGAAATCGCTTCTTTTTGAGCATTTTCCGCGCGATGCTCAAGTGCCACGGCAATAGTAAAATCAGGGTTTGATCGCGCTAAATTATCAAAACCATCAATCGGAAAAATTACGTAGGAATATTCGGCATTTTGACTACGAATTATTTTTTCGCCGTCAGAAAAAATTATGTTGTAGTCAGGACGAAATTTCGAAAAATCATCAATCAAGATTTGTTTAACTTTTTTATAGCATGCAGCCGCGAATTTATTGGCAGAAAATGGGTTTGATTGCAAATTCTCTAACTCGGTAAAATCGCGCGGCATGTGAATTGCAGCCTTTTCAATGGCTTTAACGATGATGTTGAGGTTGGCGCTATATCTCATTTTAATTGTGAATGATTAGTAAACTCGTGGTTTGAGAGGAATATTTAGTTCGGGGATTTGTGATTTGTTTCTCACAGCTTTTAGTGAAAATTCCAACTGATTTTCTTCGGAATCAGTGATTCGAACCAAACTGTGAGCAAGAAAATTTTCATCATCGCGCTCTAAAAAATCAGAACGATAGTGAGCGCCGCGACTCTCTCTGCGATTGAGCGCAGCATAGTTTGTGGCAATGGAATTTAGGAATAAATTTTGCAGTTCGAAATAGGCGATTACTTCCTCATTCCAGACTAAATTTTTATTGGAAATGCGGTAGTTTTTAAAGGTTTTGAATAGGTCGAGAGTTCTTGCCAATCCTGATTTAAGCAGCTCTTCGTCGCGAAAAACTCCGAGGTTTTTTTCGTTGTTTTGTTGGAGATTTTTTTTCAGAAAATCTAGTCGCGAGTTGTGAGTCGTGAGTTGTGAGTCGAATATTTTTTTGAAATTCTCGATTTTTTTCGCCGCGATTTTTTCTGCTACGCTGACGAAATTTTTTACAATTTTTTCCGCAGCTTTTTTGCCGGCGATTTTTCCGAAAACGATGAGATCAAGAAGTGAGTTGCAACCCAGGCGGTTAGCGCCGTGAACCGAGATGCAAGCAGTTTCGCCAATCGCCATTAATCCGTCAATTACGCAACAATCGAGATCGGTTGGAATGCCGCCCATCGTGTAATGAGCCGATGGCGCAACTGGAATTAAATCTTTTTTTACATCGAGCTGTGCGAAATTTTTTACCAATTCAACAACTCCCGGAAGCTTATTGCTCAAGGATTCTTCACTGAGATGTCGCAAATCTAAATGCAGAAAATTTTTGTCTTTTCCAATGCCGCGACCTTGATGAATTTCAGTTGCCATCGCTTGCGAAATCACGTCGCGCGAGGCCAATTCCATCATTTTTGGCGCGTATTTTTTCATGAATCTGTCGCCGTTGGAATTTAGCAAATAGCCGCCCTCACCGCGCGCTGCTTCGGTCACGAGGAATCCGTGACCGAAAATTCCCGTTGGATGAAACTGAATAAATTCCATATCTTGCAGCGGCAAACCTTCTTGCAAAACTAGCGCTGAACCATCGCCACTACAGATTAGAGACGAGGTAGTATTTTGGTAAATTTGACTATAACCGCCAGTTGCAAGAATGGTAATTTGGCTGGCGAAAGTGACTAATTCACCAGAATTTAAATCTATCGCGAGACAGCCGTAGCAGCGCTTTTGCGACTCGATTAACAAATCCGTCACGAAAAATTCTGAGAAAAATTTTACACCATTTTTTAGCGCTTGTTCGTGAAGAGTGTGTAAAATGGTGTGACCAGTTTTATCCTTGGAATAACAGGCGCGATGAGCGTTTTCACCTTGTCCAAAATTTGTGGTTTGACCGCCATAAGCGCGCTGAGAAACTCGTCCATTTTTATCACGCGAAAAAACTACGCCCATTTTTTCGAGCTCGATTATCGCGCTCTCCGCTTGGCTGCACAGCAATTCAACTGCGTCAGAATCTGCTAAATAATCCGCGCCTTTTAGAGTGTCGTAAGCGTGCCACTTCCAATCATCCTCACTTTTATTTCCAAGAGCGGCATTTATTCCACCCTTAGCTGCAACCGTGTGGCTATTGGTCGGAACGACTTTGCTAATCACAGCGATGTTTTTTGCGCCAGATTTTATTGCTGTCAAAGCCGCCATCAAACCCGCGCCGCCAGAGCCGATGATGATGATGTCGAATTGTTTGTGGAGCATTGTAAAAAATTTATGATTTACGATTTATGATTTGCGATTTAGAAAATTTGCGACGAATCGTAAATTATAAACATAAATCGTAAATGATCAAAATCCTTCTCTGCTGCCTCAATGAAGCGCAAAATCTACAAAAACTTTTGGTAAATATTTCTCACGAAATGCAAATTTTGCAGCGTGATTTTGAAATTATTTTTTGCCTCGATGGCACAACTGATGAGTCTTTGCGGATTATTTCTGATTTCCAAAAATTTCATAAAATAAAGGTTTTGCCGCAAAAAAATCAGCGCGGAGCTGGAATCGCCTACAAAAGACTCGCTCTTGATGTAATCGAAAATTCTGCCGATGAAGATTTAGTAATTTCTCTTGATGCCGACAATACACACAATCCAGAGCAAATCCCCGCAATGATTGAGCATTTTGAAAAAAATAATCTCGATCTTCTTGTCGCCTCTCGCTTCTGCGACAAAAGCGTAGTATCTAATTTTCCTCTATATCGTCGATTCATCAGCAAATTTACTTCGCTTTTGCTGCAAAATATTTTTCCGATAAGAAAAATTTCTGGTGCGAAATTGCAGGATTACACCAGCGGCTATCGCATTTTTCGTGCCAAAAAATTACGAGAAGTTTTTGCCAAGGAAAAAGATAAATTTATCACCGAAGTTGAATTCACCTACACTGCCGAACTTCTGATAAAATTGTCGCGCCTATCTTCGCGTGCCGATGAAATTCCACTTATCTACAATTACGGAAATAAACTCGGCGAAAGCAAATTGCGCATCGCGCGAAATGCTTGGCGACTGCTGGTGACAATCATCAATCTTGCGAAGGTCTAAAAATCTTTCAAAATTATTTCTTACTTTTAGAACGCGCGCCCTCACTTCAAATCTCAAAAACTTTTCCAAAAAATGACACAAAAAAGACGAGTTGTCGTCACTGGCATTGGTGCTGTGACGCCTTTATCCTCAAATGCCGAAGGCACGTGGAAAAAACTTATCAACGGCGAATCGGGAATTAGCAAAATCAGCATTTTTAACGCTGAGGAATGTCCATGCAAAATTGCTGGCGAAGTAAAATACGCCAGCGAAGGAAATAACTCCCCGGACCTTTTTAATCCTGACAATTACATCGATCCAAAAGAGCAGAGAAAAATGGATCGTTTCATTCATTTTGCCGTTGCAGCAGCAGATCAAGCAGTCGCTGATTCTGGCTGGAAAGCAGAAACTGACGAGCAAAAATATCGCACTGGCGTAATGATGGGATCCGGCATTGGCGGGCTTCCAGCAATTGAAAAAACCG
Organism: uncultured Rhizobium sp.; assembly: GCA_964447395.1. Lineage (GTDB taxonomy): Bacteria > Pseudomonadota > Alphaproteobacteria > Rickettsiales > UBA1997 > UBA2645. The sequence goes on from CAYUSO010000002.1 coordinate 129,789, forward strand.
TTGTCACCATGCGCGAAAAAGGCGTGAGAAAAATCACTCCTTTCTTCATTCCACAAAGTTTAATCAACCTCGCTTCCGGTCAAATTTCCATCAAACACGGCTTTATGGGACCAAATCACGCCGTTGTCACAGCTTGCGCTTCAGGCTCTCACGCCATTGGCGATTCTGCACGCATGATTCAATTTGGCGATGTCGATGTGATGATTGCTGGCGGCGCTGAATCAGCAATTTGCGAATCTGGAATCGGCGGCTTCTCGGCTCTGCGCGCACTTTCAACCGCATTCAACGATAATCCAACCGCCGGTTCACGCCCGTGGGACAAAGATCGCGACGGTTTCGTGATGGGCGAAGGTGCAGGAGTTGTTGTTCTGGAGGAATATGAACATGCCAAAAAACGCGGCGCAAAAATTTACGCTGAAGTCGTTGGCTACGGAATGTCAGGCGATGCTTATCACATCACTGCGCCAGAAGCTAGCGGACGTGGCACAACCTATGCGATGACACTTGCATTAAAACATGCCGAACTAAATGTTGACGCCGTCGATTATATCAATGCCCATGGCACTTCAACCCCAATGGGAGACGAGATCGAGGTCAACTCAGTCAAGAAAGTTTTTGGCGATCACGCTTACAAACTTTCAATGTCTTCAACTAAATCTGCCACTGGACACTTGCTCGGAGCGGCTGGAGCAATTGAAGCAATTTTCTCAATTATCGCTCTTCGTGATCAAGTCGCTCCGCCAACTCTGAATTTGGAAAATCCATCAGAAGGCTGCGACATTGATCTCGTCGCCAAAAAGGCAAAAGAAAGAAAGATCGACGTAGTAATGTCCAACTCCTTCGGCTTCGGCGGAACCAATGCCTGCCTAGTTTTAAAACGTATCTAAGATGAAACAAAAACTTCTTACGGTTTGCGCCGGCTTCTCAGTGGCAGTGATCTGCTACCTCTTGTTAATGCTTGGCGTTATCATGTATTTCAACGCGCCAAACTCTTATCATCGCGAGGATAAGCGCTTCTTGGTTGAAAGTGGAATGACCTTGCGCCAAGTCGTTGAGAAGCTTCACGAAGAAAATATCATCAAAAGTCCGTCTGCATTTCTTTACATCGGACAGCTCATCAAAGGTGTGGATCCAAAAGTTCGCTATGGCGAGTATTTTTTCGAAAAAAATATCTCCTACTACAAAATCCTGCACAAGATGATTCGCGGAAATATCTTCTTCCGCAAAGTGACGGTCGCCGAGGGTTTATCAACTCACTCTGCCCTTGCTGCAATTGATCGCTCCGCCGGCTTAATCGGACAACTTCCAGAAAAAGTTCGCGAAGGCTCTCTTCTGCCAGAAACTTATTTTTACTCTTACAACGACACCAAGGCTGGCATGGTTAAACGCATGCAAGACGCCATGAGAAAAGCCGTCGATGAATTATGGGAAAAGCGCGATATGTCGATTCCGCTAAAAACCAAAGAACAAGCTTTGGTACTCGCCTCAATCGTTGAAAAAGAAACCGGTATTGAAGCTGAGCGCGCGCAAGTCGCTTCGGTTTTTGTCAATCGCCTGCGCAAAGGAATGAAGCTGCAATCTGATCCAACAATCATCTATTCCTTCACTTTTGGTGACAAAAATTTGGAAAGACCAATTCGCGTCAGCGACATTCAAAATAATTCTGCTTTCAACACTTATCACATTTACGGCTTGCCTCCTACTCCTATCTGCAATCCAGGCTTTGCCTCAATTAAAGCTGTGTTGAATCCACTACAAACTGATTACCTTTATTTTGTAGCCAGCGGACGCGGCGATCACGTGTTTTCTTCAACGATTCAGGAACACAATGCCAACGTCGCCAAATATCGCAGTTTGATTCAGAATAAGGAAAAAGAAGTGGTCGGAAAATAGAAACTGTTAGCTAATAATTAGTTAACAGTTTCTAAAAATCCGAAGTTCCTCATAAATGCCGCATCTAGCCTCCAATCCACAAATTTCTGCCTGGGTTTTTGCCTCTGCCGGTTCGGGCAAAACTAAAATTCTTGTTGATCGTGTTTTGCGTCTATTGCTCGAAGATGTTTCGCCAGCAAAAATTCTTTGCTTAACTTTTACCAAAGTTGCCGCCGCCGAGATGGAAAGCCGCATCAATTCTGCTTTGGCGGAGTGGGTTTTGTGTAGCGATGTTGAATTGGTAAAAAAATTACAAGAGCTCAGCGGCAACTCTCCAAGTACAATTGAAATCAAAAAAGCGCGAACTCTATTCGTAAAAATTCTTGATGAAGAGGCGAAAATAAAGGTTCAAACCATTCACTCATTTTGCCAAAGTCTGATTAAAATTTTTCCTTTCGAAGCAAAAGTCAGTCCGAATTTTGAATTATTAGAAGAAAATCGTGAAAAATTATTGCTCAGACAAGCGCAAAAAGAGGTGATGAAAAAGGCGCAAGAAAATGAATCTTTAAAAAATCTTATCAAAAAAATTAATTCCAAGCTTCATGACGAAGCGTTGATGGATCTGACTTCAGAGCTAATTTCTAAAAGGGAAAGAATTGTCGCACTAAAAGAAAATTTTTTTGGAATTGAGGGAATTGTTAATGAAATTTTTAAAAAATTTTCTCTGACAAAAAATGATAACGAGGAAAAATTCATAACAGAATTTCTAGAAAATTTTGATCGCCAAGAAATTTCTCAGCTGGCTTCAGAGCTTGAAACAAGTGGCTCCACCAAAAATATAGAAATGGCGAATCGAATAAAAAGTTTCTTAAATTCTCCAACATTCGAAAATTTTTCCGAATATAAATTAGCTTTTTTTACTCAAAAAAATGAAGCTCGAAAAGTTGCCGGAAAAAATGCCGACGGCCTCATGGCCGTAATGGACGAACAGCGTCAGCTAATTAAAAAAATCTCTGACAAATTCAACTCTCTAAAAATCGCCAATGACACTTCTCTGCTTCTAAACTTTGTCGACCAAATTTTACAAAATTACGCAGCTCTAAAAAAACAAAATTCATTTCTCGATTACAACGACCTCATCATTGAAACCAACAGACTCTTGGCCAATCCCGATTTTTCTGATTGGATAAAAATGAAAATGGATAGCAATTTTGATCATATTTTAATCGACGAATCGCAAGATACTAACCAGCAGCAATGGGCGATTATCAAGGCTTTGAGCGAAGATTTTTTTTCCGGCGAAAGTGCGGCAAAGAATCAAAGAAGCATTTTTATTGTCGGCGATGAGAAGCAGTCGATCTTCTCCTTTCAAGGCGCCGAGCCAGATATCAGCGCCAGAATCTTTTCTTATTTTGCAGAAAAATTAGGCGAAAATCTGAAAAAAATTGAACTCAATAATTCTTATCGCTCAACGACAGAAATTCTTGCCGCGGTTGATAAAGTCTTTAGCGATTCACAGCGCAAAAATGCCATCAGCAAAGTTAGTGAATTTAAAGCACATCGAGCAGTTAGAAGTGGTGTGGGACTAGTTGAAATCTGGCCACAAGTCAAAGATGAAAAAGCTGAAAAAGAAGAAAAAAACTACGAATGGAAAATCGATTTCAGCAAAGATGAAGAGCAAAAAGAAAGGGAAATTTTAGCCAGAATTACCGCCACTAAAATTAAAAATTGGATCGAAAATAAACGCGTAATTACAGCAAAACAAAGGCCAATAAATTATGGCGACGTCATGATTTTATTGCGCACGCGCACTAATGGATTTTTGGACGAATTAGTTAATTTTTTTCATCAATATCAAATTCCATTTTCGAGCATCAGCAGAATAAAATTTGGCGAGAATCTTTTGATTCAAGATCTGCTTGCGGCGGCTAAATTCGCGCTTCTACCCCATGATGATTTAAACCTTGCCTGTCTTTTAAAATCGCCAATTTTTGGAATTAGCGAAGAAGATTTGTTAGAAATTTGCCTCAAAAAAAATGCTCAACAAAGCACAATCTACAGCAGTTTGGACAATCCTGATTTAAAAACTGAACTCGATGAAATAATCGAAAAATCACAAAACTTAAACTGCTTTGAATTTTTTTATTTTTTACTTCACGAAAAAAATCATCAGCAAAATTTTATTTCCTATTTCGGCGATGAGAGCTTGGAAATACTGAATAAGTTCACTCTTTTAGTTTTTGATTTTTACAAAAATTTTTCCGGCAATTTACAGAAATTCTTGGAATTTGTTGAAAAAATTGATCCAGAAATTTCACTTTCAGACGAAGAAAATAACCGCGTTAAAATCACCACCGTCCACGGCAGCAAAGGGCTGCAAGCCCCGGTGGTAATGCTTCTAGACTGCAGTTTTGATTTCAATAAATTGCAAAATCACCGCGAAGAAATTTCCTGGCTCAATAATTTTCCACTGTGGTGCAGCAAAAAATCTGACGAAAATGAAATTCTAAAAGAATATCGCGCTACCAAAAAAATTGAGGTTGAAGAGGAATATTTAAGGCTGCTTTACGTAGCAATGACAAGGGCTGAAGACGAATTATACATTGGTGGATTTGGCAAATCGCGCGATCCAAAATCTTGGTATGAAATTGCTAAAAATGCCTTACCAGAAAATTTGATTGGCGAGGAAGAATTTTATTCCGATGTCGCACCAACCTCATCGCAACACGATGAAATTCCTGCAACAGAAACGCGTTTCAACAAACTCAAATCAGCACCGCAAATCACTCGCCACATTCCATCAATGAGCCAGATAAATCCTGCTCAGATCAAGGGTCGCTTGATTCATAAAATTCTTGAAATTTTTGGAAAAAATCATCGCGAAGAAAAGAAATGGCTAAAAGAATTGACCGAAAAAATTATCGCCAGAGAAGAATTTTTGAACGAAAAAGAAAAAAATGAAGTCAGCGATTTGGCCTTGAATTTTCTAGCTTCGCAGCAGTTTGAAGAAATTTTTTCTGGTGAAGTAAATTGCGAAATCGAACTCACATCAAACGAAACTTTTGGTCGCGTTGATTTGCTAATCGAGAAGGAAAATGAGATTTTGATTATCGACTATAAGTCTGATGAAACCTTACCAGACGTGATTCCTGATCAATATCAGCAACAGCTTTTAACCTACAAAAAACTAGCAGAAAAAATTTACGCACAGAAAAAAATTCGTTGTGCGATTTTATGGTTGAGATTTTTGCAAATGCAGATGATCGACTAATCCTTCTCCTGCACCATCTCCGGCAGGTCGATTCTGATGAAATTTTTTTCCAAATTCACTTCCGGAAAAATTGCGTTTTTAAAAGGAAAACTCTCGATTCTTTGATAATTTTTTGGCAATTCCGTAGCGCTAAATTTAATTTCAATAATGCCGCCAGCGCCGTGATCTAGCACGTTTAGCACCTTGCCAATTTTTTTTCCCTGCTCATCAACAACATCAAGTCCGATCAAATCGACATAATAAAATTCATTCTCAGAAATATTTTTAAAATCATCACGATTGGCGAAAATTTCTGCGCCACGCATTTTCTCAGAAGCATTGCGATCATTGATGCCATCGATCTTTGCGATGAGAATTGAATCGCCATTTGTAGTTCCAACTACCGTTTTATTTTTGTTGCTGATTTTGAGTTTTAGCAAATTTCCTTCAGCATCAAAAAGTGAATATTTCTCGATTTGCTGCGGCTCGTCAGAATAAACCACAATCTTAACTTCGCCCTTGATACCAAAGGCTGTAATCACTTTTGCGATAAGAATTTTTTTGCTCATTATTCGATCTCCAAATGCAGCATTTCTTCAAAAGTTGGGCGTCTGCGAATCACTTTAAAACTATCTCCATCAACCAAAATCTCTGGGATCATCGGACGACAATTATACTCGTTGGACATAGACGAGCCGTAGGCTCCCGCACTTGCGAAAATGAATAAATCTTCAGCTTGCGGCGCGATTAATTCGCGATTTTGCGCGAGAATATCTGTGCTTTCGCAAACTGGTCCGGCCAAGTCGTAGAGCGCTTTGCCGCCACTTTTTTTTACCACCGGCAAAACTTCGTGATAAGATCCGTAGAGTCCGGGACGCATTAAATCATTCATCGCAGCGTCGATAATGACAAAATTTTTTACCGCGGTTTCTTTTAAAAAAATTACTTTAGTTGCCAAAATTCCAGCGCTGCCGACCATTGCCCTTCCTGGCGCGATAGTGATTTTAACTTTTAAATCGGCGGTGAGTGTTTTGATTAATTTTGCATAATCTTGCAGCAGTAAAGTATTTTCATTTTTGTATAAAATTCCGATGCCGCCGCCGAAATCGAGAGTGGAAATTTGATGGCCATTAGCGCGCAATTTTAGGCAAAGTTCGCGTAATTTTTTGAAGGCTAATTCAAATGGTTCAAGCGTAGTAATTTGCGAACCGATATGGGTTGAGATGCCATAAATCTCAAGGCCCGGCAGCTTTGCGGCTTTAGCATAAATTTCTTCAGCGAGATCAATATCGACACCAAATTTATCGCCTTTTCTGCCAGTAGAAATTTTGTCGTGAGTTTTAGCATCAACATTTGGATTTACGCGTAGAGAGAATTTTGCTTTTTTGTTCAAACCAACAGCCACTTCATTCAAGAGAAACATTTCAGCAACGGACTCGACAGAAAATTCTTCAACTCCATTCTGCAAAGCGTAGGAAATCTCTTCGCGAGTTTTTCCAACTCCGGCAAAAACTATTTTTTTCGGATCAACTTTTGCTTTAAGAGCGCGAAAAATTTCTCCCGCTGAAACCGCGTCAATTCCGGCTCCAAGGCCTGCAAGAATTTTTACGAGATGAAAATTGAAATTGGCTTTAATGGCGTAGCAAATTTTGTAATCGCTGATTTTTTGTTGCGAAAATGCTGCGGAAAAATTGTTAAAATTTTCAACTAAAGTTTTTTTGGAATAGCAATAGAACGGCGTGCCTACTGACTTGGCGATATCTGCAATTGCAACATTTTCGACAAAAAGTTCGTCGCGATTTTTTTGGTTTTTGTAGGAGAGATGCTGCATAAAATACTGAGATCCCCGAGCGGAGTCGAGGAATGACGAATAAACTTGAAGACCCCTCGACTCCGCTCGGGGATCTATATTTTTTAATTCTCGTAAGTCGAATACATGTAGGATGTGACGGAATCAAATTCGGCGGCGCAAGAATCTACGCGCTTGTAAGTCGGGTGCAGATCTAATTCGCGACGCAATTCGCGCACTTCTTTTTCGCTTAAATTGGTCAATTTAGCTAAACGTTTGTCAGAAAAACCCATGCGTTTGATATTCAAAAAATCTTCACGATTTTTCGGCAAACCTTCTTTTTTGATTTTTGTTTCAACGGAAATTGCATTTTCAATTTGCTCCAAAAACCACGGATCATAGCTGCAAATTTCGTTAATTTCTTTGGTTGAAATTCCTTCGCGAATCGCTTGCGCGATCATGAGAAGTCTATTTGGAGAGGCGATTTTCAATTTTTCTTTGATGATTTGTCGACGATCTTTTTCATTCTCAACTGGAATAATAATTTCATCCATTCCGCTCAAATTTCCTTCGAGAGAACGCAAAGCTTTTTGAAAAGATTCGATGAAGGAGCGCCCTATTCCCATGACTTCGCCGACTGATTTCATCGAGCTCGATAAAACGCTTTCGCTACCTTTAAATTTTTCAAAAGTGAATTTTGGAATTTTGGTGATGACGTAATCGATAGTAGGCTCGAATGAGGCAGGAGTAGCTCCGCCAGTGATGTCATTTTTAATTTCATCAAGCGTATAACCAACCGCAAGCTTCGCTGCAACTTTGGCAATCGGAAAACCAGTGGCCTTGGAAGCTAGAGCCGACGAGCGCGAAACTCGCGGATTCATTTCGATAATCGTCATGCGACCATCCGCCGGATTCACAGCGAATTGCACATTTGAACCTCCGGTTTCAACGCCGATCTCGCGCAGCACAGCAATTGAAGCATTGCGCATGCGTTGATATTCCTTGTCGGTTAGAGTTAAAGCCGGCGCAACGGTGATGGAATCTCCAGTGTGAACGCCCATCGGATCAACATTTTCAATGGAGCAGATGATGATCGCATTGTCATTTTTGTCGCGCACCACTTCCATTTCATATTCCTTCCAGCCAATGATTGACTCATCAATCAGCACTTCATGAGTTGGTGAAATCATCAAACCATATTCGATAATTTCGCGATATTCCGCCTCAGTGTAAGCCACGCCACCACCTGCTCCGCCCATGGTGAAGGAAGGGCGAATAATTGCCGGCAAACCAATTCGCGGCAATGCTGCCATGGCTTCATCGATACTATGAACGATAGCATTTTTCGGAGTTTCAAGGCCGATTTTTTCCATCGCTTTTTGGAAAAGCGCACGATCTTCAGCTTTTTTTATTGCATCAATTGAAGCTCCGATCAGCTCTACGCCATATTTGGCGAGGATTCCTTTTTTCGCTAAATCAATCGCACAATTCAAAGCGGTTTGGCCGCCAACTGTTGGCAGCACCGCATCCGGCTTTTCTTTTTTTATGATTTCTTCGACGATTTCAGCGTTGATTGGCTCGATGTAAGTGCGGTCAGCAACATTGGGATCGGTCATGATTGTCGCTGGATTTGAGTTGATCAAAATCACACGATAACCCTCTTCGCGCAGTGCTTTGCAGGCTTGCGTTCCGGAATAATCAAACTCGCAAGCTTGTCCGATAACGATTGGTCCGGCCCCGATGATGAGGACGGATTTTATGTCTGTTCTTTTTGGCATTTTGGAAATTTTTTGAGATGAAAGGCGGCGCGAAAAATTATGAAAGGATGAAGAAAAGTCAACGCGAAGAGCGGGAGATTTTTGGGGGATTATTCCTTGATGGACAAAAATTCTCAGTTCCCCACACTGCGTCGAGGGGTAGGAAAGCAAACTCCAAACCCCTCGACTCCGCTCGGGGAACTGAGGTTAAAAAATTAATCTCGCTGCAGGATGGGGTTTGCAACCCCGTCTTATCGTTTTTGTAAAAGCTAGTTCGAGTTCAAATTTTATTTTGCACAAACGTTTGGATTGGGTTGCAAACCCAGTCCAGCGTTAGTTTGCTTTCCTACCCCTCGACGCAGTGTGGGGAACTGAAATCGCTGCTGATAATCCTGGCGCGACGTCAAACCTAACGCCCCGCGATCTCCCTTCGCGCCGCTTCGAAATTTTTCTCAAAATCGGAATTTTGTTTCAATCGATCAAGAATCAACAAGGCCAATTTCTCGCCGGCAAGAATGTCGCTTGGATAATGCATGCCAACCAGCACACGACGTTGTGAAATTTTTTCGGCGTAGTTTTGGAATGCCTCGCGCTTTTGCGGAAATAAAATTCCCAAAATATTTGCATAAAGATAGCTGCCGGTTGCGTGGCCGCTCGGATAAGATTTGCCGCCACTTGGCTCGATCAGCATTTTAACTTTTTTATCCGTCAAATATGGACGTGTTTTATTCCAGAAATTTTTGATGTTTTGAGTGGTTTCGTAGGAAGTTTCACCAGAGCGATCGAGCAGAAAATAAAGTTTCGGAAAAGATGCGCGAGTGAGTTTTGGATCAATAAATTCCGCGATAGTTTCCGGCCGCAAATGCTTCTCCGCCAAGGCTTGGTCAAGCTCATTTAAATCGAAATTTTTTTGCAATTTTACGATTTGCTGAATTTCTTTTTTATACTGCTCGCTGCCAATTTCTGGCGGTGGATTGAGAAAATTCGGAGAAATTGAATCAGCTGCGAAATAAGGTTTGGCCTGACTCGAAGCAGTGCAGAAAAAGAAAATAATCGCAAAAATTTTTGCGACACGTGTAAAAAAATTTAACATTTAACATTTAGATTTAACGGTGAATAAGTGCCGCCTTTATTGCAGAAGCAACTTCGAAAATATTTTCAAACAATGAACAAAAAACCAAGTAATAAAAATCAGAAACGCAGCTTGTCGCGCTTGATGGCGGTGCAAATTTTTTATCAGCGCGATTTTTTTTCTGGCGCAAAAAATCTTGAAGAAATCAGCAAGGATGTAATTGAAAATTATGCGCTTGATGCGGAAGAAAAAATTTCCTCTTACCGCGAAAAAATTGACGAGGAATTTTTGCAAAAACTTTTGGCATTAACCATCGACGAAAAAACTATCGATGCGGAAATTTCTGAATTTTTACAAAAAGGCTGGAGCCTTGAAAGCCTAGACGGCGTGCTGTTGCAGATTTTGCGTTTGGGAGTTTTTGAATTGAAATTTTTCCGCGATATTCCCGCTAAAGCAATCATCAGCGAATATGTCGATATCGCCGCCAGTTTTTTTGATGAGAAAAAAATTACTTTTGTGAATGCCTTGCTGGATGGAGTGGCGAAGAAAATTGGATTATCTTCTCGTTAACTCCGATAGCACTTGGGAGAAGAGCTTTAGATTTTGCTTTTCTGAGGGTTGCGACCCCTCACCCTAACCCCTCTCCCACAAGGGGAGAGGGGACTCCGATCTAATTCCCTCTCCCCTTGTGGGAGAGGGTTAGGGTGAGGGGAAAAAACTCCAAAATACCAACTATCTTCTTGGTAGAGTAACAGAAGCGCCAGCAGCCGATGTCGCACTTGCGTTAGATATAATCGCTGATGGCGGAACAGCTTTTCGCAAAGCGCTATCCACAAGTTCTCGCGCTTTTACAGCGCCGCCCATGACGATTTCTCTTCCTCTTTCATTCTCGTTAACCAACGCAAAACCTCTAACGCTGTTGATCTCTCTGGCCATTCGCGTTGCGACCGCGCCTATTTCTGAAGCTTTAACTTGATTTAATCTTTGCGTCAAAACTCTAGTGATTAACTCCTGATCAGCTGGCTGAATCCCTGCCCAATTTCGTTCTTTTTGAAGTTTATTTAGCGCCAAAAATAATCTCTCGTCCTCCGAAATATTTCCTGATTTTGGAGGTTGAGATGAGCTTGAGGCCGCTGCTGCGCTTGGGGTGGCGGATGCTGCTAGTCTTTGCATGCGCGCAAGTAAGGCTGCATGTCTTGCTTGTTTGGCGGCTTCGGCTTGGGCTTGGGCTTGGGCTGCGGCTTCGGCTTTGGCTTGGGCTGCGGCTTCGGCTTTGGCTTGAGTTGCGGCTTCAGCTGCGGCTTTGGCTTGGGCTTGGGTTGCGGCATCGGCTGCGGCTGGGACTTGGGCTGCTGCTGGGACTTGGACTGGGACTGGGGCTGCGGCTGCAGCTGCGGCTGGGGCTGGGGCTTGAGCGACTTGCAATCGTGTCACAGCTTCGGTGAGGATGGTGATTTGTTGCGCCATGGCCTGCATTGCACCCACCTCGGCATCCATTTTTTGCGTCAAACGTTCCTGTGTTGCACCCACCCTTTCCGCTGCCGTCGATAATTGCTGCATTTGAGAAACGGTGCCGCCAAATCCTTCCCTGTGTTGTCCATTTAACTCTCTTGTTTGCTGTGAATGCGCTGCAGTTAATGATTGAAGTTGTTTTGTATGTTCAGAAATCACATGAGTTAAAGCACTATTGGAAGCCATTTGATTCGCTTCACTCTGACGCTGGGGTGCTGCGCGATTTTGAGTTTGTAAATCTTCCAAAACTCTAGCATGCTCAGCACACAAGGCTGCAATTTGCTCTGCTTGCTCTCGCCTCAACTTTTCTTGCTCTTGCTGATTATCCTCCAAAGCCTTTTGCGATTCTTCCAAGGCTTGTTTTTGCTGCTGAAGAAGCTCTTCCTGCTTCCTTAACTGAGCGTCAGCTGCAGCTTTTTGTTCTGAGAGAGTTTTTAGTTGCGCTTCATATGCTGTTCTGATCTCGGCATGTGCTGCTTGAATCGCAGTGAGTTGTGCTGCATTGGCAGCAGTGAGTTGTGCTCGATCTGCGGCCAAGCCTGTTCTATATTGAACGCCCGCAGCATCTAGTTTGACTGTTAAATCAGCTATTCGCTTCTCATGCTCATCTCTTTCTCTCTGGGCTCGAACCTCTATTTCCGCTACTCTTTCCCTCCCAGCCGCAATGGCTGCTGCTTGATCAGCAAGCCTTGCTTCCAAAGCCGCTCTCGCTGCGGCGGCTTCCTCTTGCACCTTCGCAAGCACATTGCCTAAAAATTGCTGTTGAATGGCGGCAAGAGCATCCGCGATTTTTTTAAGCTTTATGGTAAAATCAACCTGAGTTTGACTAGCTGCAGCAGCAACGTCTTTTTGCACAGCAAAGTCTGATCCTTGAGTTGCGACTCTTGCTGTCGCTTCACTCGCCCTAGGCACCTCAAGCGAAGTTTTAAATCCAGTAAAAATTGCTTCTAGCCTTTGAGTAAAACCATCCAGTTGAGCTGTAATAGCGGCGGCGTATGCTTCTCTGTCTTGTAAAATTGTTCTCCAAATTTCTTCCGAACGTTCTGCGGAAGCTCTAGAAGCGGCGGCAGCTCTTGCGACTGATTCCGTTGCAGCAGCGGCGGATGCAGCAGCTTGACTAGCTTGATCTGCTGCACGGGAAGCGGCTCCTGCTGCATCGGAAGCGGCGGCAGTTGCAGAAGCAGCTGAGCCCACAACTGCATCAGTGGATGCAGCAGCCGAAGCGGCTGAGGTTGCGGCTTCGGTAGTTAACAAAGAAAGCCGTTCAACCGTTTCCGACAAAGTTTGGAATGAAGTTATGGAGTCTTTAAACTTAACCAATATTTCAGAAATGGTTTCGAGTTGTTGTGCTTGCTGAGCTTGGTTTCCAGTGGCTAATCCTTCGAACCCCCTAAGAGTTCCTTGCTGCTGTTCCACAATCTTTTTAAGATCCGCTACTAAGCCTGCTAAATCAGAAACTTGTTTCTGAGTTTTTTCCTGCTGTTGTTGGTTTCTTTCCTGAGCATCCGCCAGAGCCGCCGTTCTTGCCTTATGTGCTTCGTCAGAAGCTTGTAGTTGCCTTTGATGTGCTTCGTTAGAATCTAGTAGTTGAGATGCTAAAGCCCCTACAAGCTCCGCAATTCTCTCTATTTTGGCATCAGCACCGCCGCTTATTCTGCTGCCAGCACTCGTTAAACTACCAGCAGCTGCTTTAAGATCTGCGATTGCATTTCCTAGTCCCGAAATCAATGCAGTTTGCGATTCTTGAGTTTGTGATAATCTGATTTGAATATCCCTTATACTCTGAAGAACTTCTATCGCGTTATGCGAGCTTGCCGCACTGGAAGTTGTAAAAGTTACAGCTCGAGAGGTGGAGGATTCTAAACTTTCAGCGAGTGATTGTAAGGATGCCAAGAGTCTGCTAAATCTTTCGTCTTCGATTGGATTATCTGTTGAGGTTGATGCGTCAGACGCTGAAGAAGCTGAAACCGCAGAACTTGCTACGCCTTGAGATCGCTCTGCCCCTACTCCAGCATTAACTACTTCCACTAGTTGAACCGCAGCCGGTGTAGATTCGGTCTGAGTTTCGACTGTGACCTGGTTAGACCCGCGCTCTCCTGATCCATTACGTCTCTCATCTTGGGTTAGACCTGTTGAGGTTGCTGCAGTCGCAAAAACTGCTCTTGCTCTTTCAGTTCTGGTGACAGGAAGAGGAGGTTGAGTAGGAGTATAAAAATCTCTTTTGTAACGTTCGTAATTAGCGGTAGCATCTGTTTTAGGTCGCAATGTTTTGTCAACTGAATCAGTCCAAGACAGATCCTCTAGTGACCTCTTATGCTCATCCAAGGCTATAATAACACTATATTTCAAAAAATAGAGAATGTGCAATTGATAGTATAAGCCAGCTCTTTCAGCTTGTGCGTTGCTACGACTAGAATCACCTATACCTTTGATATACCCATCGATATTGACGAGATCGTCCTCGAGACTTTCACCATTATCCCCTTGCACCTTTTTCCTTAAACGTCTATCCCTTTCCGCCTTTTCCCTTAAACGTCGTAAAAATTCTTGCCCTCTCTCTCCACCCAACTGATTTAACAGATTGCTATAAATCTGCGGCGGCGACTGATCTGCAGAAGATGAAGCTATAGACTCTGCTGATGTAGTCCGTTTCAAAGGGCGTGCAGCACCATCAACACTTTGCGATCCTCCGTGATTGGGTTCTTGACTTGTGGGGAGTTGCCCCCCTGCTCCAGTAGCTGATACCGCACTACCAGCAACAGCTTCTCTTTCTGTAAGAGCTCCTTCAATGTCATCATCAGAAACATCAGAAACATTTGTTTCACGTCCTAGATACAGCTTTGCGAAAAGTTCTCTAACTTTATTGTCAAAGTTAATTTTTTTTCCCCCTCCAGGTAAGGATGAAACAGAGCCCGCTCTGGGAAGTCCAAATACTTGTTGTCCTTGCTGAACATTAGAAAATAATTGCGATGCGAGTTTTTTTATTTCAGCAAGGGCTATGATTTCTTGGGTTAAAGGATTTCGAACTGCTGTTCGTAGTTGCATAATTTCCACTCTCTCACTCTTAGTTTCCACTCTCTCACCCTGAGGAGAAGCATTATTACCACTCACCTCTATTCTTAAAAACTCCACTCCTTCTACAGCTTTCCTGGCATTTAGGACATCTTCATTTAGGACATTTTGATCACTTAGTAATGAAGAAAATCTTCTGATTTGTTCCTCTATTCTGGCTTGTTCTTCCTCTTCTCTTGATTCATCAAGTGGTGGATCAAACTTCCGTTTAAATGCTTCTAATCTTCCCAAAAGTACTTGTTGCTTTCTTAAAAGTTCCAGCTTCTTCGCGATAAATCCTTTCAAGGATGATGGGACATTGATATGGGTCTTTACTGCCTGAGCTAAAATTTGTTGTTCAGTAATTTCCTCCACTTCATTACTTTTTTTAAGACTCTTAATAATTTCAAGAAGCTCACGAAGGTCAAAAAATTTCTTTACTGGAGGCTCGAGCTGAGATGAGCTTGCTGCAGCTGCGGCCGGAGGTGAACCTGCTGCGTCTGCGGCATAAAGTTGTGATGGCGAAGATGTTGCCGATGGCGATGGGGTAGCGGAGGAATACGCAGCAGCAACCGCACTTAAACTTCTTTGTCTTATCGGTCGAGACTGACTAACTTGCGCCACATTTATTGTCCTTGGACCATCAAGACGATCTCGATCTACTGCATAAGACGGAGGAGCTGGTGCTCTTGCGCTTGAATCCGCTCCTCCTGCCACATTGGAACTGTGGCTCGACGACCTAGGTCTTCCTCCCCCCCTCATCTCCCCTCCAAATTTTTCAATTAACCCCAAAGCCAAACACCGCTTAAACCGCAACTGGCTTGATATTTGGCGGACTTAGTAAAAATATCGAAGCTAACTTGCAAATAAAAAAACCACCAATAACTTGCGCCGCCTCTTTGCCGTCTTCACAGGTTTTACGCGGCTCCAGCGCTGCTGTTTTGAATAAATTCACAAAACAGCTCAT
Organism: uncultured Rhizobium sp.; assembly: GCA_964447395.1. Lineage (GTDB taxonomy): Bacteria > Pseudomonadota > Alphaproteobacteria > Rickettsiales > UBA1997 > UBA2645. The sequence continues at coordinate 145,059 of CAYUSO010000002.1, forward strand.
TACAAACAAATAAATTTTTTTGAATTAACCCCCACCCCGTCCGACGCATCTCGTAAAGAGCGAAGGCAGATGAAGAGTTAGTTTTGTTTGGAAGAATGACCTGTGGCGAAGAGATAGAAGTTTTGTTTGGAAGGGTGGCCGAGTGGTTTAAGGCAGCAGTCTTGAAAACTGCCGTAGGTTCATGCCTACCGTGAGTTCGAATCTCACCCCTTCCGCCATAGCTACAGCTCAAAAACTATCTCCGCTCAGTTTTTGCAATTTTTTATATCCCCTCCAATCCCTGTATTTGCGGGATCAAGGGGGGTTGTGTTTTTCGATTCGCCTTCACCGCTTCTTCTCTAAAATTCTGAATTGCTGCCAATTTCTTGGTATTTCTCTCTCCGTTTCTCCAAATATGCTTAACCTTTCTCAAATAGTTTAGCCTCTAAAACATTGGCTTTGTGATGTCTCACCTAAACTTATCAAAGCACTTCTACGAGCAAAATTTTTGTCTCATTTACGAACTGATCATCAATTAAAATCTTACTCTAAGCCCAACTGACGCAATAAAATTATCAACTCGATCACCAAGTTTTTGTGACAAATTTGCTGTGCTACCGGTTTTGGTATGATAGCGAAAAGCGATATATGGAGCAAATTTACGGCTCATTTCATAACGAGTTACAATACCAGTCTCAATTTCAGCTAACCCTGATTTAACTTGGAGTTTTGGAACATTTTGCACAAACATTTCTGCTTCGATATATGGTTGCATGATCAGCCTCTGCGTTAGCAAAATATCAACTTCTTGCTTAAATCTAGCACTGTAATTTCCCTGATCACTTAAAAAAAGCTGCACATTGGTTTCAAACATATATGGCGCCAAACCTTCGAGGGCAACGGTTAAATAGTTTACATTATTTGAAGTAAAATCGGTGCTGAAGTCATGACGCATACCAATTTGTGCATCCCAAAATTGAGAAATATTCCTACCATAAAGCGCCTGAACTTCAGATTTTTGATCATATTGACCAAAAGACTTTTGCTCACTTTTTAACCACAATCTATTGTCATCTCCTCCCATCCAACCATCTAAATCAAAGCCTTTGGCTCTTCCATCACGAGCTTCCCCAATCTCTCCTTCTGCTGTAAAAGCATGATATATGCTTGGACCATCAGAACCATGTTTCATTTCTTCTGCGTTGACATTTTGTGATAAAAATAAAAGTGAGATCAAAAATATTTTATTTCGCATGTTTATCAGAGTTTTTTTCAACAGTTACGGAGGTCATCATGCCATTTAACATGTGGTAAAGGAGATGACAGTGGAAAGCCCATTCACCTTCTTCGTTAGCAGTTAAGAGCATCGAAACAGTTTGCGCTGGTGGAACAATCACAGTGTGTTTGTTTGGCATCCATTTCATTGGTTGACCGTTTTCCATTTGCATGAACATACCATGAAGATGAATCGGATGTGCCATCATTGTATCATTGATGAATTTTAACCTGACACGTTCGCCATATTTGATGTGAGTTGGTGCAGGAAATTTTTGGCCATCAATTGTCCAAATATAGCGGTTCATGCTACCGCCAAATCTAAACTCAATTTCGCGTGTTGGTTTGCGTAAATCTTGTTGAGGAAGAAGTGAAATAAGATCAGAATATTCCAATGCCTTATTACCTTTAGGGGTTCCTCGATCAGCCCAACCACTTTTCATATCATCCATTTTCATCTCACTCATGTTCATTCCTTTCATGTCATGATCCATTTTACTCATATCATGAGCCATCCCATCCATACCACCCATTGCCATATCTGCCATCGTCAAAACTGTTCTTAGACGCATTACAGGAATTTTACCTTCCATACCTTCTTTTGTAGCTAAAGTAGCACGAGCATAACCAGTGCGATCAATTGACTCAGCAAAAATTGTGTAAGCCTTATCTTCTTTCGGCTCGACAATCACATCATAAGTTTCAGCCACACCAAAACGAAATTCATCTCTTGTAACTGGTTTGATTGGCTGACCATCAGCTTCAACAAATTTCATCTTTAAACCAGGAATTGAAACATCATAAATCGTCATCGCTGAAGCATTGATAAAGCGAAGTTTTATGCGCTCACCTTTCTTAAAAATTGCACTCCAGTTTTGTTTAGCAGTTTTGCCGTTAACTAAAAAATAATAGTTGCTGACATCAGACAAATCAGTTGGGTCCATGCGCATTTGATTCCAGTCGAGATAGTTACGAACAGTGTCAGAAAATCCGTTTTTCTTAATGTCAGAAAAAAATGTAAAAATTGTGCGCTTGTTGTAGTTGTAGTAGCCAGAATCAATCTTGAGGTTATTTAAAACCGTGTTTGGATTTTCTTCAGTAAAATCGGAAAGCACGATGACATATTCACGATCAACCTCTTCTACGATTGGTTTTTTTGGTGTAATGATGATTGAGCCATAAAGCCCTTGCTGTTCCTGAATATTGGAATGCGAGTGATACCAATAAGTTCCAGCTTGTCTGATCTTATATTTGTAGGTAAAAGTTTCACCTGGCACAATGCCGTGAAAACCATTCAGACCAGGCACGCCATCCATTGATCCATCAAGCAAAAGTCCGTGCCAGTGAATTGAGGTTTTTTCCTTAAGAGAATTTTTTACGTGAATCGTAACATCTTCTCCTTCTTCAAAATACAAGGTTGGTGCTGGAATTTGTCCATTAACCGCAATTGCTTCAACCGCTTTTCCGGTGATAAAAACATCCTGCTTTTTGATTTCGAGATCATAGCTTTTAGCAAAAGCAGATGAGGAAAAAATCAGAAGTAAAAAAATAATTTTTTTCATTGGTGTTTATGATTATTAATAAGTTCGCATCGCGCAGTTGAGTCACCGATCTCAATTTGAATTGTCGAATGGTTGATGCCGAAATCATGATCCAATTCGTGTTCAACTTCTTTTAGAAAATTCTTATCTGGCTGTTTTATCATCAATAAATGAGAGGATAATGCGACATCACTAGTGCTCATTGCCCAAATATGAAGGTCGTGAACTTCTTTTACATTTTCTAAGCCGGAGAGATAGGCTTTCACCTTAGCGTAATTGACATTTTCTGGAACGGCGTGAAGAGAAAGTTTTACTGAATGAACTAACAAATTCCATGTTCCAACTACGATCACGAATGCAATTACAAGGCTGACTATCGGATCAATTTTTACCCAGCCGGTTTTCATCATCACGATACCAGAAATTACCACACCAAGTGAAACCAACGCATCTGCCGCCATGTGCAGAAAAGCACCACGAATGTTTAAATCTTTTTTGCTTCCGGAAACAAAAAACCAGGCGGTGATTCCATTGATTAAAATTCCAAGGAACGCCACCCAGACTACAGTTTGAGTGTTGATTGCCGCTTCTACAGTTTTTAAGCGGCCGATTGCTTCCCACGCAATTCCGCCAACTGCAACAAGCAAAAGAATGGCATTGGTTAGTGATGCCATAATTGTTGAGCTTTGTAATCCATAAGTGAATCGCTCGGAAGATTTTCTCTTTGCAAGAATTGCTGCACCCCACGCCAAAACTAATCCCAAAACATCACCAGCATTATGTCCGGCATCGGCAAGTAGAGCTAATGAATTGGCTTGCAGTCCGTAAATTATTTCTGCGGTGATAAAGACTGTGTTAAGCAAAATTCCAACGGCAAATGCTTTGTCGTAATTTCTTTTTTCTGCGCTGTGATTGTGATCGTGTCCCATATTTTAATTTGATTTAGTTAATAATTTTTGTAGTAACACTGGGCTCAAAATCAGCGTTGCAATAGTTGAGCTGATAATACCACCAATCACAGTTATTGCAATTGGCTGTTGAACTTCTGCACCGATTCCATGACCGAAAGCCATTGGTAAAAAGCCGAGACTTGCAACAATTGCCGTCATCAAAATCGGTCGTAATCTTGATAGGCAGGTTAGCGTCAAATCGTTAGTTTTCTTGAAAGTGTCGATGAGGATGATTGAGTTGAGTAAACTGATTCCTATCAAAGCGATGAAGCCGACATAAACTGAAATCGTGATTGGAATTCGACAAATGAAGAGCAACAAAATCGCACCGCTCAAGGCGAAAGGAACGCAAGAAAACACAATCATCACTTTTTTGGTGTCACCAAACATACGGTAAAGCATGCCGAAGATCACCAAAATAATCAGCGGGATTACAGCAAATATTTGATTTCTTGCACTGCTTAAATTTTCAAATCTACCACCCCATTCAAGATAATAGCCTTCCGGCAGAATTTTGTTTTTAGTGATTTCGTTCTCTGCTTCTTTGATGAAACCAGCATAATCAGTGTTTTTTAGATAAACCGAAAGGCTGGAATATCTTTTACCGAAAAGTCTTGGAATTGCTGTGATGTCTTCGCTTTCTTTTAACTCAGCAACTTGTGAAAGCGGAAAACTTCCACCATCAGGCAAACTCACCGGAATGTTGGCAATTGTCTGCGGATCGTTTCTGATTTTTTCGCTCAGGTGCAATACAATCGAAATCGGAAATTCTGTCGCATAAAAATTACCAACCTGAATGCCCGCCATCGCATCTTTTAAGTTTGTGTTCACGTCAGAAATCGTGACTTGGTGCTTGGCGATTTGCGTGTAGTTTGGAATGACATCAATGAAGCCACCATTGCGAATCGAGTTAATAAAATCCTCTTCGATTTCTTTGATCTGCGATTTTTCATGAAGAAGATTTTTTATTTTCTCAGTGATCTCCATCAGCACATTCAAATCTTCACCAAAGATTTTCAGAGATAGATCAGCTCTGCTTCCTTCAAGCATTTCATTGAAGCGCATCTTGATTGGCTGCGATTCTGTGACCTCACATTCCTCACAACTCTCTTTAACTTTTTTGTAAATTCTCTCTGAGATTTCTTTTGCGTTACCTTTGAATTTCTCTTTAAGAATTACAAAAAGATCAGCAGAATTTTGTGGCATTAAATCAAGGCCTGCCTGACTCACTCCTATACGTGAAAATGTTCTTTCGATCTCTTTCTCACCATCAATTTTTTGCTCAATATCACGAATAATTTCGCTAGTTCGCGAAAGACTTGCGCCATTTTTGGCAATCACTGTGTAGACAATATCGCCTTCATTTAGATCAGGCAGAAAGTCAGAGGGCATAAAAAATAGCAAAGAAAGCGATAGAACAAAAAATGCTGTGCAGACAACAATTACCTGCTTTCCACGAGTAAGAGAATATTGCAGCAATATCTCATATTTATTTCTGATTGCGGCAAAAAATTTGTGCTTCTCGTGAGTAATTGCGCCATCAACAAAAAAGTAAGAAAGAATTGGCATCAGCAAAAACGCCACAAACAAACTTGCAATCATCGCAATAATCACATTGATTGCCATGGGCTTAAAAGTTTTTCCTTCAATGCCACTAAACATCAAAATCGGCACGTAAACTAAAATGATGATGCTAATGCCAAACATCACAGGTCTTAGAACCTGAGTGCAAAGATTGGCGATTGAATTTCCTTTTTCTTCTCTGCTTCGTGTTAAAATTAAACTGCTAACAATATACTCAACCAACACCACGGAAGAATCGACAAGCAATCCAAAATCAATCGCACCAAGGCTCATCAGGTTTGCAGAAATTCCAAAAATATTCATGCAGGCGACAAGAATCAAAATGCAAAACAGCAGTGATGAAGCTACGATCATGCCAACTTTGAAATTGCCGAGAAGCAAACATAACACACCAATCACCAGCAAAATTCCTTCAGCCAAATTCTTCAGTACAGTTTTGATCGTGGCATCAATTAAGAATTGTCGGTCGTAAAGAATTTCAATTTTAGCTTCCGTGCTTCGCGCATTCAGCTTGGCGATTTCGTTTTTTACTTTGGTTAAAATCTCTTTGGCATTTTCGCCGGATTGCATCATTACTGTGCCAATCACCGCTTCTTGTCCTTTGTAAGTCGCGCTTCCAAGTCGCTGCGAATAATTCGGACTTACTTCAACAATGTGACGCAGTGGCAGCGCTTTTCCGCTGTAATCAATCTTCACCGGAATATCCATCACATCTTCAAAACTTCCGAGGTTGGAAAAAGTGCGCACAACTTTTTGCTGACCATCTTTCTCAATATAGCCGCCACCAAAATTTTCTCCGATAGTTTGGATTTGCGTGATCAACCTTTCCGGTGTCATTCCATATTGAGCAATCTTTTCTGGAATGACGTTCAAATGCAGTTCACGTTCAAAACCGCCAATCGTATCTACTTCAGCAACACCACTAACTTTCTTCAACTCACGCGCAAATTGATATTCCTGAATTGTGCGTAACTTCATGAAATCATTATCGCCGTTTGTTGCATAAACGCGATACATGATAATCTCACCGATACCGGTGGTTAGTGGCGCGATCTCAGGTGTCATGCCAGTTGGAATCTGATCACGAATTCCTGATATTCTTTGCAACACTTGGTTTCTCGCAAAATAAATATCCACATCATCTCTGAAAATTAGGATGATTTGCGACAACCCAAACTTGGAAATTGAACGCATTTCCGTTAAGCCATGAACCCCATAAAGTTCGGCTTCGATTGGATATGTTACTGACTTTTCAATCTTGGTCGGGTCCATGCCAAAAGTCTTAGTATTGACGATTACCTGCTTGTTGGTGATGTCAGGAATTGCATCAATTTTAACTTTGTTAAGTGAGTAAAAACCAAACAGTGAAATGAATCCAAATAGGATTAACACATACCATCTGGCATCGATTATTTTATGAAAAAATTTATTCGCGGTCATTTTTAGGAAGAGTAAAGTTACCAATTTTTACCATTAAGGCAGAGTAAGATGAAGCCAGATCCACTTGAGTGTCGAGGATGGTGTCGATTGTTTGATATTCTTGTGAATCGAGCTCGATGTAAGTGATGAAATCGAGCACACCTTTTTTGAAATCAGAGTTGGCTTCGTTTAAGCGGGAAACAATTTTACCAATTTCATCAATCGGAAAATTCTTCGCTAATTTGAGAGCGGTTTCATATTCGCTGATGTCGTTGCTAGTGATTTGAACTAAACGATTGCGATAGAATTCGTAGGATTCTTGCTGCGCTTTTATTTTTGATTCACTCGAAGCAATTTTTTCCTGATTGCGATTCCATAGCGGAACTGAGAAGGAAACACCAACACCTGTAGAATCTTGGTTAGAGCCAGCAAAAGAAGAGTTAGCACCATTTTGTTTTGTTGCCGTCACATTCACGTCCGGCATCTGTTCAACTTTGGAGAATGAAAGCTCCGACTTATATTTGCTGATGAGAATTTTTTGCTCTTTTAGCTCAAGGTTATTTTCCAACGCTGCGTTAACAAAAAAATCTTTGCCGCGATAGTTCTGATTATTGAGCCATTCGACAGTGACAGAAGTCGGCTGTTCTTGCAGGTTTAAATAAACATTCGCTGCATTCCAAGTCTGATAAAGCTCGTTTTTAAATCTGATTAAATCGCGCTCGACTAATTTGATTTTATCTTTGGTGATGTGCCATTGCGCCTTCTTAGTTGGCGAGCTCAAGACAATTGTCGAAAGGTATTTATCGACCAACAAAAGCCGATCAATTCGCTTCTGCGCCAAATCAATTTTTTTCTTCAATGCTTGATAGCGGTAAAGCAGACTGAAAACTTCTGACTTCACCAATAACGAGACATTATTTTTACGATTTTCCAAAACCCAATATTCCGCTTCTTCAATATCGTATTTGCTTTGCAGCTTATTATAGAACGGAACTGTTTGAGTAACGCTATATGTGTCTTGCCCAGCAAGCCTACCAAAACCAACTGTCGGATTGCTCCAATATTTTTGCTGATTTGCAAAACGCTTTTGCGCAAGTGCTGTGGATTCAGCAGAACGAATGTTGTAACTGTTTTGTTCTGCGATGTTTAAGAGTTCATCAATGCGATAATCTTTACAAAAAGCTGAGGAGCTTATGAAAAAGATTGATGAAAATATGATAAAAAATCTGGCCATTTTCCTTTAATAAATAGTTCTTAACTAGCCATCTCAAAGCAGAGATGGACTGACTTTGTGAAGTTAAGAAACTATCTTAGGCGGCCTCGCAGGAGAGTTGATGTGAAGAGGAAGTGAGGAGAGAAAATCGAAAGCAAAAATTTGAACTTCTTTTACCTCGATACCGGAATTATTGCCAACGAATGCAAAATCAAAATGGCTGTGATGACAATGACAACCACAATCAGCTTTAGAAGAAGAATCAGTAGAGCCACTAAAATCATGAACTTGCACAGATTTAACAGTTTTCGGCAAAATTTCATCCGCACAGGCATCTTTAAGCAGCATCTTGCCAGTGAGAGACAGGCAAAATATAGCAAGAATTGCAATGCGGAAGAAGTTCGCCATTAATTACTTAAAAGTTAGTAAAATTTCAAAACAGACCGACATTATGCAAAAAAACTTTTAAAAATCAACAAAACTCAAGATTTTTTTACTACAGACCGCTCTGCTTATTTTTCTTCTTTTTAGCTTGCTAGAACACTTCCGTAGAGTTAATATAATAGCTTACTAAGCCTCCATTTCAGAGGCTTTGCAGCGTTTTTGATATTAACTTTTTAAGAAGTTTTATGACAAAAAATAGTGATCAAAAAAATAATCCCGAAAGCAAAATCGAGTTTTATTTTTTACGCAGTTCTGCTGAAAAATTTTCCTCAGATTTGCATCATTTTTCTAAAGAAATTTACAGTTTTTCAGATGAACAGCTTTATACCATAGTGTCTTTTTGTGATCACATCCGCGACAATATGGCAAATGTGAAGCGTGAGCTGGAAAAAAGATTAGAAAGAAAATAAAGCAGCACCATTAACCGTTTTTAATCACCCAAATCTCAGCCACAGAATAGCTCTCTCAAAAAAAAGATGTTTCAGATAGTTCAAAGAACCACTTCACAAAACCAATCTCAAGAAAATCAGAATCAGCCTCCTAAAATCCCCATAGCTCTTTTTGTTCCTGCCACAATATAGGAAATTTGCCAACCAACATATCCTGCAATTTTAAATCTCTTGGCTGTTCGCCGTTCAAAATTTTTTCCACTATCTCAGGGGCAACAAAATTCAGATTAAAAACTTTGCTGACATATGAACCAGTTATGTTTTCTCTGACGGCAATTTGCGCCAGCGAATCTATTTGCCCTTCCTCCAGCATATTCTTCCACTTGTAGGCTTTGGCAAATGCCTTGATCATTTTTTCATCAAAGCATTTGGCCATCTCTTCTTTTTTAAGATTTTTTGGCAAAATAATCATTGCCGTTCCGCCTCTTTTTTTAATTTCTAGCGGCACAAAAAGGTCGATGATTTCATCATTGGCAATTTGAATGTTTTGTTGTTTATCGTTCATAATTTTATGCGGTTAATTCGTTTGATAATGAGTTAATTCCTTCTTTAAAAATTCTGATGTTAAAGCCCTCTGGTTTTACCTCGATGTCTCTGACTAAAAGATTGATTATTCTTGCTTGCTCAACTGGAAACAATTCATCCCAAACTTTCTCGATCTGTTTGAAATTATTGATTACAGTATTTTCAGAAAAACTTTTGGAAGATTGGCTTATTGCCTGCACAATGAATTCTGGCTTTCTCAAGATGTTAAGAATCTGGCTGGTTACGACATTTTCAGCTTCAGATGCCGGTATTCTGCCAACTTTGCAGGCATCATTATTTCCTTTGGAACTGGCAGAGCAAATGTAATAGCGGTATCTTTTGCCTTTCTTTGAAGTGTAAGTTGGAGTCATTTTTGACCCGCAGATTCCGCAATTCATAACGCCTTTTAAAAGCGGAGCGGCGCTCACTCTTGAAATTGGAGAAATAATTTTTGTTTCGTGATTTCTTTTGATGATGCTATTTGCTTCCTGCCAGATTTCATCGCTGATTATTCCTTGGTGGAGCCCATCATAAACTTTGTTTTTGTGCTTTATTTTGCCGGTATAAAGCGGATTTTCGATTATTCTTCTAACGGCAGCTTTATTGAATTTTTTACCTCTTTGAATTTTTCCTGTCCTGGAAATCCAAGTTTTAGTGCTAAATCCAAGTCGGTTTAATTCTCTGGCGGTTTCGGTAACTGATTCAGTTTCAATAAAAATGTCAAAAAGAGCGGCAATGATTTTCGATTCTTCAGGATTTATGGTTAGTTTTCTTTCTTTGGCATCATAGCCCAAGGGCACAGTTCCACCCATCCACATTCCTTTCTTTTTTGAAGCGTCAATTTTATCGCGGATGCGTTCACCGGTTAATTCTCGTTCATATTGGGCGAAGCTCAACATTACATTTAGCATTAATCTTCCAACAGAATCATCAGTGGTAAAATTCTGAGTAACGGAAGCAAAGCTAACTTTATATTGATCAAAAAGTTCGATGATTTGCTGGAAATCGAAAAGCGATCTGCTGAGTCGATCAATTTTGTAAATGACCACGCAATCAATTTTCTTATTTCTGATATCGTTAAAAAGTCTTTTTAGTGCCGGACGCTCCAATGTTCCTCCGGAAAATCCTCCATCATCATAATATTCAGGAATCATAACCCATCCTTTACTTACTTGTGAGGCGATAAAATTTTCACCGGAGAGTCTTTGGGCATCAATCGAGTTAAAATCTTGTTCAAGACCATCTTCGCTGGATTTTCTGGTGTAAATTGCACAACGAATTTTTGGCTTATTGCTTAAATCAATTTGGTTTTCTGACGAATCAGTTTTGGTTTCTAAAGTTTGATAATTTTTCATATTTTATTTTGGTTGTTATTCTGTTCTTAGTTTAAAAAATTTGGGACCATTCCATTTGGTTCCTGTGATATTCTTGGCAATTGACGACAGGCTGCGAAACTTTTTGCCCTGATAGGCAAAACAGTCTTTCATAACCTCCACCTCATACATCACCCCATTCCACTCGCGACAAATTTTAGTTCCTGGCATCAGGTCGGTATGGCGCCTTAAAGAATTGGCAGAAGCTCCATCAGCAATTTTAAGCAGATGATCTTTGCTTTCTTGCTTAAGACCACCAAAAGCCAACTCTTGCAATCGATGGGCAATTCTTGGTTTTAAATATTCCTTGTTTGCAGTTGGGGTTGCCGGTTTTGGCATGATCTTATTGTAAAGCTGCCTTAACTCTGGCGTGGACTTTTCTTCAAGTTCAATAATTTGACGGATAATTGTTTTGCTCATAATACATAATTCTAATGGTTAATAAGGCTTGGAATCAGTATTATGAAGGCTCGGAAAGCTTTTACTAGCAAGCGGAATCTGGAGATTTTCTGCTTTTTTTCGCTCTTCGAGGCGGCGAATGCCATTTAGTAGGATTTCAGCGACTTCGGATAGTCTTTCTTGTTTAATGTGGCTGGTTTTTTGGGTAATTCTTTGTTTAGTTTGTATTGTCATATGATAGCGGTTAATTGGTTAAAAAGTTCACCAATTAACCCAAAAACACGCTAAACGCACAATGACCCTTAAATATGCAGAAGTGCGTTTTCATCACACATCGTTAGCCAAAAAATGTTCGTTTTTTAGACAGAACTGTCCCATTTTTAGCACAGAAAATACCAAAACATTTACAAAATGAATCAGGTTAGTATGATTTTAAGGTTATTTTAAGATTCGGAGTGCCGCGCCTTTTTCCTAGCTCATTGTAGGCGGGTGAGAGATTTGATGTTTTAATGTCCAACTTTATCACCTAAAATAAATGGCACAGCGCTCTTTCACCTAAAGCGTTCAATGCCATGCAAGCAAAAATAAAAAAGTTCATCCGTAACGTTCCTGAAGAAGATATGAAGCCATTTGTTAATGGCTATGAAGTCAAACTGCCCGATGATTTTAAATGGCAAATCAGTGACAAGAAATATCAATCACAGCTTTTTAATTCGATCTGGAATTTAGATAACGAGGAACGCAAAGCTCATCTTTTTGAAATTATCGAGCGCATTCATGAAATGGTTGATGAGCTTGGACAAGCAGCTCTTCATTCGCAACCAACGATTGCCAGCAACGACAATTTTCTTGAGTTAAAAAGTGATCACGCCAGATGCCTTTGGGCAATTCAAAATCACCCACTAGAATTTCAAAAGGCTGAATTTTGCGCCTCATCCGATTACAAAAGAAAATCTCGCGAATGGAGTTCTTTTGTTGCACCTTCGATGCGAGAAATTCATGCCAGCAAAGAAAATATAGCGGGATTCAAACAGCTGGTGTTGGAACAGTTTAATATCAGCAAAAGAATAAAAGTTGATCTCTTCGACAGAAAAAAAACCGATCACAACGACAAGGAAATAGTAATTTTTCAGTTGGTTGCTTATCATGATGGCTTGCACAAATCGATTCAAACTTTTGAACAGGAAGAAGTTGTCACAAAATTTATTTCTTCGGTAAATGAATTTTCGATCACCTATGAGCCACATAGCGGAATAATTGAAGTAATCTCTGATTCCAAAGAAAACCGCGCTAAACTGGCTAAGGCTTTTGCTAATTCGTTTTTAAAAGCAGATGATGATGTTGGCGAAATCGTGATTAAAAAATATGATCTTTCGAAGCTGAGAACGCTTCAGGATTTTATGAAAGATGTTGATGCCTCAGATCTTATCGATGAAGTAAAAGTAACGATGCTAAAGCTCGGAACTGCAAGCGGTAAAAACTCCACAACGCTCGAAGCGCCTTTTACCAGCCAATCAACAGTTTATGAATTTGCCGCCAAATCTTTTTCGACCAGCAATCCGTTACATAATCCTTACTTCGAAATTAGAAGAGCAAAACTTTCAATCAGATTTAAACCAACCGATAAAAAACCACGAGGTGAGCTTCTGCATGTTACCATCACCAATCCTAATGGATGTGATCTTAAAGACCGCAGTGAAAAACAAAAAATGATCGGAAATAAATATTTGGAACGATGGGGCTTAATGGAAAGAATATAGAAAAAGTAAAAGCGGTTTCTTCTACAATCTGCAAATTATTGATGGCAATAGCTGACCAGCATGATTTCAACATTGCTCGCAGGGTTCTTCTTTCTGAGCTTGGAAATGGTGATGCCGAATTTTTGCTTAGAGAAAATTTTTTAGTAAAAGGAAACAACCTCTCACATTATTGGGATGGCGATGATGACAAAGAAGTAGAATGGCATGACCATCTTGATTCGTTTGCTTACCTCTCGCTTAGTGGTTTTATCAAGGTTAGTGAAGATGATCTTAAAACTTATGATGTGAATTTTTCACGGATTGTAGAATTTCTTGCTAATGAGTTTGATGTAACGGCAAGTAGTAGAGTAAAAAATAACGAGCATGTCGAGAAGCTGCTTTATTTCGTAGGAAATGCCCACCTAAACAATAAAAAAATGATCTCGGTTTATTTTGCCAGAAGACTTTCTGATCCTGAAATTTTCAAAAAAATTGACGAATTTTTTCTAAAGCAATCAACCAGCAGATTGAAAAAACTAATCCTTACTTCTTCGCATAGCGTTTATCCAGAAATCACAAAAACCGGAGCGAACATTGTTTCGATTCCAAAATTGCTGGAAATGGCTAACAGCAAAAAGTTGTGTAATCTCGACTACATTGCCAATGTGGTATTCAACAAAAATAATGAAAATCCAAAACCCTATATCCATTGCACCGAAGATGGCAGTATGCTTTTTATTGGCGAAGAAAGTTTCAATGTTGGCGGTAGTAAAAAACGCCAGATAATAAAACTGATGTGCGACCATTACGCAGCGGATTCAAAAAAGAAGCTAAAATGGGATGAATTGCTGATTGAAGCCGATATTGATGAAAGCACCACTTCAAGATTCAGGGATATGTTTAAAGACAGCAAAATTAAAGAGCTTATAGCCAGCAAAGATGGTTATGTCTGGTTTGCAGATAGATGACTTAGTTGCACCTTTTTCTTTCCAAAAATTCCGTTCTTCCTCCCCCTTTTTTTATCAGATAAAAAATCCACAAGGCTTTGTGTTGTCCTAGATTAGCGGCTGTTGTTTAGATGTTTTGCTACGCCTTCAGAAAAATTAAGAAAACCAAATTCCTCCCTTTTCCCCTCCCGATTTCCTCCTCCCTCACGTTCTAACTTGTACGCAGTTAATCGTTAATCAACCAATCGAAAACTGTGTATGGGAAATTCAGAACAATTTTACCTCTCGGACAAAACTCTTGCCAAAAGATGGGGCATATCATTTCGCACTTTGCAGCGCTGGAGATGGAAAGGCACTGGCCCTCCTTACGTGAAAATCGGCGGTCGTGTCCGCTACCGCCTAGACGGCATCACAAAGTTTGAAGAGGAAAATTGGCACAAGGACAAAAGCCAAATTCAAACCCCTCAAAACAAAGATTTATCAACAGCATAATTTTTAAGAAAATATGAATCAAAGCAAAATTAATTTATCGGATGTTCCAAAC
>CAYUSO010000003.1:0-147500 GCA_964447395.1 uncultured Rhizobium sp.
AACTGCCGACCCTCTCCTTGTAAGGGAGATGCTCTACCAACTGAGCTAATCACCCAAAAAAAACGCGCCATGACACACGTTTTTGGTCTCAATGTTATTTCTGATTTCGGTTTAAAGTGCAACGCAAGCCGCTGAACTTCTGGGAGTCAGAAAATTTAAAAATCTTAATCGCTTAGCGAAAAAAAATTTTCCTAAAAAATTTAAAAAATCTTTTAGGAAAATTTTTTTAGAGATGAAAAAACCCTTACGTGAGTATTCCCACGCAAGGGTTTAGAAACTATTTTACAGAATCTTTTAAAGCTTTACCAGCAGCGAATTTAACGCGCTTAGAAGCTTTGATTTGGATTTCTTTACCAGTTTGTGGGTTACGGCCTTTTCTAGCAGCAGTTTTAACTACTTTGAAAGTTCCGAAACCGATCAAGGTAACAACGTCACCTTTTTTTAGAGCTTTTGCAGTTGCTTTCAAGAAAGCTTCTACAGAAGCGCTAGCGTCTTTTTGAGAAAGACCAGTTTGGTTAGCGATTTCTTTGATTAAGTCTGTTTTGTGCATATTAATGATCTCTTTTTTTGATTAATAATTAGAAAACCAAACATGCCGTGCAGCAGCTTGTAGACTAGCTCCACGGCAAGTTGTGCGCGGAAACTATACAGCGAAAATTCGAAAGCAACTATTAATTTGTAAATAATTCTAAATTTTTTTTTGTGTCAGATTAGTACTGGACTAGCTCGCCGAAAAAATGATTTTTTCGGTGACAATGATATCAAGCTTCTGATCGGTTTTTTCGATAGGGATAATCTCGCCAGCCCTTTGAAATTCATATGCCAGCCCTATTGTTGTAAGTTGTGGTTTTTGCGTTTTTAGCAACTCAATCGTGCGATCAAAAAATCCTCCGCCCATGCCCAGTCTCGATAGATTCTGGTCGAAAGCCACTAGCGGCAAAATTAAAAAATCAGGTAAAATTTTTTCTCCACCGACTGGTTCAAGAATTTTTGGGAAAAAATTATTCGGTGCAAATCGTTGATTTGCTTGCGCCAAAATAAATTCCAAAGGCTGATTTTTGGCGATAATTTTTGGATAGCAGAATTTAATTTTATTTTTTTGAAAATGCTCCAGAAGCCATGTAGTGTTGACTTCGTTGTCTGATGATAAATAAATTGCGAAAATTTTATCACGATTTTTTGGCAAAATATTTTCGATAAAATTTTGCGTTATTTGCTGCGATTTTTCCGCCATTTCCGCCCCCGACAAAGCCAATCGCTTTTCTCTAAAAATTTTGCGCAGCGCTGATTTTTCCATCAATAATTTTGAATTTTTTTGGTAAGTTTTTCGACATATTCCGCGATATTTTCCATGTTTTCACTAACAGCATCGTAAAGGTCTTGATCGTTGAGTTTAGAGGTTTCGTCGTGATCATGTTCTTCAGTTTTTGCGCCATCTAATTCTTCTTCGAGAGATAATGCCGATATCACCAAAAGTGTTTTTTCGTCAGCATTTCTGAGAGTTTGTGAAAGTTGATTAACCCGCTGATTCAAACGCTCGGCAAGATGAAAAATTTTTTCTTTTTCGGACTCAGAACAAGTGATTTTGTAGCGCGATTTTCCCACCGGAATTTCAATCATCATGATTTTTTATTGCCTCCTCAATATGCGCCAAATCTGCTTCTATCGCCATAATTAAATTATTTTGTTCGGTACGAAAATTTGCAATTTTTGTTGCCAAGTGAGAATTTTTTTCGCGCAAAAATTCTGTTTCTTGTCCTAAATCAGAAAGATTTTTTTGCAGTTTGTTGATCTCAGAATTTAATTTTTGAACCATAGTTTCTTGCTCAACCAATCTAGCATTGGCGCTGTTAGAATCGTCATCGGAAACGCTCATCATCGTGGCATTTATTGAGGCTTCGTGAAGTTTTTCTTTCACAACTTCTTCAAGATTTTTTAGTGCCGCCGATAATCTTTTTCGTGATTTTTCAAATTTGATTTCGGCGTGAGTTTTGCTCATGAGCGATAATCTTTGTTAATTTTTATATATTCTTCGTTGAGGTCACAAGTCCATACGATTCCAGTGCTGGCACCGATTCCGAGGTTTACAGAAATTTTTACCTCGGAATTTTTTAAATATTCGTGCACTAATTTTTCGACATAATCGGGATGTTTCGCGCCGTTTTTTGTCAGCACATGATCGCCGATTTTTACGATAATTTTTTCTGGCGAAGTTTCGCCGCAGGATTTTCCGACCGCCATCACGATACGTCCCCAATTAGGATCGGCGCCAGCTATCGCGGTTTTTACGAGCGGAGAATTTGCGATTGAGAATGCAACCTCTTTGGCCTGCGACTCGCTTTTTGCGCCATCAACTTCGATCTCAATTAATTTTTTTGCGCCTTCGCCATCAACAACAATCATCTTTGCCAGGCTTAGAGCCAACTCGTTTAAAGCCTGTTTGAATGAAGAAAGTTCCTGAGAATGTGAATCAGAAATTTCGTGATTTCCAGCGGCTTTAGTTGCGAAGAGTAGAACGGTGTCATTCGTTGACTGGTCTGAATCGACAGTGATTGAGTTGAAACTTTTTTCCGTAGTTTCTTTTAGTAAAATTTGCAGCGTTTCGCTGGAAATATTGGCGTCGGTGAAGATGTATCCAAGCATCGTCGCCATGTTTGGCGCAATCATTCCCGAGCCTTTGGCAAAGCCGATTAGGGACACTTTTTTTCCAGAAATTTCGCAGGTTTTTTTGACTAATTTTGGTTTAGTGTCGGTAGTCATGATGGCGCGAGAAGCTTTGTCCCATGCGGTTTCGTCGCTGCTAAAGTTTTTTACCATTTGCGGAATTGCTGCGGTAATTAAATCAACTTTCAGCGTTTCACCAATCACGCCAGTTGAAGAAATGAACACTTCTTGCGCCTTACAGCCCAGTTCTTTCGCAACTTTTTCTGCAGTTTTTAAAACCGCCTCTTCGCCTTCTTTTCCAGTAAAAGCATTAGCGTTTCCAGCGTTGACTATCAAAGCTCTGGCCTTGCCAGCAGTGATATTTTTTTTACACCAAACAACAGGCGCAGCTGGCATAGATGAACTGGTAAAAACCCCGGAAACATTGGCTGCATCGTCAAAAGTGACGAGCAACAAATCGTCACGATTTTTGTATTTTATGCCGCAATTTATGGTCGAAATTTTTAAGCCACGAGGGTAGTCGTAAGTTTTAAGTCGTAAGTCGTAAGGCATGTTTCAAGAATTTATTTTTTTAGAAAAGATTTCAATTTTTTTCGTCACCGCCGCAACAATTTCTGCGCGCGATTTTTTTTCTGCCATTTCTTTAACTAGCACCGAGCCAATAACCACGCCATCAGCGCCGATTTCAGAAAATTCTTTTGCTTGATTCGGAGTCTGAATTCCAAAGCCAATTGCGATTGGTAAATCAGAAATTTCGCGCAAGTTTTTTAGATTTTTTTGATTCTCGTTAACATCGGCAAAGCTTGTGCCTGTAATGCCTAACATCGAAATCAAATATAAAAATCCGCTAGCATTTTTGCTGATTTTTTTTCTGCGCTCTGAGTCGGTTGTAGGCGCGATTAGTCTGATTAAATCGAGTTTAGTTTTGGAGATTTCGGCAAGAATTTCTTTCTCTTCTTCGGGCGGAAGATCAACAATCAATAGGCCATCAACCCCTGATTTCTCTGCTTCGACGAAGATTTTATTCAAGCCAAATTTTAGAATTGGATTATAATATCCCATCAAAATCAGCGGAGTTTTTGCGTTGGTTTTTCTGAATTCAGAAACCATTTGCAAAGTTTTTCTGAGGTTCATGCCAGCAGCAATAGAGCGCTTCGAGGCCATTTCGATAGTTGGCCCATCTCCAGCGGGATCAAGAAACGGTATACCAAGTTCGATAATGTCTGCGCCAGCTTCTGGCATGGCTTTAAGTGTTGCTAGAGAAGTTTCAAAATCAGGATCTCCAGCACAAATATAAGCCACAAGAGCGCATTTTTGCTGGGCGCGCAGCTCTTTAAATTTTTCTTCAATTCGTTTCACAGATTAACTCCCAAATGTTTTGCAACTGTCGTGATGTCTTTATCTCCGCGGCCTGAGAGGTTTACGATGATGGTTTGATCTTTTTTCATTTTGGCCGCGAGCTTACAGGCGAAGGCGATGGCGTGAGATGATTCGAGTGCAGGAATAATTCCTTCAGTTTTGCATAAAAGTTGAAAAGCCTCTAGAGCCTCGTCATCCGTGGCGCTAACATATTCGACGCGTTTGATTTCATGAAGATAAGCATGTTCAGGGCCGATGCCTGGATAGTCTAGACCAGCAGAAATAGAGTGCGCATCGCGAATTTGTCCATCATCATCTTGCAGGAAAAAAGTTTTATTTCCGTGCAAAACTGCAACTGAACCATCGGTGATGGAAGCAGCGTGCTCACCGCTTGCTAGGCCTTTTCCAGCCGCCTCAACACCATACATTTTGACTGGATTGTCGATGAAAGGATGAAATAATCCGATTGAGTTTGAACCGCCACCGATGCAGGCCACTAAAGCGTCGGGAAGTCTTCCTTCGACTTCTAAAATTTGTGTTTTTGCTTCTTTTCCAATCACCGAGTGGAAGTCGCGAACCATTGTGGGATAAGGGTGTGGACCGGCTACAGTACCGAGCAAATAGTAGGTGTCGCGTGCGTTGGCAATCCAATCGCGCATCGCTTCATTGATGGCATTTTTCAAACTTTTGGAACCGCTCTCGACCGAACGCACTTCTGCCCCAAGGAGCTTCATACGAAAAACATTTGCCGCCTGCCTTTCAACGTCTTTTGCGCCCATATAAATCACGCAAGGAAGTGAAAAAAGTGCGCAAACTGTGGCAGTTGCGACGCCATGTTGACCAGCTCCGGTTTCAGCAATGATGCGCTTCTTCCCCATTTTTTTTGCGAGTAAAATTTGGCCGATGCAATTGTTGATTTTATGCGAACCGGTGTGATTTAGCTCGTCGCGTTTGAGATAAATTTTTGCGCCGCCGATTTTTTCTGTAAGCCTTGCAGCTAGATATAGCGGGCTTGGACGACCAACATAATTTTTCAAATAATATGCAAATTCTTTTTGAAATTCTGGATCATTTTTAGCTTTTTCGTAAGCCTCACCGAGCTCTAACACCGCTGGCATCAAGGTTTCAGCAACGTAGCGTCCGCCGAATTGGCCAAATTTTCCGTCTTTGTCTGGTTGGTTGTAGGGCATAAATAGGCGATAGGAGATAGGGGATGGGCGATAGGCGAGGCCGGATCGACGGATTTTTTTTAAGATCAATCTGCAAAGAACTCAACAGGCAAAACAAGCGCAAGCCGCCTATCGCCTACCTCCTATCGCCTATCGACTTTTTAAGTTGACACTGCCATTTCCCTCCATAATTTCCCCAATAATTTCCAGATTATCCCAAATAAATCCAAATTTTTCCGTGGCTTTATTCCTTTCAACATTCACAAACAAAATTGACGCAAAAGGGCGCGTATCAGTGCCAGTGCAGTTTCGTGCCTCTTTGGTGAATGAGAATTTTTCAGGAATGGTGCTCTACGAGTCCTTCGTTAATGATTGTATCGAGGGTTGCGATTTGGAGCGAATTAAAAAACTTTCCGAATCAATCGATAATCTTGATCCATTTTCTGAAGAGCGTGATGCCTTTGCTACCGCTGTTCTCGGCGGTTCAACGCAACTTACAATCGATGGTGATGGTCGTGTAATTTTGCCAGAAATTTTGCTCAAAAAAGTTAAGATAAAAGGCGAAGCGGTGTTTGTTGGTAAAGGTTCAACTTTCGAAATTTGGGAGCCAAAAAAATTCAACGAATACATGGCTAAAGCCAAGAAAGACGCGAAGGCGAAGCGTAATCTTTTGAAGGTGGTGAAATGACAAATTACGAATTTCACAAGCCAGTAATGCTTCAGGAAGTGCTTAAAAATCTCACACCAAAAAAAGGTGAGATTTATCTCGACGGAACTTTCGGAGCAGGGGGTTATAGCCGCGCCATTCTTGAGTCAGAGAATTGTAAACTTTACGCGATTGATCGCGATGAAACCGCAAAGAAATTCGCCAAAAATCTCGAAGAAAAATTTGGAAATCGCTTTGTTTTTTTGAGAGGAAAATTTTCTGAAAGCGAAAAACTTTTAGCAGAGAAAAACGTTGCTGAGCTAGACGGAATGGTCTTCGACATCGGCGTTTCATCAATGCAATTTGATGATAAATCACGCGGATTTTCTTTTGATTCTGACGCAAAACTCGATATGCGCATGGATCAAAGTTCTTATCCATCAGCTTTTGAAATAGTTAACGAAGCCAGTGAAGAAGAGCTTGCGCGCATCATCAAGGAATTTGGCGAAGAACCAAAAGCAAGACAAATTGCAAAAAAAATTATTGCGGCGCGAGCTGCAAAACCGATCACTAGTTGCCGTGATCTGGCCGAAATAGTTCGATCTCTCTATTTCGGTTATTCCAAAACAGACGCGGCAACTAGGACCTTCCAGGCCTTGAGAATTTTCGTCAATCAAGAGCTTGACGAGCTCAAGGCCGCGTTGGCTTCATCGGTCACGCTGCTAAAAAAAGGCGGAAGGTTAGTTGTTGTTTCTTTTCATTCTCTTGAAGACCAAATCGTCAAAAATTTCTTAAAAAAAGAAGCGGGATTGGATCAAACATTTTCGCGTTACCAGCCCGTAAATTCGCAAGAAAAATCTCACAAAAATTTTCACGTAATAACCAAATCAGCAATTTCTCCAAGCAAGGAAGAAGTGGCGATGAATCCGCGCGCGCGTTCAGCAAAAATGCGTGTGGCGGTGAAACTTTAATTTTAAAATGAAAGAATTTTGGCAATCGCTAAACAAATTTTATTTCACTAATTGCGTCATTGCAGCCGCGTTGGTGTTGAGCATAGTCGTGATGTTTGTTGTGCAATTTGAGGTCGAATTTTTGCAGGAAGAAATGCTGCGCACCGAAAATGAAATCGCTATTTTTGAGGATGAAATCCAACTTTTAGAAGTTGAGTGGGTTTATTTAACTCGCCCTGAGCGCCTTAGAATGCTGGCTTCGCGCTATCTACAAAATAACGGCTACGCATTGGCCAGCCAAATTAAAAACGAGGAAAAGTTGGAGCAATATTACTCGGCGAATTACAGATTGGTTGAAGCACAAAACTCCGACGCCGCTGCGATGAATCAGGATTCGGCGAGAGTTTCTTTTTAACTTTTGAGGGGAGAGAGTTATGTCGCGCAATGATCAATCAGCTCCAGCAGCTGCGGTCGCTTCTGCACCAACTCATCAGCATCCTTTGGCGGATCGCGATGGCCAAAGAAAATATATTTTTTCTTGTAAGAATGGTGATGAAAACAAGAAGTTGTTTTTACGTGTTATAACCAGTGGTGAAGAGGTTGCAAAGCATTCTGATGCTATCAGGTTGTACAAGCATATAGTTTATGAATCGCATCAACAATTTACTTCGGAATTGAAGCGGCAAGATAAGCAATTAAAAACCGTCGCTTCCCGTCCTACTGCTGCAGATGAGGATGCGAGAATAGTTGCGGTTCCAAAGCAATTTGGAAAAGAGGATAATTTTACCTACTTTATCATTGAAAATGAATCCGGCGGCGCTGCTGGTGTGCTGTCTATGTCAATTAACGGTCCTACATTTAGACGCGATTTAAAAGTGCCTGACGATGTTAAAGCTTTTTCTTATTTTCACGGAATAATCATTGAAAAATCTTACGCTGGAAGCGGAGTTTTTGCATCGGCTTTTGACGAAATAATTTCGCTAATCTCACAAAAATTTGAAAGCTCCGTGGAAATCGCAATTCCTGTTGGATCGATGAGGCTCATCGATAACAAAGAGTATGTTGGCCATGCCGAAATGTATGCCGCGCTGTTAAAAAAAATTTGTGGAGACGGTAACGTTTTGTTTCAGGAAAGGTTGCGTAATGGATGGGAATTAGGAAATGAAAAGGCTCAGGGTGAAAGATTTCCCGCTTCGAATGATCGAGATATTTGCAAATTAATGACCGAATTAAGAAGCAGAGTTGAGATAAGTCCTGGCGATGGGATTGGTCTTTATGTGATTGGAAAAATGGATAAAACTCATGAAGTTTTTGAAAGAGAAAAAGCAGAAAGAATGCAGGCCAGAGTAAGAAAAGAAGGCAGTAGATTGAGTCAAGAACCTCAAGAGAAAAGTTGGGCTACGGGTGCTGATTTAAAAGAATCTCCTTCACCGATACTTAACGGCAATTCTTCAGTCTCTGGTCTTGCTGCGGCAAGTTCTAGAAGTTTACAGAGCTAGATTTTCTCCGCCTTTTTTGCGATGTCTTTTCGACAAAATCCTTCTTTCCAATCGATCAACTCAATCGCTTCGTAAGCCTTGCTACGAGCGGATTTGAAGCTGTTTGATTCGGCGATGATGTTTAAAACTCGGCCGCCATTTGCTAAAATTTTTCCGTCTTTTTTTGTTGTGCCGGCGTGAAGAATTTTTACGCCTTCAATTTTTTCTGCTGCTTCTAAACCCTTGATTTCAGTGCCTTTTTCGTAGTTTTCGGGATAGCCTTTGGCGCACATCACCACGCAAACTAATTTTTTTTCTTCGTCGAATTCGATGTGAAATTTATCGAGATTTCCATCGATTGCGGCTTCGATTAAGGCGACGAAATCAGATTTGATGCGAGGCAGAATAACCTGTGTTTCCGGGTCTCCGAAGCGAATGTTGAATTCTAAAAGTCGAATGCCTTTTGTGCCAATCATCAAGCCAGCAAATAAAATTCCGCAAAATGGCGCGCCAATGTTTTCAAGGCCGCGCAGGCTAGGGCGAATAATTTTTTCGATGATTTCTGCTTCCATTTTTTTATCAACAAAAGGTGAGGGTGCATAGGTTCCCATGCCGCCAGTGTTGGGGCCAGAGTCATTCTCGCCAACGCGTTTATGATCGTGAGCGAAGCCCAGCGGAAGAAAATTTTTGCCATCGCAAATCACAAAATAACTAGCTTCGAATCCGTCCAAAAATTCTTCGATGATGATTTTTTTTCCCGCCTCACCGAATTTTCCGGTAAAGATTTCTGCGAGAGTTTGTTCAGCTTCTGACAAATTTTGTGGAATGATTACGCCCTTGCCAGCAGCGAGTCCATCGGTTTTTATGACGCAGGGAAAGCCAAGTTTCTTAGCAAATTCCAAAGCCGATTTTTTGTCGAAGAAAGTTTCGTAAGCTGCGGTTGGAACATCATTATCCACCGCGATTTTTTTCATAAAAATTTTGGAACCTTCAAGTTGCGCTGCTTTTTTGCTTGGCCCAAAAACACGAATTTTATTTTTTTCTAAATCATCACAAAGTCCGTCAGATAAAGGCTGCTCTGGTCCAACAAAAACGAAATCGATTTTTTCCTGCAAACAAAAATCGATAATTTTTTGATGCTCATTTTGCTTGATTGAATCAACGATTTTAGCCACTGCGGAAATTCCGGCATTACCCGGAAGTACATAAATTTCTGGATTTTGTGGAGATTTTATAAATGCCTCGCAAACCGCGTGTTCTCTTCCCCCGGAGCCGATGACAAGAATTTTTTTCATGCTTGGTAAAATTAGGAATTAAGAATTAAGAATTACGGATTAACTTAACTGCCACCTGACAAAATTCACAATTCTTAATTCACAATTTCTAATTTCATGAGCCTCAAAGAACATACCGTAAAATCTTACGATAAAGATTTGCAATCAATCGCCGGAACCTTGAGCGAGATGGTTGAATTGGTTTCGCTCTCAATTGAAATGGTGGCGGAAATGATTCGCCGTGGTGACGATGGTTATCTCGAAAAAATCACTTCGCATGATTATAAAATCAATTCACTCGATTTTTTAATTGAGAAGAAAATCACCGCTATGCTTGCCTTGCGCCAGCCGATGGCTGTTGATTTGCGCTATATTGTTTCCGCGCTGAAAGTTTCTTCAAATCTTGAGCGCGTTGGTGATCAGGCTAAAAGTATCATCAAAAAAATTCATCGAATTGGCGCAAAATCTTTTGATGAAAAGGTCAAAGAATCACTGCTCGCAATGGTGAATTTATCGAAAGAAATGGTTAATAATTCCGTTGTTGCTTTCAATGATCAAGATGTCGAGAAGGCAGATTTGGTGCTGCGCGAAGACGATAAGATCGACGCAATTTACAGCGGAATTTTTAACATTCTCGAAGGAGAAAATTTTGGCAAAGAGCAGGTGGAAAAAATCATCAATATTCTCTTCATCGCTAAAAGTTTCGAGCGTCTTGCTGATCACTCTACAAACATTGCTGAGATCACGAAATATGTGGTGACAGGGGAGACGAAGTAGCTTAGCTCAAGTTGATCGACCAAAAAATTCAAACAATGCAAACCAGAGAAGAAAAACGCGAATCCGGACAAATTGCAAAGCGCGACAACAAAGACGCCATGGGCTTTGCTGCGAATTTTCCGAAAGAAAAAATGGAACGTAAGCCTGATTGGATTCGCGTGAAAGCGCCAGTTTCTAAGGGTTATTACGAAACCAAAGAAATGCTGAATTCGAAAAAACTGCATACGGTTTGCGAAGAAGCTGCCTGTCCAAACATTGGCGAATGTTGGGCGCAGAAGCATGCGACGGTGATGATTTTAGGATCGGTTTGTACGAGAGCTTGTTCATTTTGTAATATCGAAACTGGTCGTCCTGACGCCGTAAATCCGCACGAACCGGAGAATGTTGGCGATGTGGCAAAAGTTTCGGGATTGAAGCATATCGTTATCACTTCCGTTGATCGCGATGACCTAGCCGACGGCGGCGCCGAGCAGTTCGTGAAGTGCATTGAAAATGTGCGCCGCAAATCTCCCGGCACAACAATCGAAATTTTAACACCAGATTTTCTGCGTAAAAACGGCGCGCTGGAAAAAGTCGTCGCCGCAAAACCTGATGTTTTTAATCACAATATCGAAACCGTTCCCGGCCTTTACGCCACGATTCGCCCAGGCGCACGCTATTTTCATTCGCTTTGGCTTTTGAAACGTGTGAAAGAAATTGATCCGTCAATGTTTACAAAATCTGGTTTGATGGTTGGCCTTGGCGAAACAAAAGAACAAGTGCTGCAAGTGATGGATGACATGCGCTGCGCTGACATCGATTTTCTCACCATCGGCCAATATTTGCGCCCAACTTTGCGTCATGCGCCAGTTGATCGCTATGTTCATCCCGATGAGTTCGAAATGTATAAAAAAGCGGCTTACAACAAAGGATTTTTAATGGTTTCTTCAAGTCCGCTAACCCGCTCGTCATATCACGCAGGAGATGATTTTGCAAAGATGAGAGAGGAGAGAAGTAAAAAATTACTTAAAAAATGATCAATGCAGCTCGAAATCTGGTTAAAGTTTTGATATTAGGAACATCGCATATTGATGTTCATGCCATGAGATGTGGGCGCATCGCTTCAGTATTGCTGCATAATGCCGCGGGGAATAAATTTGTTTATGCTCAAGAAGCGTTATTGTTACCAAAAAACGGGAGTGAGGAATCTCAGAAAGATGATAGTGATACTGAAGAAGTTTTAGAAAAAACTCGCCTTATTATGGAAAGCAGCGATTTCAAAACACTAGAACCGTTAGCAAAAAAATATATTACCGGATTCTATCTTATTAACACTGGCGCAAAGACTTTAGCCGAAATGGAATCTATGGTTAAAGCGCGAGGATGTAAGGTGGTTGGTTTAGAAGATTTTTCCTCTCCTTATTACAAAAAGTTTGTTGAGCTGAGTAAAGAATTTAAAGTTGATGATGATGTCTCAGAAAGCAAAAACCCTAAGGTTCTTCAAGAAATAAAGGAGATGGAAAGAATGAGGGTGTTGTCAATGACCGATGTTTTGCGTCGTGAAGTTGCGGAGCTCTCAATGTCTCCAGGTGGTGTGATAGTTGTTGCGCATCTAGGAGTTTCGCATTTACACAGGCTTGGAACTTATCTTGTAGAAAGTGGCGCTCCTTGTGATGTCACTTTAGTTGATTTAAACTCTGAACCTGACTCAAAATATCCGGAAGTTGTGGAAGAATTTCACAAACTTAGGAGAGACGCGTTTGGAGCATCTAATATTCGGCCTGAAATCGATGGCTTATCTGCTTGCGCCATAGCCGAGAATTTGCCGATTATGGAGATTAAAACAGCGCAAGATCGTGGAAAATTTATAAGAATGATCAGAGACATGGCGGAATCTTTGAGCAAGCCGCGAGGAAGTTTTGAAGCAAAGGAAATAAAACCAATAGTTGAAAATTTTGGTAAAATTCCGGGTCTTTCTTAAGCCCCATCTCTACTAATCTCACTTAACGAGATATTTCATTTTTTTCTAAAAACTTCTCTTCCTAATTTCTGCAAAGTTTTTGCCAATTCTTCATCTTCAATTCCTGAAATTTTTTCTTCCAATAAATTTTCTTGAGCTTGTGGAAGCTTGATTTCCAAGGCTTTATCACTGTCGATATTTTTTGGTTCCTGCTTAATGATGATTTTTGAAATTGATTTAAAGCCGTAAAAAGAGGCAATTTTTTCAAGAATTATTTCTGAATTATTTTCTAAGAAAAATCCGACAGCAGTGTTATGAACGGCGATGGTGAGCTTGGCGGTTTTTTCTGTTTTATCGAATCTTATCGATTTTGGATAACAAAATTTTTCATATTTTTTTCCGATAATTTCCGACCAATTTTTTGTCAGATTATTGACCAAAATAAATTCCTTTTTACTGCCTTGGAATATTGGTTTTAGGAGATGCGAGAGTTGCTGATCTATCGATTGTGGACCGTAAAATGTTTTAGACATGAGAAAGAATTTTTACTTTCTTCACGAAAAAATTTGGGAAGTTTTCGCGGAATTTTTGCTCAGCTTCATCCAACTTTTTTTCATCGAAAAAAATCCCAAAACAACTAGCACCGCTACCAGACATTTTTGCAGGATTAGCGCCGAAATTTTTTAGAGCTGTTAAAATTTCTTCAACTTCGGGAGCGATTGATATTGCTGGCTTCTCGAGGTCATTTGGCAGATAATTTATTAACTCTATTGCATCTTTTTTTAGCAATTCTTTGGTTGGAATTTTGGTAGAAAAATTGCCACCGAATTCTTGAAAAACCTCTTTGGTTGAGAGGTGAATTTTTGGATGAAGCAACAGCGCAGAAATCGGTTCGAATTCAGGAAAATTTTCAATAATTTCACCGCGACCTTTGACGATTGAAGCGCGATCTTCGAAAAAAAATGCGATGTCGGATCCAAAATTTAGTGAAATCTTTTGCAGCTCAGTTTTTGACAAATTCAGCATAAAAATTTCGTTCAGAATTTTCATGAAAGAAGCGGCATTTGACGAGCCTCCGCCCAGGCCTCCGCCGACTGGAATATTTTTTTTAATCTTGATGTGAAGATTTTTTGTGATGCCAAATTTTACGGAAAAAAAATCCAAAATTTCGGTGAAGAGATTTTTTTTTGGATCGATGAAAGAGGCAAATTCGCCAGTGAACTCGATTGAAGCTGCAGAAGATTCAGTTCCCCGAGCGAAGTCGAGGGGATGCGAATTTATTTTCCATCCCCTCGACTTCGCTCGGGGAACTGAATCCTTTTGAAGAGATGTGTTTTTTATTTCTACCGAGAGCTCATCCGCCAAATCCAAAAAAGCAAAAAGTGATTCCAATTCGTGAAAGCCGTCAGGCCGCTTGCCAAGCAGTTTGAGAAAGAGATTTATTTTGGCGTGGCAAAGCGATTTACGACTCATCGCCTGATTATTTTAAATTTAAAACCGCAGCAAAATGTCCATCACCGCGCTGGATGAAGAGAAAAAGTTTTTTGGTCGATTTTTCCGCTTCTTTGATGATTTGTTTGAGATCATCAATCGAAAAAACCGGCGTTTGATTGGCGGAAATTATGACATCGCCAATGTTAATTCCTTTTTCCGCAGCTTCTGATTTTGGATTAATTTCCGCTACCAGCAAACCCTCGATATTGATTTCGATTTTGCCTTTTTTGACTTTGCTTTTGAGCTCAGCGAGTCCAAGACCAAGAAGCTGGCCAGCTGGTTTTATAGTTTGTTTTTTTTCTGCAGTTTTAATTTCTGATTTTCTGTTTTCTTCGTCGCGAGTTTTTTCAACTTTGATCTTCAAAGTTTTTTCTTTGCCGCGGCGCCAAACCACAACTTTAGTGGATTCTCCGATTGGATAGGCGGAAACGGTTTTCGGCAAAGTTTTCATCTCGTCAATTTCTTGATCGCCGAATTTTAGAACGATGTCGGTCGGCAAAATTCCGGCCTTTTCCGCTGGGCCGTCCTTGATGACCTCAACTACAAAAGCGCCGCGAGGCTTATCCATTTTCATTGATTCAGCAATTTCTTCAGAAACCTCTTGAACCGAAACCCCAATCCAACCGCGAGTCACTTCACCGCGTTCTTTTAATTGACGAACAACCTGCATTGCGGTTGCGGAAGTGGTGGCAAAGCCAATGCCAACACTACCTCCCGATGGAGAAAAAATTGCAGTGCTAATGCCAATTACTTCACCTTTGATGTTAAACATTGGGCCGCCGGAATTGCCTTTGTTAATGGCGGCGTCGGTTTGAATAAATTCTTCGCTTTGTCCGTTATTGATGTCGCGACCACGAGCGGAAACAATGCCAACAGAAACAGACCCACCAAGGCCGTACGGGTTTCCAACTACAATCAACCAATCACCAATTCGAGCTTTGTTGGAATCGCCAAAGCGCGTGAATCTTAGCTCTTTATTGGCATTGATTTTAATTAAGGCGATGTCGGTTTTTCTATCGATGCCGATAACTTTTGCCTTGTATTTTGAGCCATCGTGAAGGCTGACGATGATTTCATCGGCGTCGTCAATCACGTGATTATTGGTGACGATTAACCCATCTTTTGAAATGATGAACCCTGAGCCGATTGAGAAAATTTTTTTTCTTTGCGAACCGCCACCACGAAATTGGTTTTCGAGTTGTTTTCTGAAGTCATCAAAAAGTGGAGTTTTTGGTAATTCGCCAAGAATTGTTTGATCGATATTTGTGCCGCCGCTTTGCATTTCTTGCGTTGCAGAAATATTTACGACTGTTGGCAATAAATCTTCTACTAGATCAGCAAAGCCAGAGCTCGCTAGCTGTTTTGGCGAGGGAGAAATTTCCGTAGGAATTTTTGCCAAAGTTGCAGATTGTGATACAGTTTTTCCAACTGCTGCAAGTGCTTGGTTTGAT
This sequence comes from uncultured Rhizobium sp., assembly GCA_964447395.1. Lineage (GTDB taxonomy): Bacteria > Pseudomonadota > Alphaproteobacteria > Rickettsiales > UBA1997 > UBA2645. Next base: position 15,202 of record CAYUSO010000003.1, read on the forward strand.
TGAGTAAGAAAGGCTAAAATTAAAAAAATTGGTGAGAGTTTTTTCATAGTTAATTGCCGTTTTTGATATTGCCGAAATATTTGAAAAATTCGCTGTCGGGCGAAATTATCATTTTAGTTTTTTCGCTCTTGAAAGCTTCTTTATAGGCATTCATTGAGCGATAAAAATCTGCAAATTCTGGATCTTTTCCAAAAGAGGAGGCGTAAATTTTAGTGGCTTCAGCCTCGCCATTTCCTCGAGCTAGATCTGCGTGCTTCTTGGCTTCGGCGATGATTATGGTTTTTTCCTTATCAGCTTCGGCGCGAATTTTATCAGCTTCTTCGGCGCCATTGGCGCGGATTTCGCGAGCTTCTTTTTCGCGTTCAGTTTGCATTCTGGCGAAAATTGCGTCGGAATTTTCTTTCGGCAAGTCAGCTCGCATGACACGCACATCAACGATTTTTACGCCAAAAATTTCCGATGAAGCGCTAACAACTTCGCGGATTTTTTTCATGACATCACCACGATTTTCAGTAAGAAGTTCGCTTAGAGTCACTTCACCGATCACCTGGCGGAGACTAGAGTCTAGTATTCCGGTGAGTTTATTAGCGAGCCCGTAAGAATTTCCAACTGTGGTGTAAAATTTTAACGGATCGATAATTTGGTATTTAGCGAAAGCATTGATGATAAGGCGTTTTTGATCAGAGGCGATAACTTCCTGTTCGGCGATTCCAAGGTCGATGATGCGTTTATCGAAAAAAATCGCATCTTGCAGCAAAGGTAATTTGAATTTGATCCCAGGCGTTGTGATAACACGAATCGGCTCGCCGAACTGCAAAATTAAAACCTGCTGTCTTTGATCGACGGAAAACATCGAGCCAAAAAATAGAATGGCGGCGATGGTTGCGATGATGAGAAGTTTTTTTGTTTTTGAGTTCATATCTAATCTGTTTTTTTAGGTTGTTGCTTCAGATCATTCAGCGGGAAATAAGGCGTCACGCCAGCTTTTGCAGCGCCTTTATCAACAAAAACTTTATCCATATCGCGATAAATTTTTTCCATAGTTTCGAGATAAATGCGTTTTTTTGTCACCTGCTTGGCTTTGGAATATTGGTTATAGACCGCAAGAAATCTGCCCGCTTCGCCTTGCGCATTGGTGACAACTTCTTTGGCAAAAGCTTCTGATTGTTCCTTCATTTGCGATGCCGTGCCACGCGCTCTTGGTATGATATCGTTGGCATAGGCTTGTGCCTCGTTGATTTCCTTTTCTTTGTCAGCTTTTGCGGTTTGTACGTCGCGAAAAGCGTCAATTACTTGCGCTGGAGGATCGACGCGTCGCAACTGCACTAAAACCACGCGCACGCCTGCTCCGTAAGAATCGAGAATTTCTTGCAATAACTCTTTGGTTTCGGTTTCGATTTTACCTTTTCCATCAGAAAGAGCAGAGGCGATTGGTGTGCGAGCGATAATTTCGCGCATTGCGCTTTCGGCCGATTTACGAATTGCCTGATTTGGTTCAGCAATATTGAAAACGAAATCTTTGATGTCGGCAATTTGCCACTGCACCTGAAATTCTATATCGACGATATTTTCATCGCCGGTGAGCATAAGGCTTTCGGCGTCAAAATTTCTTTTATCGGATTTTCTTGTAGTCGAAGAGAAGCCAAATTCTTCAGTATTGACAGCGGTGACGCTTTTTTTGATTACCTCTCCGAAAGGGTAAGGAATGTGATAGTTGAGGCCAGGAGTTGTAAGTTTATAAAACTTGCCGAAGTAAAGCGTGACGGCGTTTTCATCGGGATCAACTTTGTAAAAACCAAGAGATAACCAGAGCAAAATCAGACCAAGAATTATCAAGCCAATGATTGATTTTGGGGTTTTTTCGCCGAAATTTTTTGCGCCATTTCCACCAAAAATTTCCTCAAAGAAATTTCCAATTTTCTTGGTAAAATCATCGGAAATTTTTTTGTTATTTTTCGGTTTGAACTGCGGCTGAGATTTTTTTTCAGTTTCGGGATTGTTTGGTTTAGACCCGCCTCCAGCCTGATTCCAAGGCCCCCATGGACCAGAATTCATAAAAAGTTTTAACATTTGTTGTAAAAGAATGTGATAAATTAGGAAGGGTCGGAAAACCTAAGTAGAGGCATCTCTTTTTCAATCCTAAACTTTTCGAAGAGATAATTGAGAGCTGATAGTTAGTTGGTGTTTTAGTAGGCTAATATTTTACCGCTGTCGAAAATTGCTAATTTATAGTCGGCCATTGAGTTTTGGAATTCTTTGTAAACTTCAATTACGGCGGCTTTTGAGGCGGCTAAATCTTGTTCGCGTAAATTGACGAGGAAGAAATTGCTGGCGCCATGTTTAAATTTTTCTAATTCTGCGCTTTGTAAAATGTTGGCGAGTTCTGCTTCTTCAACCAATAGTGAGTAAGTTTCATTGATGGTTAAAATTCTGATCATTATTTGATCAATCTCTACTTTAATTTGGTCTTCCAGCAAACTTTTTTCATAAGCGATAGCGCTTAATTTTGATTCGGCAGCCGCAACTTTTCCTTTGCCTTCTCTTTGTTGTAAAGGCAGTGAAAAAGTAAAATTAGTATAGTTGTTAGATTGCGTTCTTGTGTCGGGGCCTCTGCCCACATCTTTTGAGGCTCCAAATTCAACATCGAGCTGCGGATTTAGAAGGTTTTTAGCATATTTTAACTCGCTTGATTGCTCTTCAGATTTGATCTTCATCACTCTAATTTCTGGGCGCTTTAAAATAGCCTGTTCTTTAACTAAATTGAATTCTCTTTCCTTGGGAATTGCCGATAATTTTAATTCAAGATTTGGTAGATTTTGAATTTTTGGCTTAATTGGAGTGCCGTTGGCGTCTCTAAAAAACAAAGAAAGATAAATTGAAGCGGCGTCAAATTCTTGGCGAATTTTGGCAAGTGAAGCTTTGCGTTTGAGCAAGTTTTTACGGTTTTCTACAGCAATAATTTTTGCAATGTCGCCTTTTTCAGATTTTGTTTCTAACTGCTTTTGACGATTAAGAGAAAGTTGATAAAGATCTTCATAAATTTGTAAAATCTTTCCGCCCGCAACCCACGACCAATAAGCTTTGGTGGCATCTCTGGCAATTTCCATTTTAATATTTTCAAGCTCAACTTTTGCTTCTTCAATTCCGAGATTTCCTAAAATTAATGAAAGACGATTTTCGTCAATATCGCGATCTTTTAGCAAAGAAAATTTTGCTCCTGCTCTATATTCGCCACCGCTATTGGTGAGTGATCCACCATCGTAATCGGCAAATTTTCCGTAAGATTTACGATAACCGCCATAAACTCTGCTGCCTAGAACGCCAAGGTGTTTTTCAATTTCAGTATCATAGGTTTTGCCGTCGTAATATCCTCTGGTTCTGTCGCTGTAGTTTTGTTTAATTCTAATATCAAAAAAGCCTTTTGCGGCTAAGAGGTTTGATTCGGCGGCGCGTATTTTATCGTAATGAGCGAAAATTTTTGGATAGTTTTTTACTGCCGATTTAACAACTTCTTCAACGCTTAAAGTTTTAACGGCGCTGCTTTCTGAATTTTGAGCAAAAGAAATTTTTGGCAGCAAAACTAGTGCTAGGCACGATGTTAGAATAAATATTTTTCTCATTTTTGTTGCTCTTTTTCAGAAGAATTTTGTTGATCAAACTCTGGCGGAAAGCTGTTTATTTGTCGCCAAATTTCATATCCTAAACGCACATTGTTAAGCAAAACCCAGCCATATGCTTTGGTGCCATGACGTAGAAATTTTTGATCAGGCCATTTTTCACCATCAGCTTTTTTTATTATAATACGAAATTTACCATTTTCTGAAATTGAAGAATCAATAGCTGTAACAATGCCACCAAATGTTCCAATTGCTAGAGATGGCCAGCCGCTAAATTGTATTGCCGGCCAACCTTCAAATTGTAAACGCACTTTGCGGCCTTCGTAAATTAGCGGAATGTCGTTGCTGCTCACATAAAGTTCAATTGCAGGATCATTTAAATCGGGAGCAAAAGTGGCAAGTTTGTCACCAGCTTTAACCATAGTGGCGCTGTTTCCAGAAAGAACGCGCAAAACAACACCATCTTTTGGCGCATAAATTATTTGGTTTTCTTGGCGAGAAAGTTTGGTTTCGCTTTCTGCCAATTCTGATGCCGCGGCTTCGCTTGCAGCTAGAAGTTTTTTATATTCAATTTTTGCCTCTTCAAAATCGCGGCGCGAACTTAGGCCTTTTTTAAAGAGATCTTCTTGTCTTTGATAATTGATGCTGGCTGTTTCGGAAGCAATTTTAGCAACTTCTAATTTTCTTTTTTTAGCATCTCTTTCGGCGCGAATTCTTTCTAAAATTTGTGGGTCGTTATCTACAATTTCGGCAATGATGTCGTTTTCTTTCACGCGAGCGCCATCACGAACGTGCCATTTTTTAATTCTGCCATTAATTGGACTGCTTATTTCTTGAGCGCGGTCATTTGGATCGTTGGCAATGATATGCCCAAAACCTTTTGAGGTTTGTTGCCAAGGAGTTATGGCAAGAATTAGGGTTATTATTCCAATCGAAGAAATTACAATCTTGCCAAAAATTTTTATTGGATTTGGCACGATGATTTTTTCTAGATTTGTGAATGAATCCATGTCTCTGTTAGTCTTGTTGTTCATTTTCCCCCTTTTGAATTTTGTTAAATTCTGCAATATTTTTTATTTCCTGACTGAAAGTTTTTTCCACAAAAAGCCTGTGATCGAAATATTCAAAATTGTCGTAGCGGTGTGAAAAATAGATGAATGTTGCCTGATTTTCTTTTGCTAAATGGAATAAAACTTCCTGACGTATTTTTGGTTCCAGCATATCTAAAACTTCATCAGCGATAATGATTTGCGGCTTAGAGATTAAGGTGCGCGCAACTTTGAGTAATATTTTTTCCGATTCAGAAAATGGCCAACCAGAAGGAATTATTCTTAAATCAAGACCTTCTTTTGCTGTTAAAATTGACTCAGCAATTCCAACTTTTTCGAGTATTGCCATGACGTGATTATCAGAAATATCTTCACGATTTAAAGTGAGATATTCTCTCACCGTTCCCTCAATTAGTGGTGAGTTGTTGATGATTGCCACGCGTGATCTTAGCTCATATTTATCGACATCATTCATGTCGAATTCGTTGAGACTTATAGCGCCGGAGATTGGAGATCTGAAGCCGAGAAGCATTTCTGTTATTATTTTTCTCGTGGAGTAGCCATTGGTTAGAATCAGATAATTACTGCCGCGAAGAAATTTAAAATCGAACTTATATTGGCTGTTGAGGTAGCTGTAAGAAACTTGGCTAAAGTTAATCTCTTCAATCTGTTTTGGCAGAGCTGCGCCGTTTAGTTTTTCGTGAGGAATATTTTGAAATTGCGATAATTTTTCAGAAGAAGCGATGAGATCGTAAAAATTTTCAAAATCGCGACCAAGGCCTGAGATGTTGTAAAGTATGGCTGAAATCACCAATTCCGACGCAACTAATTGCCCAAGACTTAATTGGCTTTTTAAAACCAGCCATCCACCCAAAACCAGAAGCAGCGCGGTGGAAATGGCGTATAGAATGTGCAGCAAAATTACCTGCGAAAATAATCCACGAAAATGTGATTTGCGATCTTTGAGATATAAGCCGGTTAGAAAATCGATTTTGAATTTTGCATATTCTCGACCTTCTCGCGATTTGAAAATGAGGTGATTTCTTGCAATATCTTCAAGCCAACCAACCAAATCATATTTTCTTCTGCTTTCCAAAAAAGAGTGCGCTATGGCTTGCGGAGAAAAGTTTTTCCAAATCAAAAATATTGCGAGCGGAATTCCTAAGCTAAAAATTAGAAAGAATGGGTGATAGCACGCTATTAAAATCAAGCCAGCAAGCGATTGTAAAAATATCGTAAAAGTTTTGCTAAAAAGAGCGGGGATGTTTTTTTGAATTCCGATAGTTTCAAAAAAGCGATTCACCATTTCGGTTTGATTCGCTTCTTCAAAAGTACGATGTTCGGCATTGAGCAAAGACATTCCAACTTCGCAACTCATGCGAGCAAAAAATCTTCTTTGAAAAATTTCAGTGATATAGAATTGCAGAACGCTCACCAAGCCATAAAGCGAAACCAACAGAAGCAAGATTGTTCCCAAGACCAGAATCGGCTGCAGCATTGCCGTGAAGGCGACCGAGTTTATCAATAGCTGAACTGAAATTGGTGCGGCAAGGCTTAAAATGCTGATTGCGACGCCATAGATCATCATCACTAAAAACAGCGGCTTATCGGCTGCTAAAATCTTTGTTAGAAATGGCAAAAATTCAGACTGACTAATGTCGTTGCTGAATGGCTTATAAAGTTTTTTGTTTGAGGTTTTATACATCGTATTTTTTAAATTAACTTTAGACACTGTTAGCTATTCAACTTGCCAGATAACCTCATTTCTGCGGTTCCATGGAAAAGTGAAAGGATCGTCGTAATAAGCTAAAATTTCTTTACCTTGAGTTTTGAGACCATTTTTTTTGATGAAGTGCAATAGCCTCTCTTTGTTTTCCTTAAAAATTTCATCGCTCCAGCGGCCGCTGAAGCTTATGGCCACCATTTTTCGTGGTTTGATAATTTTGAACTTAATGCTTTTATCTTCTGGTTTGGGAAGGGTTTGAAGTGTGAAATTTTTTGGCATTCCGAATTGAATTAACCACTTTCCATTTTTCTGAACCTGCTGATTCACTGGGCTGGTCATGGCAATTGAAACTGATTTAGAAACTTCTTGCTGATTAACTGGCGAGGTCATTTTGATTTTAGCATTAGATGTGTTTTTGCCAAAAATGTAGCGCGCCAAAGTCAAGAATCCTTTCTTGGCCGCTTCCTTTCTTTTTCCCTCGACTTCAACTTCCGCAACTAAACTTTTTTGATAGTGGCGAATTTCAATATTTTGCGATTTCTTAATGATTTGATAGGGCGGTAATTCATAGCCTTTATAGAGGCCCTCACCGGTTTTTCCCGAGCAAGAAATTGTTAATAAAATAGCAACGATAAAGAATTTTTTTTTCATAGAATCGAGTTTTTAAGGGGATAGTTTCCAAACCTGAAATGATGATTCATGCAATATTTTTCGACTTACGTAGCTAAGTTGTTTTTTTGTATTTTTAAAAAAAGCCCAAAAAATCTTCTTAATATGTAAGTTAGATTTTTAACATTATCAAAATCGTAAATTTGATAAAATAAATAATTGTTTCAAATGACCGAAAAAACTCTTGCCGATTTTATGCAGCAAATTCCTGCAGTTTCTGGCGTAAAAAAAATTATCGCGGTTGCTTCGGCCAAAGGCGGAGTAGGGAAGTCAACGATTGCCTGTAATTTAGCGGTGAGTTTGAAAGAGCAGGGTTTGAATGTGGCGCTGGTTGATGCTGATATTTACGGCCCGTCAATTCCGCATTTGATGAATCTACAAGGTAAGCCTGAACAAAAAAATAATTTAATTCTGCCGATAATTTCGCATGGCGTGAAATGCATCTCAATTGGCTCGATGGTTGATGCGAGCGCCGCCGGAGTTTGGCGCGGGCCAATGGTGACAAAAATTCTTTATCAGCTGATTCGCTCAGTGAATTGGAAATGCGATGGCAAAGAAGTTGATGCGATGATTATCGACATGCCGCCAGGAACAGGAGATGTTTATCTCAGCATTGCTGAAAAATTTCCGCTCGCTGGAGTGGTTTTGGTTTCAACGCCACAAAGCCTTGCAGTGATTGATATGGTGAAGTCGATTGATTGTTTTAAGCAGCTAAAAATCCCAATTTTAGGCCTCATTCAAAACATGGCTTATCTCGAAATTAACGACGAAAAAAAATATCTTTTCGGCCAAGATGGCGCCAAAAAACTAGCCGAAAAAATGGGAATTAAATTTTTGGGCGATGTGCCTTTGATGGAGGAAATATCTGATGCCGCAGAGGAAAAAGAGTTGGTGGTTTTGAGGAGCGAGAGGGTGAAGAATTATTTTTTAGGTTTAGCTGCTACTCTTGGTGAGATGCTCTAGTTTTGCGTTTTTGCGTCGATGATAATCCACCCTCAATGCTGATGATCGTGATGATGTTGATAAACTCCCAGCGTGCTGCGATTGCCGAAAAGCGAGAGATATTCCGGATGTTGGTTAATGTCTTCCGGAGTGCCGTGGCAGCAGATGTGATGATTAACACAAAAAACCAAATCAGTTTTTTGCATCACCATGTGAAGATCGTGAGAGATCAATAAAATCGCGCAATTAGTAGCTTTTTGAACTTCCTCAATAGTGTGATAAAAATCTTCAATTGCGGCAATATCCATGAATTGAGTTGGTTCGTCTAGTACAAGCAAATCAGGATTTTTGGATAGTGCGCGTAAAAATAAAATTTTTTGCAATTGTCCGCCAGATAGATTGTGGATTTGTTTATCAAGAATTTTTTCAACATTAAGTCGAGAGGCGAGTGCGCGATCAATCGCAATTTCTTGCATCGAAAGTTGAATAAAATCACGCGCCGAAAGCGGAATAGTTTTGTCGATTTCAATCTTTTGTGGCATATAGCCAATTTTGATTTCTTGATGGCGTATAACCTTGCCAGCGCTTGGTTTGAGGATTCCAAGTAAAATTCTCGCAATTGAAGTTTTGCCGCCGCCATTTGGGCCAATTAGTGTAGTGATTTCACCTCTTTTTAGTTGCAGTGAAATTCTGTCGATGATTTGCTGCGATCCGATTTTTAGCCCGATATCTCTTAATTCGATTACTGTCATTTGATGAAATTTTTTCTGAAATTTTTTTTATTTTTTTTGCTGAGCAGCAGCGTCGCTCTAGCTCAAAATATTGCTTCGATTAACCCGATTTACCAAATCCTTTTGGCAATTAGTGGCGATAAAGACAACAGCATTTTGTTAATTCCTCCAAAAAATTCTGAGCATTTTTTTCAGTTAAAAAAAAATGACATCACCACTTTCGCAAAAGCTAATCTGATTTTTTACGTCGATGATTCTTTTGAAAAAGAATTTCCAAAATTGATTAATAATTTTCGTTTAGAAAAGAAATCTTTCCAACTCTCTAGAATTAATGGAATCAGGCTTTTACAGCGCAAAGAAAATTCTAAGAAACTCGACTCTCACCTATGGCTTAATCCACAAAATGGCATAAAAATTGCTGAATTTATGACGGAAAAACTTTGTCAATCTGATCAGAAAGATTGTGAAAATTTTCGTAAAAATTTGACAAAATTCCGCAGAGAAATTTTTGAAACTGAAAAAAAAATCCGCACTCAATTGGAAAAAATCGATTTAAAAAAAGCGGTTTTTTATCACGACGGATATCGATATTTTGAAGATTATTTTGGCGTAAAGCCAGCAAAGGTAATGACCTCTGATCACTCGCAAGATCTGGATATAAAGAACATGAGGGAATTTACAAAGTTGGTGAAAGATGGTGGAGTGAAATGTGTTTTTGGTGAGGCTTATGACGAGAAAAATTCAGCACTGAAATTGGCGCAGAATTACAAAATCAGATTTATGATTTTGGATTTAATCGGATCGAAAGAAAATTTTTCAGAAATTAAAAATGGCTATGCGGTTTTGTTGCTCAACATAGCGTCAGACATCAAGGCCTGCCTGAGTTAATCGCAAATCCTAATCTTTTAATTTTCTAACGACTTGTTCGCAGATCGCGTCAGATGTGATTCCGAAATGTTTGAATAAATCTTCGGCTTTGGCGGAAGCGCCAAAATCTCTCATGCCAATAAAAATTCCGTCGAGTCCGAGATAGCGTTCCCAACCTTGTGAAATCGCAGCTTCAACACCAACGCGCAGAATATTTTTGTCACCCAAAACCTGTTTTTTGTAAGCTTCATCTTGCTGTTCGAAAATTTCGAAGCATGGCATTGAGACCACGCGAGCGTTGATTTGATGTTGTTTTAATTTTTCCTTTGCCGCGATTGCGAGATGAACTTCTGATCCAGTTGCGATGATCACAACGTCAGGATTTTCAGCATCAGAAATCACATAACCACCGCGCTTTGTTAGTTTTTCTTCCTTGGTTAAAAACGGCAAATTTTGACGTGTTAGAATCATTGCCGAAGGAGTTTCTTTGGTTTGCAAGGCCAGCTCAAAACATTGAAAAACTTCTTCCGCATCAGCAGGGCGCAGAACGTTAAGATTTGGAATTCCGCGCAACATGGCGAGATGTTCAATTGGTTGATGTGTTGGGCCATCTTCGCCAAGCCCAATTGAATCGTGAGTGAAGATGTAGATCACTTGTTGTTTCATCAATGCTGCGAGGCGAATTGCTGGTTTCATGTAGTCAGAAAAAACCAAAAAAGTTCCGCCGTAAGGAATGAAATTTCCGTAAAGTGCGATGCCGTTCATAATGGCGCCCATCGCGTGTTCACGCACTCCGTAGTGAATGTATCTGCCAGAAAAATCATCTTTTGAGATTGGCTTAGTGTGTGAAGTTTTTGTTAGAACTGATTCTGTTAAATCAGCAGAACCGCCGATTAGTTCTGGTAAGTTTGCAGTTAAAACTTCCAAAACTTGCTGCGATGATTTGCGAGTGGCTTGGGTTGGAGATCCTAGATTGTAGGTGATAGGCGATGTGGAGTGAGGGGCGGAAAAAGGAGATTTTTTGAAATTTCTTTCCCATTTTTTGGAGATTTTTTCACATCTTTTTCCTGCTTCTAACCATTGTTCGCGCAGATCTTGAGGAATCACGAATGGCGCGTGTTCCCAACCTAATTTTTCACGTGTTTTTTTAACTTCTTCGGCGCCTAAAGGAGATCCGTGGCATTTTTCGCTACCAGCTTTTGTTGGTGAACCAAAGCCAATAGTGGTTTTGCAATCAATCATGATTGGCGTTTTGGAATTTTTTGCTTTTTTCAAAGCGGCGCGAATTTCGTCGTGATTATGGCCATCAATTTGAATGACTTTGAAGCCGCAAGCTTCAAAGCGGCGCTTCATATTTTCGCTGGTGGTAATCGAAGTTTTTCCATCGATTGAGATTGAGTTGTTGTCCCACAAAACCACGAGTTTGTTGAGGTTGAGGTGGCCAGCGAGAGAAATTGCTTCTTGTGAAATTCCTTCCATTAAACATCCGTCACCAGCTAATACGTAGGTTTTGTGATCAATTAATTTTTTGCCAAAACGAGCGGCGAGCATCTTCTCGGCAATTGCCATTCCAACTGCAGTGGCAAGACCTTGTCCAAGTGGACCAGTTGTGGTTTCAATGCCGGCGAGATGGCCAAATTCGGGATGGCCAGCGCATTTCGAATTTAATTGGCGAAAATTTTTTAAATCATCGAGCGAAATATCTTCGTAGCCAGTGAGGTAAAGCAGTGAGTAGAGCAGCATCGAACCATGTCCGGCAGATAAAATAAAACGATCGCGGTTTAGCCATTTTGGATTTTTTGCGTCAAATTTCAAAAACTCAGAAAAAAGAATTGTTGCAACATCTGCCATTCCCATCGGCATGCCTGGATGTCCGGAATTAGCGCGCTCAACAGCATCAATTGATAAAAAGCGAAGGCAATTCGCGAGGTTAGAATTTGTCATTTTTTGGGGATTTGAATGTTCGAGTTGCTTTTTTGTAAGCGCCCGAAAAACTAAATTTGCTTTGCGATTAAAGCAAAGAAAATTCCCTCAAAAAATTTCCAAATTACATGCCAAAACAAATCATTCAGCGCATCAGACATGATGATAGCGGCTGTTTTCCGCTTTTTCGCTTATTGCCAAATTTGGTGACTCTCACAAGTCTGTGCATTGCTCTATCCGCAATCCGTTTTTCTTTGCACGGAGATTTTATTCGTGCTTCCGCCTTCCTGCTTCTAGCTGGTTTTATGGATGGTGTAGATGGCCGCTTGGCGCGCTTTTTGAACTCCTCATCTGATTTTGGCGCGCAACTAGATTCATTGGTCGATTTCGTGAATTTTGGCGTCACTCCCGGATTCGTGATTTATGCTTGGGTTAATTCATATGGCGATATTCGCGGTTTGGATTGGGCGTTAGTTCTGTTTTTTGCAGTTTGTGGCGCGATTCGCTTAGCACGCTTCAACGTCGATTTAACTCGTGAAAATGAAAATCCGCTTTTAGAAAAATATTTTTTCAAAGGAATTCCTGCCCCAGTTGGAGCAGCAATGGCAATGCTTCCAATGGTTTTGTTTTATGAATTTGGCGATGGTTTTTATTCCAATCCGGTCAATGTCATTACTTATGTCGCCGCTCTTGCGGTCTTGATGGCGAGCCGCGTGCCGACTATTTCAATCAAAAAAATTCCAGTTAAAAACGAATATGCCTATGTCACTTTGTTGATTTTAGGATCGATCATAATCGGCCTGATCATTGAGCCTTGGCTTACTCTAGCAGTGATTGGTATCGTTTATGCATTCTCGATTCCGATCACAATTTTTTCCTATGTCCGCATCGAATTGGCAGCAAAAAAGTAAAATTAATTATGAAAAAAATTCTGATTCTAAACGGTCCAAATCTTAATCTTTTACACAAGCGCGACAAGAGTGTTTACGGCGATTCGTCTTTGGAAAAGATTGCCGCTGATTGCACAAAACTTGCGAAAGAATTGGGAATAAAAGTTGATTTTCAGCAATCAAATAACGAAGGCGAATTGGTCAACATAATTCAACATGCCGTTGAAAATTTTGATGGAATAATCATCAACGCCGCCGCCTACACGCACACTTCTGTAGCTATTCGCGATGCTTTAGAAATTTTTTCTAAACCAAAAATTGAGCTGCATATTTCCAACATTTTTAAGCGCGAAGAATTTCGTCATCATTCCTTTTTAAGTGAAGTGGTTGATGCGGTAATTTCTGGTCTCGGAGTAGATGGCTACACCATCGCACTTTTGGCGATGAATAACATGGTTGAGTAATGCTTCCGCTAAAAATTTCTGAAATCTCCAAATCATTTTCCAAGCCAGTTTTGACGCGGGTTTCTTTTGATGTTAAACCCAATGAAATTTTTGGCTTCATTGGATTAAACGGGCAGGGCAAAACTACGTTGATCAAAATTATTTTGGACTTGCTCGATCAAGATGATGGCGAAGTTGAGATCTTTGGATTGTCTCGCGTTTTGCCGCGGGCGAGGAAAAAAGTCAGTTATTTGCCGGAAAAATTTCAGCCATCAATTCATCAAAAAGGTGAAGAATTTTTACGTTTCGTTTTGGGTTTTTATGACAAAAAATATAACGCCGCCAAGTCTCGCCAAATCTGTGAGAATCTCGATTTATCTTTCGAAATTTTGCAGCAAAAAATCTCCAAATATTCCAAAGGTATGACGCAAAAACTCGGGCTTTTAGCAGTGTTTTTATCGGAAGCGGAATTGGTGATTTTGGATGAGCCGATGAGTGGTCTTGATCCCAAGGCGCGCATAGCTCTGAAGCGCGAACTAATCTCTTACAAAAATTCCGGAAAAACTGTTTTTTTCAGCTCGCACATTCTTTCCGATATGGATGAAATTTGCGATAAAATTGCAGTTTTAAACGAAAGCAAAATCGTTTTTTATGGAAGTCCTCAGGCCTTTAAAGACAAGCATCAGCAAGATAGTTTGGATAAAGCATTTTTAACTGAAATCGGAGTAAAATAAATGGAGAAGAGTTCGAAAATTTTTGTTGCTGGGCATCGCGGCATGGTTGGTTCTGCAATTTTGCGTGAGCTACAGCGACAAGGATATAGCAATATTATCACTAAAAGCAGAAGTGAGTTAGATTTGCTTGATCAGACAAAAGTTCGTGAATTTTTTGCTGCAGAAAAACCAGAATTTGTTTTTCTCGCTGCGGCAAAAGTTGGTGGCATTGAAGCAAATAGAATGGGGCTCGGAGCCTTTACCTATGAAAATTTTCAAATCCAAAATAACGTCATTCATAGCTCGCACTTAAGCGGCGTAAAACGCTTAATTTTTCTTGGTAGTTCCTGCGTTTATCCGCGTTTGGCACCGCAACCAATCAAGGAAGAATATCTTCTAACTGGCCCACTTGAGACCACAAACTACGGTTATGCTATTGCAAAAATCGCCGGCATAAAAATGTGCGAAGCTTATCGCAGTCAATATGGCAGCGACTTCCTTTCTCTCATGCCAACAAATCTTTATGGCATTAATGATAATTTTGATCTTAACAGCTCCCACGTTTTGCCGGCTTTGATCCGTAAATTTCACGAGGCAAAAATTTCTGGTGCAAATTTTGTTGAGGTGTGGGGCACTGGAACGCCTAAGCGCGAGTTTCTCTATGTCGATGATTTAGCCGAAGCTTGTGTTTTTGTGATGAATAATAAAACCATCACAGATCTAACAAATATCGGCACTGGCGAAGATTTAACAATTCATGAACTTGCAGAATTAATCAAAAAAATTGTCGGCTTCTCTGGAGAAATAAAATTCAATCCAACCATGCCAGACGGCACTCCACGCAAATGTCTCGATGTTTCAAAAATCAATTCTCATGGCTGGAAAGCCAAAACTTCTCTTGAGGAAGGGTTGAAAATTGTTTATCAATGGTATAAAAATCAAAACTAAAAAAAGAGGAAAAATGCTTAACGGAAAATCAATTCTAGTCACTGGTGGCACGGGTTCTTTCGGTAAAAAATTTATCGAAACAATTTTAAAAGATTTCCCCGAAATTGAAAAAATTGTGGTTTTCTCGCGCGATGAATTCAAGCAATTCGAAATGTCGAATTTGCCGCAATTCAAAGGTAGTTCGAAGTTGCGTTATTTTATCGGCGATGTTCGTGATAAAGAAAGATTGATGCGTGCTTTTAATGGCATTGATATCGTGATTCACGCTGCCGCTCTCAAGCAAGTTCCAGCTTGCGAATATAATCCCTTTGAAGCGGTTAAAACTAACGTAATTGGCGCGCAAAATATTATCGATGCGGCGATTGATCGCGGAGTTAAGAAAGTCGTTGCACTCAGCACTGACAAGGCTTGCTCGCCTATCAATCTTTACGGCGCAACAAAGTTGTGCTCCGATAAACTTTTCATTGCTGGCAATGTTTACGCTGGCGCTGGTGATACAAAATTTTCCGTTGTGCGCTACGGAAATGTTGCTGGAAGCCGAGGTTCGGTAATTCCATTTTTCCAAAAATTAATCGCAGAAGGTGCAAAAGAATTGCCAATCACTGATGATCAAATGACACGATTTTGGCTGAAGCTCGAAGAGGCGGTTGAGATGGTGACATTAGCGCTTGAAACCATGTGCGGAGGTGAGCTTTTTGTTAGAAAAATTCCATCAATTACGATGGTTGATTTGGCGAAAGCGATGGCGCCGAATTTACCGATTAAAATTGTCGGCATCAGACCAGGAGAAAAAATTCATGAAATGATGATTTCACGCGAAGACGCACGCAATACTGTCGAGTTTGATAAATTTTATATCATCATGCCTGATCTAGAAGGTGTTCGTGAAATGATGAATCACAACGGCAAAGCGGTCGCAGGAGACTTTGAATATCATAGCGGCAACAACAAAGACTGGCTCTCAATTGCGCAAATGAAAAATCTCATCAATGAAATCTCCTAAAAAATACAGCTACGGAAAGCAATATATCACCTGGTGTGACGCGTGGAGTGTGTTAAAAACTTTGAGATCGAATTTTTTAACTCAGGGTCCAAAAGTTGCCGAGTTTGAAAAGGCGATTTGTGATTACAGTGGTGCAAAATATTGCGTGGCTCTGGCCAATGGCACCGCTGCTTTGCACCTCGCAATGCTTGCTCTTGAGGTAAAAGAAGGTGATGAAGTTTTAACTTCGCCAAACACTTTTTTAGCTTCGGCAAATTGCGCTTTGTATGTCGGAGCAACGCCAAAATTTGCTGATATTGATTCTGAAACCGCCTGTAT
The DNA here is from genome assembly GCA_964447395.1 of uncultured Rhizobium sp. Lineage (GTDB taxonomy): Bacteria > Pseudomonadota > Alphaproteobacteria > Rickettsiales > UBA1997 > UBA2645. Next base: position 31,041 of record CAYUSO010000003.1, read on the forward strand.
TTCTGTTACAGAAATTGAAAAAAATATCACGCCAAAAACCAAAGTTTTGATTCCAGTTCATTTCGCCGGACAATCTTGTGATATGGAAAAAATTAAACAAATCGCTGAGAAAAATAATTTATTTATCGTTGAAGACGCCGCTCATGCCATAGGTTCGGAGTATAAAGGATTCAAAGTCGGATCATGCAAATTTTCCGATATGACAATTTTTTCTTTTCATCCGGTAAAAAACTTAACCACGGGTGAGGGCGGTGCGATTACCACTAACGACGAAAAAATTTACAAAAAATTATTGCTCTTGAGAAGTCATGGTATGAGCAGAGATGTGAGCGTGATGACAAAAAACGACGGACCGTGGTATTACGAAATGCATGAATTCGGTTTCAATTACCGTATTACAGATATTCAGGCAGCTCTAGGTGTTTCGCAGCTTAAGAAAATTGATAAATTCGCAAAAAGAAGAAGAGAAATTGTTGAATTTTATCGCCAAGAATTTTTGCACGATAAACGTTTTTCATTTTTGCAAGAGCGTGATTTTTCTAAATCTTGTCCTCATCTTTTCCCGCTTTTAATAAATTTTTCAGAAGTAAAAAAATCTAAAAAGGAAATTTTTTTAGAGCTGCAAGAGCAAGGTTTAAGTTTACAAGTTCACTATATTCCAGTGCATCTACAACCTTATTATAAAAGGCTCGGATTCAAAGACGGAGATTTTCCGAATGCTGAAAAATATTACGAAAAAACCATTTCTCTGCCACTATATTTTGGTCTAAAAAATTGTGATCTAGTGCACATTGCTGCGGTGATAAAAAAAATAATTTGCTAATGGATTACCAAATTAAATTAGCGCGAGAATCTGATATGATGGATGTTTTTGAATTGGCGAATGATCCATTGGTTAGAAAAAATTCCTTTCATCAAAATCAAATCAAAATTGAAGATCATAAAAAGTGGTTTTCTGCCGGATTAAAAAATAAGAACTGCTATTTTTATATCATACGAAGCGACGTTGATTTTATTGCTTCGGTGCGGTTTGATCTGGTCGAAGAAAATCAGTTTTTAATCGGTATTCAAATTGCAGAAAAATTCCGCGGCAGAGGTTTGGCGAGTCGAATAATCATCGATACTACTGCAAAATTATTTGCGGAAAAAAAGCCAAAAAAAATCATTGCTCACATCAAAACTGACAATGTTGGATCACTAAAATCATTTTTAAAATCCGGTTATAAAATAACCGATAAATCGCAAAAAAATAATTCTGAATTTTATATTTTGGAGAATGAATTTTTATGAAAATTGGCAACAGAGAAGTTGGGAAAGGCGCGAAACCGTTTATTATCGCTGAAATGTCGGGGAACCATAACCAGTCTATCACCAAGGCTTTGCAGATTGTGGAAGAGGCGGCAAAATGTGGTGTCGATGCATTGAAAATTCAGACTTATACAGCAGATACCATGACACTGGATATTTCTGAAAATGAATTTTTTATTGAAGATAAAAATAGTTTATGGAATGGCAATTCGCTCTACAGTCTCTATGAAAAAGCTCATACACCATGGGATTGGCACAAGGCGATTTTTGATAAATGCAAAGAGTGCGGAATTATTGGATTTAGCTCACCTTTTGATTCCAGTGCAGTTGATTTTTTGGAGAAACTAGAGGTTCCGCTTTATAAAATTGCCTCTTTCGAAAATACCGATTTACCCTTGATACGCAAGGTTGCGGCAACAAAAAAGCCGGTAATTATTTCAACAGGAATGGCAAATATTTCTGAAATTTTTGATGCAGTAAAAACGCTAAAAGATGGAGGTTGCGAGAATATTATTTTACTAAAATGCACTAGTGAATATCCCGCGCTGCCTGAAGATGCGAACCTTCTCACGATTCCTCACATGCGCGAACTTTTTGCTGATTGCGAAATTGGTCTTTCTGATCACACGATGGGAATCGGCGTGGCCATTGCCTCGGTAGCACTTGGCGCAACCGTTATCGAAAAACATTTTACTCTGGATAGAAAGGAAGGTGGCGTTGATTCGGCATTTTCAATGGAGCCGTCAGAAATGAAATCTCTGGTTGTGGAATCAAGTATCGCTGCAAAGGCGATTGGAAAAATTCACTATGGAATTAGTGCAAAAGAAAAATCCTCGTTGAGATTTCGTCGTACTCTCTACATTGCGCAAGATATGAAAGCTGGAGAAATAATTTCAGAAAAAAATATGCGCGCAATTAGGCCAGGACTAGGTTTATCGCCAAAATATTTTGATATCATACTTGGTAAAACCGTCAAAAAAAATCTCAAAAAAGGCACACCAGTTAGTTGGGATTTAATCGAATAGTTGCAACTCAATGCAGGTAATTGCTCACAGAATTAACACTATTTCTCAGCTGGAATCGATTCCAAAAAATTTTGGAATCGAGCTCGACGTGCGCTATCACGAAGATGAGCTTGTACTGCATCACGATCCTTTCTCGCACCACAAACCTCCGAAACCGGAAAATTTTTCTAAATTTTTATCCGGCTATCATTGCGAAGGGGTGATGATTTTAAATTTAAAAACTGAAGGCATTGAAGAAAAATGTATCGACTTGATGAATAAATTTAAGATCAAAAATTGGTTTTTTCTCGATCTATCCATGCCATATTTTGTGAAATATTCAAAACTAGCAGCGAGTGGCTCTATTAAAGGTTTTGGAGTAGAAAATTTAGCAGTAAGATTTTCCGAAGAAGAGCCTATCGAATATGCTTTAAATTTTGCTAAGAAGGCCTCGTGGGTTTGGGTAGATTGTTTTACAAAAATGTCGTTGGATGACGAATCTTACAAAAAATTGAAAGATGCCGGATTTAAAATTTGCCTGGTTTCTCCCGAGTTGCAAAAACACGAAATTGCAAAAATTGCGGAGTTTAAAAAACAACTAAATGGCAAAAAAGTTGATGCGGTATGCACCAAACACCCTGATTTATGGCTCGCTGAATCATGTTAAAGCAACAATTTTTTCGCTTTATTGCGGTTGGAATTCTATCCACCATTGTTAATTATCTCATCTTTCTCGCGGCGCTACATCTGCTGCTTTGGAACTACTTATTTGCGTCAGGAGTTGGTTTTTTGTCTGGAGTTTTTGTTGGATTTTTCTGCAATAAAAATTGGACGTTTTTAGCGGGTGATGTTAAGTCGAAGAGTATTGCGCTTAGCTATTCCGCAGTTTACGCAACGTCTCTCGCGATAAGCTTAATTTTTTTGCAAGTTGCGGTCGATATAATCAAAATCTCACCAGAGATCGCGAATATTTTAGCAATTGTCATTACTACCTTCACCAACTTCATCGGAAGTAAATTTCTTGTTTTTAAAAAATGATAAAAACTTTTTTTGATCGAAATTTTTTGTCGGAAATTTTTTCCTCAAAACTCTTTTGGCTAGGATTGATTCTAAAAATCATTTTCGCTGCTTTTTTAGCATCAAAATTTTTAACTGACCTATTTTTACCATTCGCGAATTTCTACGTCGTTAGCGGCTTCAGCGATCCCTATGAACATTTTTTTGTTGCAGAAAAGTTCGATGCTTTCCCATATCCATCTTTGATGCTATGGATCATTTCTCTTCCTTATTGGATGATGTTTTTCTTCATAAAAGCATCATCAGTTAGTGCTCCATTTCTAAGCATTTTTGCCCTAAGAGTTTCGGTTCTGATTTGTGATTTTGCTATTTTGTTGATTCTTGTCAGATGGCTTAAATCAAGCCTAAACAGGCTTTTAGTTTTTTATTGGCTGTCGCCTGTTTTAATTTACATAAATTACATTCACGGTCAGCTCGATTGCATTCCGATTGCAGTTTTATTGCTCTCCTTATTTTTTGTTTTTAGGAAAAATTTTTTCATCGCTTCACTTTTTTTGGGAGCGGCTCTGGCCTGCAAAACCAATATCCTCATCGCTGTTCCGTTTTTTATAATTTATCTTTTCTCTCAAAAATTGCGCTTCGATAAATTGTTGATTTGCTTCGCGATTATTTTTGCAACTTTTTATGCGATAAACTTTCCACATATTCATTCCCAAGCCTTCCTGCAGATGGTTCTTTTTAATAATAAGCAGAGCCAAATTTTTGACATGTTTTATCCGTATAATGCCAAAAATTTCTTTTATTTTATCCCAGCAATTTACTTCGTTTTGCTGGTTAAGGCGTTCATGATTAAGACTTATAATCGTGATATTTTTATCATGTTTTTAGGTTTTGGTTTTGGTGTTTTGAACCTATTCATTCCGCCGATGCAAGGTTGGTATTACTGGGTTCTTCCATTCTTTGCTTATTTCTACGCCAAGCAAAAAAATGCTCCGTATTTTTTATTTTTTACTCTGCAGATTTCCTATCTTACTTATTTTTTAGCGATCAAAGATTCCGATTATTTGCAAGTGTTTCAGATAGCGCTGCCGCAACTCGCTGCTCTGCCAAATTTCTACGATTTTCTCGTAAATCATGGTTTGAATGCGGAAAAGTTTTCGAATCTAAGCTTCACAATTTTGCAAATATCTCTGCTGTTAAACTGCCTCTGGATCTATCGCAGCGGCATCGCCAGCTATCTCAAACATAAATTGATTTCCAAGCCCTATCTCATTGGAATTTCTGGCGATTCTGGTGTTGGAAAAACTACGATGGTTTCGGCTTTTACTGATATTTTTTCTGCAAAAAATACCACCGCAATTTGTGGTGACGATATGCATAAATGGGAACGTGGTCATAAAAAATGGCATGAGTTTACCCATCTCAATCCTACGGCCAACAGACTTCATGACGAGATGAAATTTTTGCGATCTTTAAAAAACGGCCAAAAAATTTATCGCAGAAGTTATGATCACAATAATGGAAAATTTACCGAGCCAAAAATTATCGCAGCAAAAAAAATTATAATTTTTGAAGGTCTGCACAGTTTTTATGTTGAGGCGGTGCGCAAAATTTTTGATATCAAAATTTTTGTAAAACCAGAAAAAGAATTACGCTTACATTGGAAAATTATTCGCGACAAAGAAACTCGCGGATATGACAAGGATCAAGTTCTGGAGCAGTTAAAACGGAGGGAGCAAGATTCAGAAAAATTCATCTCCTCTCAGGAAAAATATGCTGATATTAAAATTGAGATCTCGTCAATTTTACCAATTAAAAACCTTGGTGACGCTGACGAGAAAATTATTTTGGAAATCAAAATTTCTTTTAACAACAGCATCAATGTCGATCCTTTGCTAGAGCAGATTTCTGCCAATATTGGATCTGTAAAAATTGCCCATGGTTTTGATGAAAATGACGAGCAATTTATTCAAATTTCTGGAGACGCCTCATCTGATCAAATCAAACTTTGCGGCGATGTTTTATGTTCCGAATCTTTTGAAGAAATTGATTTACCTCAACCGCGATGGGAGGCTAATACTACTGGCTTAATTCAACTTTTCTTAGCGTTTTATATCATCAATAGCGAACTAAATGATGAAGACAGAAATTGCTAATTTAGCAAAAATTTCACAGCAAATCGGATCACGTCTCGATTATGTTCAGGGCGGTGGTGGCAATATTTCGGTTAAAATTTCCTCTGATCTGATGGCAATTAAAGCTTCGGGATATGAGTTAAAAAATCTCGATGAAAAAACAGGATTTGCTTTCGTTAACCATCATAAAATTAATCAAGAAATTTTAAAATTTTGCGATCAAGAAAGTGGTAATGATGAAGAATTCTCTGCTGTAGTAAAATTATCCACGCAAACAGTGGAATCTTATCCAAATCTACGCCCATCAATGGAAACCGGCTTTCACTCCTTGTTGGATTTTACTTACGTTATTCACAGCCACTCAGTTTATGCTGCAATTCTTGCTTGTTCTTTTGAAGGTAAAAAAATTGCTGAAGAAATTTTTTCTGAAATGTTGTGGATTGATTATAAAAATCCGGGTTGGCAGCTTACGAGGGAGATTCTTTTTGCCTTAAGGTCCACAAAAAAACCGCGAATTATTTTTTTACAAAATCACGGTTTAATAGTTGGCGAAGATAGCGCTGACTCTGTTTTAAAGCTTCACGAAGAAGTGAATGATAAAATAAAAAATCATTTAAAAATTTCTGATTTTAAATTCGAAAAAACTAAATTCTGCGATGTAAATTTTATGCATCAAAACGCACTTTTTCCCGATCAAATTGTTTTTGGTTTGTCGAAGGAATTTGCGCAAAGCGAAGTAGCGAAGCATATTTTCGCTGCATATTCATTTATCTTGCAAAGCATTGAAAATATTGGCTTCAAGCCAGTTTTTATCAGCAAAGAAAATGTTGATTTCGTTGCAAATATGGAAAGCGAAAAATATCGCAAAGAGGTGGCAATTAAATGAAAATAATTATTCCAATGTCTGGACTGGGTTCACGCTTTATTGCGGCTGGATACTCTGATCCAAAGCCTCTGATAAAAATCCACGACAAGCCGATTATTGAGTGGGTAACAAAAATGTTTTCGCCGGAAGATGAATTTATTTTTATTTGCCGTGATGAGCATATTAAAAATACAGCAATCGCTTCTGAACTTAGGCGCATCAAGCCCGAAGCGAAAATCATTTCCATCGAAAATCATAAAAGAGGTCCAGTTTATGCGGTATCAAAAATATTCGATATGCTTGATGATAAAGAGCCGATTCTCATCAGCTATTGCGATTATTACATGCGCTGGAACTACGAAGGATTCAAAAAAGCAGTCTTAAAAAAAGAAATTGACGGAGCTGTTCCATGCTACTCTGGCTTTCATCCGCACCTCTTGCCAGAAAAAAATCTTTATGCCGGATGTTTAGTTGATCAGCAAAATTTTTTACTTGAGATTCGTGAAAAATTTTCTTTTACCGAAGATAAAACCAAAGGCCTTCATTCGCCGGGGGTTTATTTTTTTAAAGATGGTGCCACGGTAAAAAAATATTTCCAAATGGCTCTGGATGAGGATTTAAGCCTGAATAACGAGTTTTATGTTAGTCTAGTTTATCAACTTATGTTGCGCGATAAAAAGAAAATTTACGTTTACGATGACATTGATTTTTTCTGCCAATGGGGCACTCCAGAAGACTTGGAAAAATATCTTTTCTGGCTCAATCAAGTAAAAAATTTTTCGGCATGAACATCTTAATCCCCATGGCTGGCGCTGGTTCGCGCTTTATTAAAGAGGGTTATACGAAACACAAACCGCTAATTCCGGTCACTGATCGTCGTAGTGGAAAAAAAATTCCGATGGTGGTCGCTGCAACCCTTGATTTGCCAGCTGCTTTAGAGTCGAAAATAATTTATATTGATCGCGATTTTCACAAAAAAGATGGAGTCGAAGATGAGATAAAAAGTTTTTTTCCAGCGGCAAAATTTATCACAGTTGATTATTTAACCGAAGGTCAAGCAAGTACGTGTTTACTGGCTAAAGAGCATATTAATAATGACGAAGAATTATTGATTGCAGGATGCGATAACGGAATTGTTTTTGATAAGGAGAAGTTTTTTGAAGCAAAAAGAACCGCAGATGTTTTGGTTTTTACTTTTCGTGGCAACGAGGCGGTTCTGGAAAATCCTAAAGCTTACGGTTGGGTTGAAACTGACGATTCTGACGTTGTAAAATCTGTGTCGGTAAAGATTCCGATTAGTGATAATCCGCTTAAAGATCATGCCATTATTTCGGCTTTTTGGTTTAAAAAAGGCGCAGATTTCGTCAAAAATTCTGCAGAAATGATTGCGCAAAATGATCGCGTCAATGGTGAGTTTTACGCAGATTTAGTTATAAAATATTGCTTAAAAAATGGTCTATGTGTGAAGGTCTTTGAAGTAGATGAATACTTGTGTTGGGGTACCCCACAAGAATATGAAAATTATGAAAAAACCATTCATTATTGGCGCAAATTTTATGAAGCGGAGTTCGTAAGGAAATTATCGATTGTTGTTCCCTGCTATAATGAAGAAAAAAATATCCCGCTGATTATTTCGGCTTTCAAAAAAGCGATTGAGAAACGCAAAAATATTGAGGTGATTTTAGTAAATAATGGCTCAACAGATAATTCTGCGGCGGTTTTTAAGCAGGAGTTGCAAAGCGAAGATTTGTTCAAACTAGTCGATGTTAAAAAAAATCAGGGTTATGGATTCGGAATTTTATCCGGTCTTGAAGCCGCTTCCGGAGAGGTTTTGTCCTGGACTCATGCTGATATGCAAACTGATCCGCGTGATGTGATTCGTGGTTTTGATCTTTATCTCGAAGGGTCTGACGAAAATATTTTGGTAAAGGGAAAAAGAAGGAATCGCGCGATTCTGGAATTTGTATTTACCCTTGGAATGCAGATGATTGCTAGTGTGGCGCTAAAAACCTATCTCGACGATATCAATGCTCAGCCAAAAATTTTCTCCAAAAATTTTTACAACAAATTCATAAAAAACCGCGCCCCTTACGATTTTTCACTCGATCTTTTTTTGCTTTATACTGCCAAAAAAAATGGACTAAAAATTAAAGAAATCGAAGTAAATTTTGCCAAAAGAATTCATGGCGAAGCTAAGGGTGGAGGGTCTTGGAGAACTAGAGTTAAACTGATGAAAAGGACTCTAATTTATATTTTTAAACTCAGAAAAATCGTAATTTCATAAAAGATATGTCGGCAATAAATTACCTACAAATATTTACTGCCATAATTTTGCTGACCACCTTCGGAAGGTTGATAAGTAAGAAAAATTTCCTTCACTCTTTTTTTGCTGGAACGCTTTTTATCTCTGCCGTTATTTCAATCTCGGCGCGCTATATTCCTGCTTACAACCTGCTTTTTATTTACAGTTTTTTGCTGTTAGGAATTTTAAATTTTTGCTACGAATTACTGAGAAAGAAAATTTCTTTGCGTGATTTTTGCCCACAAAATCCAATCGCTTTGGCTGCGATCATTTTATTTTGTGCAATATTTTTTATCAGTTTTCAGTTCTATTTCTGGAGTTACGAATCTCATAATGTCCTCTATTTCGCACCAGCTTTTGAAATTTTAAAAGCTGACTATATCGGAAATTTAAGGGTCGCGACCCACTATCCATCTGAGCTCTCGGCATATCACCTATTTCACGCTGCTTTTATTGCGACAATTGGATTTTTGAATAAGTCGCCGAATTTAGCATTTTTTACTGAAATAAAATACGTCTGCATCGTTATATTTTTTTCCCATCTGATCTATTTTTTATATCTGAAAAATCGCGCTTCGTTGTTGAAAATAATTTTTCTGACGTTGGTGGTTTTTCAAATTTATGGTGAAGAAATTAGCTATAATTTATCGATTTCTTCCTTCATTTATTTGTTTGTGTTGCTAGCGATTTTTGTCTTGCTGCTTGAGCTCAAAGAAGAAAAAAACCAAGAACAAAACCCTCTTTTGCTGTTGTTCTACAGCACTATTCTCATCATATGCAAAGCGCCTATTTTCTACATTGCGGGGTTTTTTGCTTTCTACCTTTGGTATCAAAATAAAAAAATCAGATTTCATCCGTTGATAATTTTAACCGGTATTTTGGTGCTGGGAAATATTTTTACCTGGGCGGATTTTGTAGGCATCTCAACGGAATCAATTAAAAATAGCGGCGGTTTTACCACTAATCACGCTTTGCAATTCCATGAAGTTAAAGGTTGGAGTTTGGATGACTCGGTAAAAATTTTATTGGAAGCTGGAAATCACTCTGTTCTCACTATTTCGCTGCTGATGTTTTTTTACATGATTTGTAAATATTACCTGCTGACGAATTTAATAATTTTTTCTCGAAAGCCGTCATTGTCGGCTTTCAAAGAGCTAAACCTCTACGATCGCGCCATAGTTTTATATCTCCTGATTTCATTGATTGGGGTTCTAATTGTCAGAAATGGTGATGGGACAATAGGGCATCAATCTCATGCTTATTTCCTAGCCTCAACATTTGCCTGGCTGTTTTTATTAAAATATCTGCTGGAAGATTTTGACGGCGCTCAAATAAAGCTGGCTATTATGATAATTTTTGTGATCGCGATTTTGCCGAATAAATTTTTCTTTTTAATCCTGCCCAATAAGCACAGCGTGATTGGAACGAAGGATTATAAATTTCTAAAATATCGAGATGCGGAAATTCAAATTGGTCAAAATGGTTTTTATCAACCGAAAAGTGGCGAGCCTTATTGGAAGATGGAATTGCAGTCGCAATTATCGGGTTTAAGAATTGACGAACGAGACGTCACCTGCTTATCGGCTGGGCAGTTGCGCCATTGGGCTGTAGGTGCGGAAGGTAAGGTGAATGATGAGTGCGAGAGGAAATAAAGCTAAAGTGCGTGATGATTATGCCAAAAATTTTCAATTGCTTTTGCGATTGAGGAAGAATTTTCTTTTTCATCAAATTTCTCATTCGAATAATTGATAAATTCCTTGTCGACATAGCCTTTTGCAAGCCTTGTGGAGAGCTCGTTAAATCGAGTTTGCAGCTCATTGTGATCAATTTTATATTCTAAAATTTTGCTAATATTTTTTGTTTCTTCGAATTTAAAAACACCGGGAAGGTTGTTATACCAAGTGTAGCCAAAGGTGAGAACATTTTTTCCGCCAGTGATTGCTTCCCAACCCGCAGTGCCGGTTATTGTTGCAACAAATTGGCAATTTCTTGTGAGGTCATAAGTGTTGGTTTTTAGCGGAACCATGGTGATATTTTTTATACTCATCATTCTGGCAAAAAATTCTTTCGGACGCATCAGCTCATTTTGTTTCGGATTTTCTTTGACGTAGATGTGAAAATCATCGGGAAGCATTTCGGATAATTTTTCCAAAGCATTAATTTGATCATAATATTCCCCGCCGAGCGGCGATGTAGTTAGCTCGGGCTGTAAATGAAGCGGGAAGTAAATAAATTTTTTACCAAAATCAATTTCGGAAGTTTCGCATTTTTTTAACGTTTCCAAATATTCGTTGATATTTTTTAGTCGGAGTAGGGCGGAGGTGTATCCTATCATCAGAGTCTTCACCCAAGATGTTTTTCCGCGCAATAATTTCCAAATTGCTTTCGGGGTTTTGCTTTCTAATTCGGAAATTTTTTTCAGAATTTTGCTGCGGTGCTGATTGGCATCTTCCACCATGTCCATGTATTGCAGTTTTTTTTCGAATTCTTTCTTAATGGTGATATTCAGCGGCTCTTCCAGCCTTGGCACTGCGTTGATGATGTTGCCCATGTCGGCCAAATCGTTAAGTATAAAAAATCTTTTATCGAAAATACTTTGATAGCAGATGATGGTTTTGACCCCAAGAATTTTTGCTAGATGATAGAGAACAAGGTCGGCGCCCTCATGTGGAATGTTGGAAAATGCGACTAACTTTACCTCGTTTTTTTGCAGAATTCCGTAAAATACGTCGATGAGATAATAAAAAAGATGAAAATCGCTAAAGCTGTCGCGCCTTGTGTTTCCTAGCTCAGAGTAAAGCAAATTGGATTGCCGAGTGTTAAAAATTAAATAATCCTTCAAAAAAATATGAGCGATTTTTGATTTAGTTTCTTGCGGCGCTTTTAAGAAAATTTCAGGTAAATTTTGCGCTGAATGTAAAGTTCCGTAAGCAAATTCATTTGCCTTAATTGGCTTCTCTAAAAAATGTGCGACGATGTTAAAATTTTTTTCTCCCAATAAATTTGCGACATTTTTGTTAAGCTCATCAAAGCCCCAGAGCACAGTGTTTATCATGCTTAATCGATTAATTTTTTAATGGTTAGACACAGATCGCTGATGTTTTTTTGTCGATCATATTGTGGATAAATTTCTTTAATATCGGTTTTGAAATCTGGATTAGAAAATGGAAAATAAATCATGCCGATTCCTGATTTTCTTAGAATTTTTTTTACTGCTTTTTCTAACTCAGATTTTTCAATTTTATGATTCATTACCTCATTCAAATCGATATTTTCTGAGAACTTAAATGCGCCAGGAAAGGTCTGATACCAAGCCTTCCCGAATATTAAAACATTTTTCCCTCCCGTGATCGCTTCCCAACCGACCGTACCCGCAATTGTTGCGACGAAGCAGGAATTGCTGATGAGTTCGTAAGTATTTTGATTCACGACTTTGAGATTTTTTATTTTTCTTAAGCGATCAAAAAAGCCTGCGGATCTTAGAATGTCAGTTTGTTTAGGATTTTCCTTAACGTAAATTTCAACATCGTCTGGCAAAATATTTCTTAATCTTTCCAAGGCGATTAATTGATCAGAATAAATTCCAGCAAAGGCGGGAGTCGTTGGAATCTCTGGGTCTAGATGCAAAGCGAAATAGACATATTTTCTTGTTAGATCGACGTTTTTTTCAGTAATTTTTTCATAGCTCTGCGTATATTCCAAAGTTTTGTGGTATTGAATAACGGCGGCGGCTAGGGCAAATTCACTTTTGTTAAATTTCTTTTCCGAGACAAATGGCGCAAAAAATAATTTGGTTAAATATTTCTTTCTGATTCGGGAAATTACCTTTTTTAAAAGACCAAGTTTTGCATTGTGATTGGCGACGTGCTTCATGTAATACATTTTTTTCTTGAAGTCGTCATAGTCTACCGACACTGAATCGGCGTCATCTGAGAGATCGGGAATTTCGTTGAAATCTCCAAAATCTTCCAAGGAAAAAAAAGCAAAAATTCTGCCCCAAAAATGAGTAAAATTGGCGATGATGATGGTTTTGATTCCCATGATTTTTGCCATGCGATAGAGCGCAATTTCGGCGCCGTCGTGAGGAATTTCCTGAAACAAAACCAACTCAATTTTTTTGCCGATAAAAATATCGTATATCAAATAAACGAATTTATTGAATTCGTGAATGTCGCTAAAAATATCGCTAGGAACTTTATTTATATGGCTGTGCGAGATGTTGTTGCGTGGGTTGATGTAGCAAAATTCAAATAAGAATTGTGAAATTTTTTCGTATAAATCGCTGGGGATATGATGTTTTATTTGCTGATCGGCAAAAAATTTTCCGTGATAAAACTCGAATAAATCAATGGTTCCGCGCTTGTTTGTTGTCACCCATTCGGAAATTTTTATGACCTCGTCTTGAGATAATTTTTCAATTGTTTCGGGAAATGAGCATTCCTCGGAAAAGCCGATTACAAAGGTGTTGAGTGGTTTTTTCATAAATTAATTTCTGGTTGGAACGCCTTTATTTTTTAAATATTTTTTTGCTTCGAGCGGAGTTTGCTCGGTAAAATGAAAAATACTTGATGCTGAAATAGCATTGGCGCCGCTTTGTAAAGCTTGATACATGTCCTCGTAATTTCCGCAGCCGCCTTGTGCGATTAGTGGAATTGAAACCAGTTTTGAAATTTTTTTGATGAGCTCTAAATCGTATCCCTGCATGGTTCCGTCGCGTTCAATTGCGGTGATTAAAATTTCTCCAGCGCCTAGTTTTTCTACCTCTTTTGCCCACTCCTCAACTTTTTTTTCACAGCGCTTTGAGCCGCTATGGCTATAGCAAAAATAATCTTCGCCGTGCTTTCTAACATCAATGCTCGCGACTAAAACTTGATTGCCAAAAATATTGGCGATTTCAGAAATTATTTTTGGATTTTCTAGCGCTGCACTGTTGATCGAAACCTTATCGGCGCCTGATTTTAAAAGGTTTCGTACATGTTCGACATTTTTTATTCCGCCACCAACACAGAGAGGCATAAAGCACTCGTTGGAGAAATCTTCAACCGCTGCATAATCTGGTTCACGACCGCTATTTGATGCAGTTATATCAACGACAATCAGCTCATCGACTTGTCGAGTGTTATAGACTTTTACTTGCGGAATAATTGTGCCAACCACGCGCTCACTTTTAAAGCCAACATCCTTTACTAGGATTGGGCCTTTCCAGAGTAGCGTTGGGATGATGCGAGTTTTTAACAAGTTATAAGGCTAAAAAATTTTCAATGATTTTAAATCCGGCGATTTGACTTTTTTCCGGATGAAATTGTACACCGATGATATTGTTTTCAGCCACAATTGACGCCACTTCCCCAGCATAAGGAGTGATGGCAACTATATTTTTTTTATTATTGGGGATGAAGTGATAGCTGTGCACGAAATAGAAATCAGTGCCATCATTTATGCCGTTCATTATCGGATGATCGGATTGTTTTTTAATTTCGTTCCAACCGACATGAGGAATTGGTTCATTTTTTAACGGGATCATTTTCTGAACTTTGCCAGAAATGAAGTTTAAACCTTTTTCTTCACCGCCTTCGAGACCAATCGTAGCAAGCATTTGCATACCAACGCAAATTCCTAAAAATGGGATTTTATTTTGCAAAACTTCTTCGATGAGAGTTGGAATGAAACCAGATTCATTTAAACTTTTCATGCAATCCGCGAATGATCCAACTCCTGGCAATACTATGTGCGTGGCAGTTTTAAGATCTGCGGGATTATCGGAAATCACGACATCTTTAGTAAATTTTTCGAAAGAGCGTAGAACGGATTTTATATTTCCGATTTTATAATCGATGATGACAACCTTCATTTTAAGCGGGTTCTAAGGGTGAAATAATTTGATTAAGCTGCCGTCTTTTTCCTTCACCAAATTGCCGCGAGCGTCAGTTTTGAAAAGTTTTTTATTGGTAAATTTATCGCAGATTTGAACAAATTCTTCTAGCGACATATCGATGTGAGCGAGAATTTCTGCTAAAGGTTTTCCGAGATAAGTTGCGGGAAATTTTCCGTCAGTTTTTTCGACAATTTTGCGCGCTTCTTCTCGCGATAAATATTCTCTTCTGATGTAGAGGCAGGCCATGTCAGTAGCGCGACCGAATCCAAATTTTAAAAATTTGAAATAGTCGTGAATTCCAGCCTGCAAATTATCGAGATTTTCGTAATCAAGAAAAGTTGTTTCCACTGGCTTTCCATATCCAACAAAGCCATTAGCCTTTGCGATTACTGAGTTGGTGAAGCCATTCCACGGCAAATAATGTCCAAGAAATAATCCGGTTGTTTGAGTTTTTTGCAGTGCCTCGTCAGATGGATATTTGTAGGGAATTAAATCTTTTTCAGTGATTCCATCTTGTCCAACAAGGTCAGTGACGCGCATTCCGAGCAGTCCTCCAAACTCTTCCAGCCAACGACGATTAAGGATGTTATTATCAGTCGCGCCAGCTGGTCCGCCATATTCATTTTGTGAATTTTCGCCCCAGATTAGCAGCGGAATATTGAACTTAACCGAAGCGTGAATTGGGATTGTGAAAATGCCAACATGTTCGGGCCAAGAAATATCGCCGACATTGATTAAACCGATGCGATTTAATTTTTTTCTGACGACTGGATTTGGAGAAAATTCAAAATAATCAACGCCAAGATTTTTAATATTTTCGATATTTTGACGACCGATGTCAGACAGATGGCAAGTGGTAGAAGTGACGCAAAGTGGGTTCATGCCGAATTCTAACATTTTCAAAACTTGGAATGTGCTGTCTTTGCCGCCGCTGACTGGAATGATGCAATCCCAATTCGAGCCGTCTTTTGAACGATATTTTTCGAGAATTTTTTCAAGCTCGGTTTTTCGAGCGTTCCAATCAACAGCCTTTCTGTTTTTAAAATTTGAACAAGCATTGCAGATTCCATCACTGTCAAAAGTGAGATCTGGCTTGGTGTTTGGCATTAGGCAATGTTTACAGAAGATCATGGTTTGATGAATTTAGAGTTTATTTGAGAGAGATGATTTAGGTCTGTTTCTAAATTAAAGCAAAAAAGAAGTTTGGCTGAATCTAGATAGCCGCTAGCTGTGAATTGCGGTGAAACTATCATCTTGAAAATAGATAAAAACAAGTGGCTTGGAGTTATGAACTACTTGGTTTTTTATGTAAATTTGTCCCGATTCGATTTTTTGTTCCGCTGGATAAAATTCATTTTTGCTAACGCAGAGATGTCCTAGACTATCAGGTATTTCAACGATTTCTCGTTTTGTTATTCGGTCAAAAATTTTGATACTATTTTGAACCGACGTTCCCGAAGGGTTTATTCGAAAGAGTCGGAATTTTTTAACATTCTCAATGTCAAAAGTTGCATTCGATTCCCAGCTTTGCTCTCCCTCATCCCATATTTTACTTTGAGGATGAACTAGGGCTACTGAGCCTTTATCATCTTTAAAAAAGACATAAAAATGCATCGTAGTATTTTGCAGAATCTTTTTCACTTTTTTATCGGTTTGTAACTTGATGCTTATGGTTCCAAAAGTCGCATTCAGTTCAGGAAATATTTTTTTAACACTTACGCCTCTTGATCCAAAGGCCTCTAGTTCAATATTTTTTTTACCAATTTCTTTGCCGTTAAAATCACGAGCAGTGATGATCGCAATTCTTTTTTTTGCCAAAACGGGGTTTAGAAATGAGGGAAAATTTATTATGCCTAAGTAAGTTTCGATCCCCTCCTCATTGATAAAAAGCTGAATCACCTCGTTTGAATAAAGTTTATGAAAAAGTTTTCTGAGAAATTTCATCATTAAAATAGATTTGAAATTGCGGTTTTTCTTATTGTCGCAAGGTCTTTTGAATCAGTGTAGTAAAGGGGAGGGAGGGAATGCTCTATTGCCAGGTTGTCGGTTTTCTCATTGAGAATCGTGGCATACAAAATACAGCGCGCATTCTGCAGCCTTAAGCACAGATTGTAAAATTGCATCTTACCATCATCTCTTCCCAAATATTTTAACTCTTCTCTAACGTTGATGTAATAGGTTGAGTTGGTCGCTACCTTAACATTGTTTTTTGCAACCTGATTTCCTTTTTCATCCAACAAAACATACTCCAAAAGTGCTTCAGTGGAAATGTCAGAGCCGCTTCCCTCTCTGATTCCAAGAGAAATTATCGTGTTTATTTCATTGGAAATGAAGCATTTATGAGCGATGCAGATAATCGTCGAAGGTGATTTTGAGGCTTTTGGCAAATTTTCAAAAATAACCGTTCCAAGCTTTCCAGCTTGGTTTCTGTAAATTACTTGATGTTCCCTGATAAAACTTAGGTCTGGGTTTTTTTCTAAGTCAAAGTCGACGCAAAAAAGATATTCACGATTTTTATCAAGTTTAAAAAGATTGTTAAAATTGAAGCGAAGAAATTGCCCAGTTTTTATCAGCTCGGCTTGCTCCTCTGTAATTAATTTTCCGTCGGAAAAAATTTTTATTTTATACAAAACATCTTGATCGCGAACCTGGTAATGCGGACGATTATAGTTGTTGATGATGAGCGATAAATCAGTCCCAAGTCTATTGAGAGTAGGAACGAACAGTGCACCGTTTGACATTTATATTTGATTTTGAAGTTTATATTTCATCTCCAACATCTTCCAATCATGCATCGTATCAACATCTTGGCATTGATTTGAATCGAGCAAAATGAAGCCGGTATTGTTGGTTAAAAGCGATTTTGTTTGGAGTAATTTTTCAACATTGAAGTAGTAAAATTGTCCAGCGTCATAAAATTTTTCTTCTAAATCTTGCGTTCGAACATTACGAAATTGCGGATTATCACAAATCAACAAGTCATTTTTTATACTCAAGCAGCGTTGAATATGAGGTTCAAATTTTGAGATTGTGAAAACGACATCAAGATTATTTTTTAGTAATTTTTTACTCGCTTCTTCATGATGCTTCTCTTCGATTAATGGTGTGGTTGGATATATGCAGCAAGCGCTTCGCGGAGAATATCCTATTTTTTTGTAAGAGTCGATTACCTCGATTAGAACATCGGCAGTTGTGGCATAATCGTCAGAATTTTTTTGCGATCTTAAAAACGGAATTTCTGCGCCATATTTTTTTGCAATTTCAGCGATTTCTGGCGTATCGGTTGAAACCATTACTTTTTCAAAAACTCCGCTTTTTAACGCTGTTTCAATCGCGTAAGAAATTATCGGTTTTCCAAAAAAATCTTTAATATTTTTTTGAGGAATTCTTTTGCTTCCGCCTCTGGCAGTAATGATTGCGAGCATTTTATTTTGTTATGATTGAGATGATTCGGTCGATGCCTTTGCCATCAACATAGCTCGATATTTTTCTGACATGAGCTTGGTAATTGTCTAATATTTTCAAATAAAATTGCTCAAAACTCTCATCACTTCCTAATTCTCTAAAAATTTTTTCCTGATTATCGGCGATTTTTACGATGTAAGTTGGAAGTCCCAAGCAGCATCTTTCCCAGGCGCTAGTACCTCCGGCGGCGATTGCGATGTCAGCTTCAAAAATCAACTGCGCCATGTCAGCCTGTTTGTGAATGATGATTTTATTTCTAGAATTTTTAGCAAAATTTTGAATTTTTTCGAAGTGAATAGCATTGAAGCCGAGAGCTACAGTGACCTCTCCGCGAAAGCTCGAATTCTCAATTTTTTCTAACGCTTTTTCGCTGTGATTATTGACATCGCTGCCGCCAAAATTGACCAAAATTTTGGTGATTTTTTTAGTACGAGCTCTTTTTTCCAGAGCCATTTCACGCATTTTTGCAAACTCGGGTCGAAGCAGGCAATAGCTGGTTCCAGTCAAAATTTTACAATCCGGATTTACAAAATTTTTATAGGTATTTTCTTGCGATCCGAGATTCTGATCGAGCAAAAAATCGCAAAAATGCTTACGATTTGCCAAGTCATCAATCGCTAAAATTTTTTTAGAAAATTTTCTGAAGTGAAGTTCGTAAGCATCGTTGAGCCCATAATTATCAACTACCAAGAGGTCATTGTGAATCGGATTCTGCCAAAAAAAATCGGGCTCAATGCGGTCAAATTTTCTTACTTTTGAAACCAAATCATAAGTGGTTTGCGACGAAACAAAATTACATTGCCAGCCTATTTTTTCGAGCGCGTCAGCTAAAACAATGCAGCGCATCACATGTCCGGTGCCAATTTCAAGTGAAGCTTCAGCGCTAAACAAGGCGGTTTTTTTCGTCATAGTTATTTTTTAAGAATGTCGGTTTACTTCTGCAATCAAGCGCCGCCGCCAAAAATCTTGTAGAATTAATAGCTAGTCAAGTTTAGCTTTCGCGCTCATTTCAAATCAAATTCATCCAACTCCAAATGACATCTCAAATCATCAACGGCAAAGAAATTGCGATTTCGATGCGTGTTGAAATTTCTAGGCAAGTTGAGGAAATCAAAAAAAAATTTCATGTCACGCCGTGCTTGGCGGTGATTCTTGTTGGTAATGATCCGGCTAGCGAAGTTTACGTTAGCAATAAGGAAAAGGCTGCACATGCAGTGGGCATGAATTCAATCCAGTTCAAGCTTGCAGCCGATATTTCTGAATCTGAGTTGGTTGCAAAAATTGAAGAATTAAATCGTGACAAAAAAGTTCACGGAATCCTGGTGCAGCTGCCTTTGCCGAAACATATCGATGCTAAAAAAGTGATTTGCGCAATCGATCATCGTAAAGATGTTGATGGTTTTCACGTCATCAATGTCGGCAAGCTTTCGATTGGCGAAATTGAAGGCGTGGAGAAAGCCATGATTCCTTGCACGCCGCTAGGTTGTCTGCATTTATTAAAATCAGTAAAAGGTGAAAAATTAGCAGGATTAAAAACTTTGGTAATTGGAGCTTCGAATATTGTCGGACGGCCACTGGCGCGCCTTCTAATGCTTGAAAGCTGCACCGTTTCAATCGCCAATCGCAGCACGCGTGACCTAAAAGCAGAATGTTTGCAGGCCGATGTCATCATTGCGGCGGCGGGCGTTCCAGGTTTGGTTAAGGCTGACATGGTTAAGCCTGGCGCGGTGGTGATTGATGTTGGAATCAACCGAGTTGCTACCGCTGATGGAAAATCGAAATTAGTTGGCGATGTTGATTTCGATGGAGTTTCGAAAATTGCTTCTGCAATCACGCCGGTTCCGGGTGGAGTAGGGCCAATGACTATCTCTTATCTACTAAAAAACACCCTAGACTGCTGTTTAAAATTGACCAACTAACGAGGTAAAAATGTCCAACGAAATTTTGAATTTAATCAACCAAGCCAGAATTGATGCCAGAAATGAAGGTATAACGAGATTTCTCGGCAAGAATAAAAAGCTAATTTTTCGCCTGATTTTGGTAATTCTAGTGATCGGAATTTCCTTCTTTTGTTTTCGCATTTACCAAAAATCAAATCAGGAAAAATTTTCTACCATTCTGCACCAATCGATGATTGATCAGCAGGTTGGCAATATCGAAAAAGCTAAAGAAAATCTTCAGAAGATTGTTGAATCAGCCTCAGCTCCAAGTGGCGTGAAGTCTCTCGCTTCTTTGCGTTATGCGGCATTTTTACTTGCTGAGGGAAAGCAAACCGACGCTGCGGAGCTCTATCTCAAAGTCAGTAATTGCAGTTCTTGCGACGATTATATTCAAAATCTCGCCGCCTTTCTCGCAGTAAAAGTTTGGATGTCTAACGAGTCAGAATTGCAAAAAAATGATTTGGCTGAGCGTATAGAAAAAATCGAAAACAAAACCTCGGTTTTGCGTTATCACATCGCAGAACAAAGAGCATTTTTGGAAATGCAAAAAGGAAATTTAGAGAAATCTTATCAGATTTTTGAAATGATTTCTAAAAATCCAGAAAGCTCGCAAGGCTTGAAAACAAGCGCTGAAGAAGGAATGCAGATGGCTATTTCCCAAGGCTATGAACCAAAAACTGATGACGCAAAATGAAAAAAATTGCCGCGGTTTTTTGTTTAATTTTTACGCTAATTTCCTGCGATAAAGATAAGGAATATGATAAAGCAAAAGCGATCTCCGCCTTTGCTGCTATTGATCCAATCCGTATTGATCCCGCTCTCGAAAAAGTCGAATTAAAGCTGCCAAAACAAGAAAACAGCCTTGTTTGGAGCGGCGCTGCGGCTGCACAAAATCAGTTGATTGATAATTTGGCTAAAAATTTTTCCTACGATGAACGCGGTTTTTTTCGTAAGACTCGCGAAATTTCTTTCAAAAAATCATCGCCAAATTGGTTGTTTTATCTCGGAGACATCAAAGACCATTTTGTTTTTTCTCCCATCATTAAAGACGATAAAATTTTTATTTTAGACACTGCGGGAACGCTATTAGCGCGCGATCTCAAGACCGAAAAAAAAATCTGGAAAACGCAAGTCTTTAAAAAATCTCTGCTAAAAAATTATAAAACTCCGCGCATTGGGTTTGCTGATGGAAAAATTTTTGCTATTGCTGGAATCAATCAAATCGCTGCCGTAAGTGAAGTTGATGGCAAGATTTTGTGGTTAAAAGAAGTTTCCTCGATCCCAGTTTCAAACCCAGTTTCTGATGGCAAATCAGTCTATGTTTCAAGTAATGATAACAAGCTCTACGCCTTTGATTCATCTACTGGCGAGACTCAATGGGTGCAGTCGGGGATTTTGCGTTCAACCGAAATTTTTGGTGCAGCTGACCCAGTAATTTCCAAAGA
The DNA here is from genome assembly GCA_964447395.1 of uncultured Rhizobium sp. Lineage (GTDB taxonomy): Bacteria > Pseudomonadota > Alphaproteobacteria > Rickettsiales > UBA1997 > UBA2645. Next base: position 52,397 of record CAYUSO010000003.1, read on the forward strand.
TTTCATCATTATTTCTTACTCATCTGGTGAAATTTATGCGGTGAAGAAAAAGACTGGCGAACCAGTCTGGTCACAGGATCTCAACCTCAACAAAGCCACAAATTCCGATTTTTATCTCAATGATGTTGATGCAACTCCGCTGATAAAGAATGATGTGGCATATGTCATCGGAAATGGCGGATTGATGATGGCAATAAACATCAAAGACGGAAATTATTTGTGGAAAAAAAGAATCGCCGGAATCGTTGATTTCTGGGGCGCGGGAGAGTTTTTATTTGTAATCAATAACGACAATAAACTACTCGCCGTGCATAAAAAAACTGGTGGTATTAAATGGATTTCACAACTTCCTAACTTCAAAAAAGAAAGCAAACCACAAACAAAAATAATTTATTCTGGTGTGGTAATGGCGGGGGACAAGCTTTTGATATCAAGGGCTGATGGCGAATTGTTAATAGCATCACCATTTGACGGAAAAATCGAAAAAACTCTTACAATCGGCAAAAAAATTTCCCACTCACCAATCGTTGTTGATGGCAAAATCTATCTTCACGCGATTGGAAAATATGTGATTGATTTGATCGAGATCGAATAATTCGTAGATCCCGAAGCGGGTTCGTTATGACGCTGAAATTTTAGCTTGTCATCCCGAACTCGTTTCGGGATCTATTTCATTAGTAAAACCAAAATGACAAAACTTCCCGATCGCTACGATGCCAAAACACGCGAAAAATTTTGGCAAAATTACTGGCGCGAAAAGAAAATTTTTAAATGGCAAAACGATAAACCAAAAGCTGAAACTTTTGTAATCGACACGCCTCCGCCCACTGTTTCTGGGCTTCTGCACATGGGTCACGTTTTTTCTTACACGCAAGCTGATTTCGTGGCGCGTTTTCAAAGAATGTTGGGAAAAGACGTTTTTTATCCGATGGGTTTTGATGATAATGGCCTGCCGACTGAACGTTTGGTTGAAAAAATTATCGGCAAAAAAGCGGGAGTTTTTGAACATGAAAATGGTCACGGATCTTTCGTAAAAAAATGCCGCGAAGTTGTCGATGAAGCTGAAAAAGAATTTGAAGCGCTTTTTAATGAAATTGCTCTATCAGTGGATTGGGAGCAAAAATATCAAACCATCTCGCCTGAGTCACAAAAAATTTCGCAGGCAAGTTTTGTTGATTTATATCGCAAAGGTTTAGTTGAAAAAAAATTCGAACCAGTTTTTTGGGACATCTCCGACCGCACGGCTCTAGCGCAAGCTGATTTGATTGATAAGGAAGTTGAAGGGATGATGAATGAGATTGAATTCACAATTGACGGCTCTGACGAGAAAATCATCATCATGACAACCCGTCCTGAACTGCTCCCAGCCTGCGTCGCGCTGATGGTTCATCCCGAAGATTCTCGCTACAAACATCTTCACAGCAAATTTGCTATCACGCCACTTTTTGGCGTAAAAGTTAAAATTATTCCTGACGATTTAGTGCAGCTCGACAAAGGCACAGGCGCGGTGATGTGCTGCACTTTCGGCGATGAAACCGATATCCGCTGGTGGCGCAAGCACGGCCTCGAACTCAAAATCATCATTGGCAAAGACGGCAAGATTGACGAGTTGCCGCTCAAGCAATTCAAAGAAAAAATTATCGCAGATTTGCGGGAAAAAAACCTCCTCCTCAAACAAGAGCCAATCAAGCGCGCCGTTAAATGCGCCGAGCGTTCTGGCGTGCCAATTGAAATTCTTGTTGTTCCGCAATGGTTCATAAAAGTTTTAGATAAAAAAGAATTGCTCAAAGCCAAAGCTAACGAATGCAATTGGCATCCCGATTACATGAAAGTGCGAATTGACCAATGGATTGATGGTTTGCAGTGGGATTGGTGTATTTCTCGTCAAAGATTTTTTGGCGTAAAATTTCCAGTTTGGTATTCAAAAAGAGCAGGTGAAGAAGGAAAAATTTTAGTGGCAGAAGCCACGCAGCTTCCGGTTGATCCGGCTGTTGATTTGCCAAGGGGATATTCGCGTGATGAAGTGATGGCAGAAACCGACATCATGGACACTTGGGCGACTTCTTCAATTTCTCCGCAGCTTTCATCGAAAGGAATTTCTAACGAAATCACTTTCGACAAAGCGCGTCACGAAAAACTTTTTCCGGCTGACATGCGCCCACAAGCTCACGAAATTATTCGCACTTGGGCATTTTACACTTTGGTGAAATCAGTTTTGCATCAAAATTCCGTGCCGTGGAAAAACCTAATGATCTCAGGCTGGTGCTTGGCGGCGGATAAAACCAAAATGAGTAAATCAAAAGGCAATGTAGTTACTCCTGTTGCGCTGATTGAAGAAAAGGGTTCGGACATTGTGCGTTATTGGGCATCAACTTCGCATCTCGGTGCTGACACGGCTTACAGCGAAGAAGTTTTTAAAATTGGGCAGAAGCTCGTCACTAAACTTTTCAACGCGGCGAAATTTGTCGCTCACATTACTTCCTTCGAGAACTGCGCTAAAATTTCAAAACAGGAATTTGATCCAGAGTTTGTTTCGGAGGCTGCAGATTTATGGGTTTTGAGTAAACTTCATCAAACAGTTGAATGCGCCACTGCTGAGTTTGAGAAGTTTGAATATGCGCGTGCGCGCGAAGCAATCGAAGAATTTTTCTGGAAAGATTTTTGCGATAATTATCTCGAAATTTGCAAAGTTAGATCTTACGGACTTGCTGCGGAAAAGCTTGCTGGTATTGATTTCAGCGATGCACAGAAAAAAGAAATTTTTGCCAAACAACAAAGCGCAATTTTAACTTTGCGAATTTGCCTAAACACAATCCTAAAACTTTTCGCGCCTTTCATTCCACATATTTGCGACGAAATTTATTCGACAATTTTTGCCGATGAATTTGCCAAAACTGGCTCAATAAATTCTCGTGGAAATTGGCCGAAATTGGATGAGAAGTTATTTAATCAAAAATTCCACGACATCGGCGAAGCCGCGCTGGCCATGATTTTCGAGGTTCGTAAATTTAAGTCGGAGCAAAATATTTCGATGAAAACTTCGGTAAAAAAAATCCGCATTAATTGTGAAACTGACTTATCAGAAATTGCCGAAGATTTAAAAAATGTTTGCAATGCGGAAGGGTTGGAGTTTGCAAAAGATGGAAAGTTGGTTGAAGTGATTTTGTAAAAAACTAAAATCCGTTTATCATGAGATTCCCCCGCCGTCTTCTGCTTTTAGCGCTTGACTGGACACGCCCGAAAGATCCACCAATCTCTCTTGGTCAGGCCTCGATTTTGGCGAATCTGCGTCAAAAAGGTGTTGATGTTGCGTCGCGTTCTTATGCGGTAAATCGTGATGATTTTTCTGCTGAAGATGTTGCTCGATCTGTTCTAAGAGATGCAGGCGATGGAGTTGATGTTGCCCTCGGCGCATTTGTTTGGAATGAGCGGGCGACGCAAAGAATTTTAAATATTCTTCGCGAAGAAAAGTTTCCTGGGCGTGTTATTCTTGGCGGTCCGCAGATCAGCTATGTCAAAAAGGGTATAGAAAGATACTATCCGCAGGCGGATATTTTTGTTCGCGGCTATGCTGAAGAAGCCATGGCAGAGCTGCTTTCTTCGAAAGAAGAGAGGCCAAGAATTGTCGGGGTTCATTATGCTGGAGATGTTGATTCAGGGCTTTCGGCGCAAGTTGATCTAGAAAAATTACCATCACCTTTTTTAAGCGGAGTAATTGCGCCACAAAGATTTATTCGTTTTGAAACTCAGCGCGGATGTCCATTTCGCTGTGCTTTTTGTCAACATCGTGAATCTGATAGCAGTCAAGTCCGGCGCAACTTTGCACAGTTGCGAGTTATGCAAGAAGTTGATTGGATCGCGCAAAATAAGGTGATTCAAGATGTCGCTGTGCTTGATCCAACTTTTAACTCTGGAGATAGGTATTTGGCGGTGATGAAGCGTTTTATCGAAGGAAAATATAGCGGAAAATTAGCTCTGCAGATTCGTTTGGAAATGGTCACGCCAGAGTTTTTGAATCTAGTGCAGAAGCTGAATGAAACCGGGCGTGTTGTGCTTGAAGGAGGGATTCAAACCATTCATGCCAATGAGCAAAAGCTGATCGATCGTCCCAATAACATGAAAAAAATCGAAGCGATTTTAAGAGAAACAAAAAGTCGAGGAATCGAAACCGAAGTGTCGCTGATTTTTGGTTTACCTGGTCAAACTGTTGAGTCTTTCCAGGCTAGCGTTGATTTCTGCAAAAGACTTGGGGTTGATAAAATTTACGCTTTTCCGTTGATGTTGCTGCGCGGAACGCCGCTTTTTGAGATGAAAAAAATGCTGAGGATGGAGGAATCTAGCGACATTAATCTCGAAAAAATCAATCGTGTGCAAAGCGAGATTCCGCATGTTGTTTCAAGCTATAGCTTTAGCAGAGGTGATTGGGAGAGAATGGCGAAAATTGCGCAGGAGCTTGAGAAATACAATGCCGCGTCGCCATCACCATCGCCAGCTTCCGTTGTAAAAGCTAAAAATTTTGTTGAAGAAAAGGCGCAATCAAAATGAAAAAACTCCCACGAAAATTTTTTCTGCAAGATACCGACGAAGTGGCGCAGCAATTGATTGGAAAGATGATGGTGATTGCAAGTGGTAGAAAAATCTTCAAGGCAATAATTACCGAAACCGAAAGTTATCACGGCGACGATCCAGCGTCACACGCTTCGCGCAAGCGCACGCCGCGCAACGAGCCGATGTTTTGGCAAGGCGGACATCTCTATGTTTACTTGATTTACGGCATGTATTTTTGTCTCAACATCACGACGCAAAATCACGATTACCCCGCGGCCACATTGATTCGCGGCGTGAAAATTATTGAGCCAGAGGAGAAGTTGTTGGATGGGCCAGGCAAGCTCTGCCGCTATTTGGGCATTGATAAAAAATTCGATCGTCTCGATTTCTGCGCCAAGAAAAATCAAAAAATATTTTCGATTTATGATGTTGGTTTGCGGCCAAAATTTTTAGCAACTAAGCGCATTGGAATCAGTCAGAATAAGGATGCGTTGCTGAGGTTTGTTGTGGAGTAGTTTTAAGCTACCTCGGCGCGATACTTGCTTTAGGTGTCATCCTCGCGAAAACAGGGATCCAGCTCTGTCAATGAGCAAAAATGTCGAGATTGATGAAGCCTTGCAAATCAAGCTTCACGCGCGATGGCAAAAATTTCACACAAGCTTCAAAAATTTCCATGCGATTTTCTCGACTTAGCATTTCATCAAGTTTTTCCTTGAGGCGATGAAGGTAGAGCACATCTGACGCGGCATATTCTTTTTGCTTATCGGTTAAATCGACATTTCCCCAGTCAGAAGTTTGCTGTTTTTTTGAAAGTTCAACGCCAAGAAGTTCGTCGCACAAGGCTTTGAGGCCATGAGAATCGCAATAGGTTCTGGTTAATTTTGAGGCGATTTTTGTGCAGTAAATATTTTTAACTTCGACGTTGAGATAGTGTTGCAGCGAGGCGAGATCGAAGCGCGCGAAATGAAAAATTTTTAAAATCTTTTCGTCATTCAGAAGTTTTTTTAAATTTGGCGCTTCATATTTTCCGGCCTCAAGTTGAATGAGATGCGCATTGCCATCGCCAGTTGAAATTTGCACTAAGCAAAGCCTGTCGCGCACAATGTTTAAGCCCATTGTTTCGGTATCAACCGCAATTGAATTTGTGAAAGAAAGATTTGCCGGAAGGTTGGCCGGAATATCGTGTTTGTGAAGGTAGATGGTCATAGAATTAAGAATTAGGAATTACGAATTTTTGCCAGAAACTGTCGGTTAAATTTGGTAAAGCAGAATCAATTTCTTTCATCTCATCCATCTTGCCATTGCAGTGCAAAACCAAGTCGCAACCTGCTTCTAAAATTAATTTTGATTTGTCGGCGAAGCTTCCGCTAAGCGCTTTCATTGAAACATCATCGCTCATCAAAATGTTTTTAAATCCAATTTCTTCGCGAATTAATTTGATGGCGCGCTTGGAAATTGTGGCGCAATTTTCTTTATCGATTGCCGAATAGAGAATATGCGCGGTCATGGCGAATTTTTGGTCGCGTAGATTTTTAAACGGAATGAAATCTGTGGTGCGCAATTCTTCCAAACTTGCATCAACTCTTGGCAATTCCAAATGGCTGTCGGAAGTCCCGCGGCCGTGGCCGGGAATGTGTTTGATAACGGGGAAAACTCCTTGCGAAAGCAATCCTTCGCAAACTTTTCTGCCTAATTCTGAAACTTGATCTGGCGTGGTTCCGTAAGCACGATTGCCGATTATTTCGTGAGTTTTTTCGGTGAGAATATCGAGCACTGGAGCGCAATCGACATTGATTCCAACCTCAACTAAATCGCGCGCAATTGCGGCAAAATTTTCAAACAAAGATTTTTTTGCCAACTCGCAATCTTCGCGATAAAGATCAGCAAAATATTGACCCGCCGGATATTCTTTCCAATGCGGCGGCTTAAGGCGCGCCACTCTTCCACCTTCTTGATCAATCAACATTAAAACTTCGCCATCCATCACTTCGCGAAGTGAGTTTGTGAGATTTTTTAGCTGAGTTTTATCAACGATATTTCGCGCAAAAAAAATGAAACCAAGCGCACCATTTTTGGAGAAAAAATATTTTTCTTCGTCGGTGAGAACAGTGCCAGAAACCCCGTAAATTACGGGTTTGGAGACTTTTTTAGTTTGGGAGATTTTATGTAAGAGAGACATTTTTTCTGAATTCCTCGAGCGGAGTTGAGTGGTCTTTTAGTTTGTATTTTGCCCCTCGACTACGCTTGGGGAGCGGTAAATTTTTACAAAATTCCTTTCGTAGAATTCACCGCATCTTTTTTTCTTTCGTCAATCGTAATTGCTTGGCGAAGTGCTCTAGCTAAGGCTTTGAAGCATGATTCAATTATGTGATGATTGTTCAATCCGTAAAGATTTTCGATGTGAAGATTGCAGCCGATTGATTGCGCGATGGCGTGAAAAAATTCACGAAAAAGTTCAGAGTCCATGTCGCCAACTTTATCGCGCTTGAATTCGCAATTAAAAACAGGATAGGCGCGACCAGATAAATCAACGACGCAGCGGCTGAGAGTTTCGTCCATCGGAACGTAAGAATGACCAAAGCGCGTAATGCCTTTTTTATCACCCAAAGCTTGCTTGATGGCGTCTCCTAAAGCGAGTGCGGAATCTTCGGTGGTGTGGTGAAAATCGATGTGAAGATCACCTTTGGTTTCGAGATTAATGTCGATCAAGCTGTGATGAGAAAGCTGTTCGATCATGTGATCCAGAAAACCAATGCCTGTTGAAACCTTGAATTGACCAGTTCCGTCGAGATTAACCTCAACTTTAATTTTGGTTTCTTTGGTGTTTCGTTCGATTTTTGCTTGGCGCATATTTTTTATTGGGCGGGATTATTTTAAATTTTCTGCTACGAAATCCCAATTCACCAAGTGGTTGAGAAAGGTGTCAATGTAGGTTGGGCGAGCATTTTGGAAATCTAAATAATAAGCATGTTCCCAAACATCCATAGTCATTAGAGGCTTGGCGGCTGTCGTTAGAGGCGTTTCGGCATTGCCGGTTTTTACAATTTTTAATTTTCCAGAATCAAGCACAAGCCAAGCCCAGCCTGATCCGAATTGAGTTGCGCCAGCTTGTTTAAATTCAGCGACAAAATTTTCGTAAGATCCAAAATCAGATTCAATTTTTGCTAGAACCGCGCCAGATGGTTTTCCACCGCCATTTGGCTTCATTGAATGCCAGTAAAAAGTGTGATTCCAAACCTGAGCAGAATTGTTGAAAATCCCGGCTTTTGTTTTGTCGGCTGCAGAAATTTTGATGATTTCTTCGAGCGATTTTTTTTCCAAATCAGTGCCAGCAATGAGGTTGTTTAAGTTGGTCACATAGGCTTGATGATGTTTGCCGTGATGAAAATTTATAGTATTTTCAGAAATGTGCGGAGCTAAGGCGTTCTTGGCGTAAGGAAGTTTTGGAAGTTCAAAAGTCATAGTTTTTTCTCCGAAAATTTTTTGTTTATGAGGAATTTTTAATTTACACGCAGCAAGCAAAAAAGCTGGTGCGAATAAGGATGTTTTAATCAAATTTCTTTTTGACATTTGCATGCTTGCGAACTTAATTTTCGCGCTTCCGCAAGTCAATTTCATTTTTATTCATGACAAAAATTTCTGCCGTAATCGTTGCGCATAACGAGGAAAAAAAAATCGAAGATTGCCTGCGAAGCCTTGATTTTGCTGATGAAATCGTCGTGGTGCTTGATAAATGCACTGATCGCACCAAAGAAATAGTTTTGAAATTTACTGATAAAATCATCGAAGGTTCATGGAAAATTGAAGGGGCGCGGCGCAATGTAGCTCTAAATGCCGCAACTGGGGATTGGATTCTAGAAATTGATGCTGACGAAAGAATTTCTTCCGAATTAAAAACAGAAATTTTGGCAATAAAAAATTCCGCACCTTGCGGATTTTTTGTGCCAATCGCCAACTATATCGGCAAAAGGTGGGTAAAATATGGATGGCTTCGAACCCTTGGAGTTCTAAGGCGGGAGACCTTAACTTATCGCGGATTAAAGCGCTATGACGAGGACAAAGAAATCCATCCGACTTTCAAATTAAGCGCTGAAATTAAATCTCTAAAAAATCCAATAATTCATTTGGTTGACGAAGATATTTCTGATCTGATGGCGCGTTTCAACCGCTATACGAGCTGGAAGGCGAATGATATGATCGCCAGAAAAAAAATTCGTGGTGGATTTTTTCGTTCAATTTTTGATTTCAAATTGCGCTTCTTCAAATCTTTTGTGATTAAAAAAGGCTATAAAGAAGGATCGCTCGGAGTCTTGATAGCATTGCTTTGCGGGCTTTATCCGCTAGTTTCATATCTTAAAGCCAAAGAAAAAAATCATGAAAATCGCTAACGTAATTCTTACTTCGCAAAATGGTGGAGCAGAACAAGTCTTCATCGATTATTTAATGGTTCTTAAAAAATTAGGGCATGAAGTTTTTGCCATTTTAAAAAACGATGCGCCTTACGCGGAAATGGCTAAAGAGCTATGCATAGAAATTGGCAAAACCACCAATAATTTTGGTTTTCACGATTTTATCGCGGTAAGAAATATTAAAAAACTTCTCGAAAAATTTGATGTCGATGTAGTTTTTTCTCACTCCGGACGCTCTACAGCTCTAGTTCGTAAGGCTGTTGCAAAAATCAAACATAAAAAAATTTTTGTCGTTGCGGTAAACCACAGCATGAACGTAAAAAGGTCGATTGGTGCTGATTTAATTTTGTCGGTAAACAAAGAAATTTTCTTTCGCACTATTGATCAGGGGCAAAGTGAGGATCGTAGTTTTATCATGCATAACGCCACTGATATCGCTGACGCAAACGATTCTCCTCCTGAAATTGATTTGAGAAAAAAAGAAGAAATTGTTGTTGGAGTCATCGGCCGTCTCGATGAAGTTAAGTCTTTTGATTTTGCGATTAGGGCGATTGCGAAACTAAAAAAAATTTCTGCTGAGCAAAAACTAAATAAAAAATTTATATTAAAAATTGCTGGCTCTGGTCCGCAAGAGCAATATTTGCGCGGTTTGGTAAAAGAGTTGAGATTGGAAGATAGTGTAGAATTTTTGAGCTGGGTTAAAAATAAAAAATCATTTTTCGACGCGATTGATATTTTTTGCCTTACTTCAAGAAGAGAAACTTTTGGCTTGGTTTTGCTTGAAGCGATGAAGTTTTGCAGACCGATAATTTCAACCAATGTCGATGGGCCAAGAGAAATTGTTCGCAATGATGTTTGTGCGCTGCTTGTAGATTTAGAGCCGCTTGAAAGCATTGATAAGCGCATCGCTGACGCTGTGATGCACATTGCAAATGATCCAGATTTTGCCAGTAAAATCGTTGCCAATTCCTTACGAAAAGTAAAAGAGGAGTTTTCCTACCAAGCTTTAGCAAAAAGAATGTCAGAAATTGTTGGAGCTTTAAAAGCGGGTGCGCTTTCTAAACATTAGCTAATTGTTTCTAGTTTTTTGATTATTTCCAACTTTCTCCCACCTCAATATCTACGCGTAGTGGCACATCTAATCTCATCGCATTTTCCATTTCATTTTTAAGAATTTTTGTAGCGATTTCGACTTCATCTTTTGGAGATTCGATTAGCAATTCGTCGTGAATTTGTAGAACAATTTTTGCCTGCAAATTTTCTTCGCGGAATTTTTTACTCAGGCGAATCATCGCTTTTTTGATAATGTCTGCAGCGCTGCCCTGTATGGGTGCATTGATGGCAAGACGTTCTGCTTCTTGACGAATTATCGGATTTTTATTGTTGATTTCGTGAATGAAACATTTGCGGCCGGAAATGGTTTCGACATAGCCATTTTGGCGCGCCAAAGCGATGTAATTTTTCATGTAAGAATCAATTCCCGGATAAGTTTCGAGATAGGATTTGATATAATTTGCTGCGTCGGAACGTGGAATATCAAGTTGGCGCGCAAGTCCGAAAGCGCTGATTCCGTAGATGATTCCGAAATTTATCGCCTTGGCTTTTCCGCGCGTTGTTTCGTCAATTTCACTTTCTGGAATTTTAAAAACTTGTGATGCAGTGATGCGGTGAATGTCTTTTTCGTCACGAAAGGCCTGAATCAAATTTTCGATTTTTGCTACGTGAGCAATCACGCGTAATTCAATTTGCGAATAGTCGGCGGAGATTAAAAAGTTATTTTTTTCGGCGATAAAAGCGGTGCGGATTTTTTTGCCTTCTGGAGTTTTAATCGGAATATTTTGCAAGTTGGGATTGCTAGAGCTGAGCCTTCCTGTGATGGTTGAAATAGAAGAAAGATGAGTGTGAATTCTGCCGGTTTTTGAATTTATTTCTTTTGGCAAAGCATCGGTGTAAGTGTTTTTTAATTTAGAAAATTTTCTGAATTCTAAAATTTTTCGCGCAATTGGATGGCCTTCTTCTTCAAGCTCTTCAAGCACGCTAATTCCAGTTGAAAGCGCGCCGGTTTTTTTCGATTTTTTGGAAGATTCTAATCCGAGTTTTTCAAATAAAATTTCACCAAGTTGTTTCGGCGAAGCGATGTTAAATTCACATCCAGCGATGTCATAAATTTCGCTGCTAAGTTCAGCGATTTTTTTAGCAAATTCTTGCGAAAGAGTTTCGAGTTTTTTTACATCAATTTTAATTCCAGCTAATTCTATCTGCGCTAGAACCTCTAAAAGTGGTCTCTCATAAGAAAGATAGGTTGTGCTTAATTTTAATTCGGAAATTTGCGGAAAAAGAATTTGATAAAGTTGGGTGATAGCAAAATTTTTGAAGCAAAAAAATTCTGCCTTTTTTTGTTCGTCAGAAAAAATTTCTGGTGTTTTTTCTTTTTTAATTTCTTCAAAAATTTTGCCGAAATCGCGCTCTTCCAAATTCATGTCGAGGTTAATGTCTATAAGCTCGCGCAGATCGTTTTTAACCGAAGAATTTAGTAAGTGATTGATGAGAGATAGATCGTCAAAAGAATTAATTTCGGCAAGTTTTAAAAAACTTTTGGCATCAAAAAATATTTTTTTAATCGAGTCGTCGCGTAAAATTTCTGCAATGCTTTCCAGTCCCAAGGCTTTATCATCTTGGTTCGAAGAGAAATTAAAAAGATCAACCGCTTCTTCTTTTTTGACAGATTTTACCTCGAAATAAAAAATTTCCTTTGGCGATTCGCCAATTTTACTGGTGGAAATCGTGAGAAAATTATTTTGGAAATCGATAGTAGCATTTCCGTTTTCAGTCGCGTCTTTGTGCAGTTTGGAGATGATTTCAATTTCTGTAAGTTTGGTTTTTTTTATGTCGTTGAAAGAAATTTCCTTCGCTTTTTTTTCAGCAGTTTTTTCTTGCGGAATTGTTCCCGAAATAAGCTCAGGATGTTCAATTGCGAAATCTTTTTTTACACGAGTCACTAGTGATCTGAAGCCTTGCTCTTCAAGGAAAGAAACCAGTTTGTAAGGATCGATATTTTTTACTTTTAGATCTTCAATTTCGATTCCGAGTTCAACATTTTCTTTAAGTGCCGCGAGAATTTTTGAGAGTTTGGCTTTTTCAATTCCATCACTCAAAAGTTGCCGCCTTTTTTCCTGTTTGATTTTATCCAAATTGGCAAAAATATTTTCCAGAGTTCCGAACTGCGCGATCAATTCTGCCGCGGTTTTAGGGCCAATTCCTTTTACACCCGGAATATTGTCGGAGGAATCACCAATCAGCGCCAAAACATCCAAAACTTTTGACGGCTCAACGTCGAATTTTTCCTTCACTTCTGCTTCGCGAATGAATTTATTTTTCATCGCATCATACATGAAAACCCTTTCATTTACTAGCTGCATGAGATCTTTATCGGAAGAAACAATCAGCACCTCATAACCTTCAGCAGCGGATTTCTTGGCAATAGTTGCGATGATATCATCAGCCTCAAATCCTACCTTTTCTAGAATCGCTAAATTCAACGCCTCAGCGCTGTGGCGCACGATTTCAAATTGCGGTTTTAAATCTTCGGGGCAGGGCGGGCGATTGGCTTTATAATCGGGAAAAATATCGTTGCGGAAAGTTTTTGAGCCAGAATCAAAAACCACTGCGACATGCGAAACATCAAGCGAAGCCAACAGTTTTATCAGCATGTTGGTAAAACCAAAAACTGCTCCAACCGCTGTGCCGTCTGGTCTCGTAAGCGGTGGAAGAGAATGGTAAGCGCGAAAAACGAAGCCGTAGCCGTCGATGAGAGCGAGTTTTTTACTCATGAGATAAGACTAAAAGTTTGGCGATTATTCCTTGATGGACAAAAATTCTCAGCTCCCCGAGCGAAGTCGAGGAGTAAGAAAGCAAACTCCCAACCCCTCGACTTTGCTCGGGGAACTGAAGTTAAAAAATTAATCCATCAAGTGGTGACTGCTAAAAGTTTAAGAGATTTATGATTTTAGATTTAAGAATTAAGATTTAAAAAACTCGGCAAATCTTAATTCCAAATGCTTAATTTATGTACCGCCTCTACCACCATCCAATCTGTCCATTTTCTCGCAAAGTGCGTGTGCACTTGGCTGCGAAGGAAATTGGTTTTGAATTAATCCAGGAAAATTTTTGGGAAAGACGTAAAGAATTTATCGCGATGAATCCCGCTGGAGCAGTGCCAGTGCTGTTTGATAACGGCAATGCGGCGGTGGTTTCAAACAGTGCGGTAATCATCGAATATATCGAAGAAAAACATCACGAAACAAAAAGTTTTCTCGGCGATTCGCAAACTAAGCGCGCCGAAGTGAGGCGTTTGCAAAATTGGTTTGACGAAAAATTTTATTACGAAGTCAGCAAACATGTTTTGAACGAACGTTATTTTAACCGCTATTTGCCTAGCGCCCAATCTCCTGATTCTGAAATTCTGCGCATCGCCCGTCGTAATTTAAACATTCATCTCAGCTACATCGAATATCTTCTCGAAAGCAGAAAATATCTTGCTGGTGATCACATTTCAGTCGCAGATTTTGCTGCGGCCTGCCAAATTTCGGTGTTGGATTATTTCGGCGACATCAATTGGCATCACTATTTGCCAGCTAAGGATTGGTATAGTCTTATCAAGTCGCATAAGATTTTTGGTGAAATTTTGAAAGACAGAATTCCTAATGTTGCCCCGCCAGAATGGTATTCCAAACTAGATTTCTAAATGACGATTTCTCTCAACGAGCAGCACGCCAAAGAGTTTCTTGCAGCAAATAAAATTGAAAATTTTGAGATAAAAAAAGTTGCGGGCGATGCTTCTTTTCGTTCCTACTATCGCATTTTTTCTGGTAATAAAACCTACATCCTAATGTTTGCGCCCCCAGGATATGAAGAGCTGGCGCCATTTATTAAAATCGATGAATTTCTCGTTTCACACAATTTTTCCGCGCCGGAAATTTTTGCTCGTGATGAAAAATTGGGATTTTTACTTCTCGAAGATTTGGATGATGAAACTTATGGCAGAGTTTTAGCTGTCGATAATTCTCGCGAATTAGAACTTTACGAAAAAGCCTGCGATGTTTTGCTTGATTTGCATAAGCTCGCCGCGCCAGCAAATACGCCGCTTTACAACAATGCTTTATTATTTCGCGAAGTGATGCTTTTGCTTGATTGGTATTTACCTTGGCAAAAAAAATCGATGAGTTTGAAAGAAAAAGCGCACTTCAAATTTTTGTGGTTCCAGCTTTTTGATTTGCTCAACAAAGAAAATCAGGTTTTGGTTCTGCGCGATTATCACGCCGATAATTTAATGATTGTGGCGCAAAGAGAAGGGGTGAGATCCGTTGGCCTGCTTGACTTCCAGGATGCAGTGATTGGTGCTAAGGCTTACGATTTAGTTTCTTTGCTGGAAGATGCGAGGCGTGATGTCGATGAAAAAAATCGCCAAAAACTTTTTGATTATTATTTGGAAAAATCCGGCTGCGATAAAAAATCTTTTACTCAAGATTACGAAATCTTGTCGCTACAGCGAAACATCAAAATTCTAGGAATTTTTGCCAGACTTTCTCTTCGTGATAACAAGCATCATTACTTAAAATTAATGCCACGAGTTCAGAATTTTGTAAGGTCTAGACTATCTTGCGAAAATAAAATATTTTCAGAAATTCACGATTTACTCAAAAACTTTATTTAAAATCTTATGGCCGAGGAATTGAAAAATTTACCATCAGGATCTCCACAAAGCGCTTCGGCTGACATCATAGCTGACTTAAAAATGCTTAGCGAAGTTTTTGAACAATTAGAGAAAGAAACCGCAGAAATCGCTGAACTTCTTTTTGATATTTTAATTAATGCAACCGATGAACAAATTATGACTGGCAATGTGCCAGGCCATACAAATCCTAGGATTGCAGCCTATATCAAAATTCTGAATCGTTTATTTTTATTTTCGAGAAAGCATTCGAAAGAAGGAGGAGTGAGAGTAATAAATCGCAAAACGGTTCAGGAATTAGACAAAAAAACTTTTACGATCTGCATGTGTTTTGATGGTGGTGCATCTCTTGATGTTTTGTGTGACGTTGTGAACTCGGAAAATCAGGCAAGAACTCCAACAAAATCTCCGGTGAAAATTACAATTAAACAGCTTTTTGGATCGAACCAATTGCATCGATAAAACTTACGCGAGCCTTAGAAACTAAAAAGGGCGGAGCCTCTGTTGAGACTCCGCCCCTTTTTACTTTTTAGATTTTCTACTATTTCTTTTTAGTAGTTTTTTTCTTAGCGGCAGTTTTTTTAACTGCTTTTTTTACAGTTTTTTTAGCTGGAGCTTTTTTAACTGCTTTTTTAGCTGTTTTTTTAGTAGCCATAAAAATTTTATTTTTTGTTGTTAATATTTTTACCAATGAGAATGACAATTTCGAAAAGAATTATTAACAAAATTGCTAAACTCATCTGACTCATGACATCAGGTGGGGTAAGGATCGCGGCCACCACAAAGATGATCACAATCCAATATCTTCTCTTCCGTCTCAAATCATTGGCGGACAAACAACCAACTTTAATTAATAAAAGCAACAAGATTGGTAATTGAAATGCGATGCCAAATCCGAAGAGTAAATTTATGACAAAATTTAGATATTCACTCAACCTTGTTTCGAGTTGAATTGAAAAATTTGTATAGGCTGCAAAGCCTTGAGTTTCAAAGCTCGCGAAGAATTGCAATGCGACTGGTAAAATAAAATAATAAGCAAAAATCGCGCCGCATAAAAATAAAAATGGTGAGGAAAAAAAGATTAATAAAATATTTTTTTTCTCATTTTTGTAGAGAGCGGGAGAGAGAAAAAGATAAATTTCTGCAGCGAAAATCGGGAAAGAAAAAAATATTGCTGAGTAGAAAGAAAGTTTGAGATAGGTCATGAAGGCTTCAGCCGGGCCGGTGTAGATCAGTTTACGATTTTGATTTTCGCGTGAGATTTCTAAAAATGGTTGCAACAAAAAATTATAAATTTCTTTGGAAAAAAAATAACAGGCGACGAAAGAAAATAAAAAAAACATCACAGAAAAAATTATTCTGCGACGAAGTTCTTGAAAATGTTCCTGAAGTGTCATCTGCATTTTATGATTTTATTTTGCTTCGATTCTAAGTTGGCAAACCGTGTCAGGATTGCTTTCGCTATATTCTCCGAATTTTACGCATTCTTCATTTTCTAAAGAATTTAAAACATTTCCTCCGGCTGCAACTACTCGACCTTTTTGTGCATGACCATCATCAATTTTTTGATCGAACAAAAATGCTTCGTCAGTTTTTAAACTGCGATTGCTGGTATGAATTCGGTCTGAATCAGCGAAGTTAAATCCGATTTGGTAAAATGTTTTTCCTTCTGCTCCGAAGGCAATGATACCAACCTTTTCGCCGATTTTGCTGATGGGAAATGTGCTGCCAATTTTTACTTTTTCGTTTGCTGCGCCATCAAAAATTTCATCGAGCATTTTTGCGTTTGAGAGATGTAGCCAAAAATTTGTGATCTCGCCATTTGCCTGCAAAATTTTTTTATTGCGATCGCTGATTACATTATCGTCATTGCCGTCAGTGTTATTTTCTGTAATGCCGTAATCTTGGCTTCCCCGTAGATCTCCTGGCAATGCGTGATATTTTTGTGTGAAGGAATTTAGCGCGACATCATATTTTTTTATCTGCATCGCCAGAGATTTTATATCATTCTCTTTGAGAATTTTTTTTGTGAAAAAAATGGCGCAGGTGAGTGTGATAATAAAAAAAATTACGAGACTGGTTTCGACAAAAGTGAAAGCATTTTTAGATTTCATCGCAGTGCTTTTTAATTACTAATCATCGTCATTTGCAGGAAGTCTTCCGGCATTTCCAGCTGGATTAGGTGCTTGAGGTTGTGGCGCAGCAGGCACGACAGCAAAAGGTCCGGCATTAGCATTGTCATCTTTTTTTGGAATAAATGTTCTGTTTTTTTCGACATATTTTTCAAAATCATTTGCGCTGCCTAGATCACTGAAACTTTTTACAACTGCTTCAGCCTCATTTCTTTCGCGGAACATTGCTTTAATTTCACGATTTTCTTTGCTGAGGAACTGGTCATGAATTCCTTGCAAAGATCTTCCCTTAAATTCTGAAACTCCTGATTGAGCAATTTTATCTTTAGATGCCTTCAGAGTTTGCGATGCATTTTCCCTGATGCCCATTGCTGTGCCTATGTTTCTGGAGAAATCCTCGAGCGCAGATTTTCTTTTTGCTACAGCTGAAATTTGTGAATCGATATCATTAGCTCTTGCGCTTGCAGCTTTGCGAGCGTTGAGAAGTTCTTTATATTCCGGATCTTTATTCAGCTCTTCCAATCTTTTTCTATCCGCCATGGTTATTGTTTTAGCGGCGATTTTTGCTTCAATTGCACGAGCTTCTTTTGCGACGTTATTATCGGCCAATTTAGCATCTGTGGAATCGATGTTTGCCATCACTTCGGCTTTTTGAGTTTCTAAGCCCGATAGCTCTTCTGTTGCCAAAACTACCTTGCTATCGATTTCTTTCTTAGTTTCTGCAGCAGTTGATGCCGAGGTCGTATTTTTTTGATCAGGATTTCTGTTTGCTGGATTAACTTTTTGTCCCCATGCATCGATTTTCCGCGATACTTTTGTCATTGCGCCGTCATCTGATTTTTCAATCTCATCTACCTTTTCTAGATAATCTTTTTCCCTCTCTAAAGAATCGACAACGCTTGCATCGGCGGTGCGGAAATTAGCATTTCTGCTCTTAGCTTTATTGCGTTTTACTCTGTCGCGAATTGCTTTTTTATCGGTGTCAGGTCTTGCCCATCCTGCTCCACGACCCATTCTGTTTATCTGGCCTTCGTCTTCTAACTCACGCGTTGCTTCATCATATGCCGCGCTGTTGGATTGTTTCTTTGTGCTTGAACCTCTTGTTTTGCTACCAACTTTTATTTTGCCGCTTTTTACGTCGGAAACAAATTGTTGTCTTTGAGCCGAATCCATTCCTTTCATCGCAGACTTCGCCTCTCTTTCCGAAAGTCTTGCACTAGGATCTTGTTCATCGAGAGAATTTCTGATATTACCACCTTTTGATGCAGCCTGTCTAACAGCTTGTAATCCAGCGCCAAACACGTTGCTTCCGACATAATTTAGACCTTTTTGACTTCTGAGTTCCTGAATTTGTTTTTTATTTAATCCTAGTTCCTCTCCGCGTTTATCCATCGCTTCATCACGAAGTGATTTTAATTTTGCTCTCTGTTCTTCCGAACTCATTCCCGCTAATTCAGCAGCACCTTTGGCGCTGCTTTTATAGTCGCTTACGGCTTTGGATCCGGCTTCGCTTAATGATTTTCTGTTAGCGGCATCTTTTGCGTTTTGTTGTTTTTTTAATTCTCGTGCTTTGTCAGCTAACTCGCCGGAATCAAACAAGGTTTGGTCGAGTCTTTTTACGGCCTGGCCGCCAGTTTTATCCCACAATTGTCCCATTTTTTCGGAGGCGGCATTTTTTATAGTTGTGGCAAAGCCAGAAACTCCTGCCCCAAGTTTGCTAGCAGAGAGGCCTCCAGAAATTGAGGCGGCGAGATCTGTCATGAAGCCGATGAATTTTTCCATCAGCGAGGCAATTACCCAGATGAAGAGAATGGTAAATAGCGAAGGAATTCCTTCTGGATTTCCAATATTTCCAACTTCCGATTGTGCGTTGGTGCGCGGCGGTAATGAGGCAATTGTCCAGAAGGAAAGCAGCGTGATGCGCGTGATGATGTTGATTGTCCAAACTTCATCCCAGCAAATTTTATAACCCAACGACATTTTGATCACTTCATACATCAACATGTTGAAGAAGGCGAGGGTGGTGAGAAGGAAAATTTGCTGCAGCGAAAAGCCGATGAGTTGCTTCAGCCAATTATCGAACATCTCTTTAGTTTGATTGAAGAGAGTGAAGATGAAGAAAATCGGACCAAGAACAAAGAGAATCGAAATAAAAACTTGCGCGGTCAAATAAAGCAGAACCGAATTTGCAACTGCATAAACATAAAGCATGAAACCCATGTAGATGATGATGAGATATGCCCAACCGAAGATGCTGGCAAAAAGAAGCGCTGAGATTTTTTTCTGCACCACAGAAGAAAAGAAAAGGCTGAAAACTTTATCAACGCCGCTGAAGAGAATCGATTTGTCGTAGTAGTTGTTTTCTCTTATGGCGCTGAGGAGATCGGGTGAATTATCGAATGATGAGGCCATCATGAAAGCTAGATAATCCGTGCTGTTTTTGAAGAAGGCGACGATGAAAGTTTTAAACCAATACCAACCTTCCGGACCAACAAAGAGGTAAATCAAGCCAATTTTCACGATGCGGCCGGTGATTTCGGCGTGATTTAATTCACTTACTCCCATGAGATAACCAACGCCGTAGAAGGTGAACATCACCACCAAACACATGGTTAGAAGTGCTTGATAGCGCGGGTCGGTGATAAGGAGTTTGTAGATTCTTTCGGCTTGCCCAACATTTCCAGAGCTGTCGCAGATATATTGTTTTTTACAGTCGCTTTCTGTGGCGTTGCATACTGCGCCAATATTTGAGGAAGTTGCGCTGTCATATGATGGGTTTGAAGTTTTGGATCCAGTGAATGGCTTTTCTGTTAAACTGCCTGGACGGCAATTTAGCTGTTTTCCGTCAAGCACCGCAATTACTGGCGCGATTACAGTTCCAATCATGCTTGAGACTGTTCCAGAAACTGGGCTTTTTACTTTGACGTTAACGTAATATTTGCCGGAATTGTTGTAGTATTTGTTGGCGCAGATGAATTCTTTTTTGCAGCTTGCAGTTGAGGTGTCCCCAGGAGTGCCGGCTGCAGAGCCATCTCCGCTGCAGGTCGCGCCGACGTTTGAAGACGTCCGAGAATCGTAAAAAGGGTTCTTTATAGAAATCCCATCATTACTGGTTTGAGTTGGGGTGGTTTTGCAATTTGCAATTTCTGGATCGAGAATTTTGAAAGTGATGCGAAGTTCTTGAATGGCTTTATTCACACCCGCCTGACTTGCTGTTGTATCTGAATCGGTATCGCTTCCAGCAGGAAGAGCTTTGAAAGCGTCGGGAGTGTAGTATTTGTAAGTGTGGCAGTAGAAAAGAGCACCGACTGAAGTTTGAACTCCATGTGAGATGAGGTTGCAATCTCCAGTGACTATATCTGCTTTAGTGCGAGTGATATTGCCGTAACTATCGAAGCGATAATTTCCTCCGCTAACGTCTGGAGCAGCTCCGGCCGGAGTTCCTGAACTTGGAGGTGTGATGGTGATTATCGTTGGTTGATTTAAAATTGCAGTCGGATCTCCGTTTTTACAAATGACACTTGGAGAAGTATCGGAGTTTGATGATTCTTTGCATAATCTTGCTTGCAGCCATTCACCATTGCTGAATTCGAGATTGCTGGAAAATTTAATTTTAAAGCCGTTAGTGCCAGTGTAGCCAGTGCCCGGAGCTGAGTTATTGCCGTAAGGATTGCTGCCCGCATTGTTAACTGAGTTTGATATGCTGTTTGTTGTTTCGCCGTTGAAATTATTACCATCAAGCATGAAGAAGCGTAATCTACCTGGTTTGGTGACGGTTAGCGGAAATCTGAGAAGATAGATTTTATTGTTGTTTGAGCTGTCAGTTTCAGCGGTGATAGAAAAGCCACTTAGGTTTCCGTATGATCCATTAAACGCGCCGAGTTTAACAGCGCCTTTGGCGATTGATGGAGATTCTAATTGGGAACTGGGAATCCCGTCTGTTTTTGAAATGTTAGATACCTTTCCAGTGTAATTTTCTAAGTCGTAACATTGGTCGATGTTATCGATTAAAAGCTTGGCTGGGGTTTCAGCTGCAGCTTTCATTATGTTAGCGCATTGATCGCAGCTTGTTGAAGTAAAATAAGGCGTTGATTGCCCAGTGGTGCAAGTCGTGCTATTTGGAGGAGTGGCGTTGTCATAGCATGTTGTATATGCGCACCCGCTAGGAGTTGTAACAGAGCATGATGATCTTGTGTAGAGCGGCGCAGAGCCATCGGTGCAAGTAATAGTTCGTTGGCAATTATTACCCGAGGATGAGGAGCTAAGATTTGGGCAGTAAGATTCTGGGTGGTTAGAATAGTCGTTGCATAATCGATCATCCGCTGTGCATCCAAGCAGAGCTCTACTGTCAGAGTAAAGCTGACTACAATTCGGATTATCGATTATTTCATTGCTTCTACCGCGACATAACAAAGCTGGGCGGGGCTCGATGATCATCGCCATTCCGATTCCGCATTTACGGGTTAAGCTACTACCAGTCACGCGATTGCTATTCCAACTTGCTGGAGAAAGTCGAATGACTTGCCCCTTGCGCACAAAGAATGAATTAGACCAATTCATCGTTGTTCCGCTTGATGATGGGACAGCGAGATCTTTCAAAGGATCAATGAGTGTGACATGACTTGCGTCTGGAGATCCTGTTATTTGACCAGGAACATCTTCGTCGTAACCATTGCTGTTGAAATCATGATATTCGTAAAAGTCAGCTTTAACTGTCTTGGTAACGCCGTTTACCGTCACATCGTTATCATAAAAACTTCCCGAAGGATTAACTATCCGGCCTTGCAAAGTGCAGCTTGTGCCACCGCCAAGCGAAGTGAGTTTTACGAAACCTGATGTTTGCATCAGCAAATCTTGGTGCTTAAGAAATTTTACTGCCAAAACACTGCCGCAGCTAAGGCTGTTATTGGTGCTGTGCTTTGTAGCGTTGCCAAGAATTTTTAACTTTTGTCCAGCTTCTAGGGTGATGTGAGGTGATGTTGACCAAGAGCCGCTGCTAATTGTTAGAGACGAGTTAGATTGTGCTGGATATGCGACTGGTGTGGTGTTGATAGAAGAGTATTGAAAGCTAATATTGTAACCGTTGCAGCCAGAATTTAGGGATTTGAATTGTAGCTCATAAGCGTAGCTGGTGGGGTTGGTCACTTCTACATCAGAAGAAAAATCGCCAACCATTCTCAAACTATCAACTCCTGTGCAACTTCCATTATTGCCGCAAGTGGCGCCAGCGTAAGGATTATCAGTCGCTCCTTCTAAGCCGTCTCCATCCCATCTGATAATGCCGCCATATTTTGTTAAATTTTGTGTTCCTTCGCTAGAAGAAATGCGGAAGGTTGTTCCCGCTAAGGTGTCTGAGACGTTGGGATAATTGCGCGCGCCATTTGCGGTGTAGCCTGTGGTTTTGGTGAAGCAGTTTGATTGCGTGATAAGAGTTCCGCTATAGGTGCAATCCCAGGCATAAGGATCTGGCAGAAGTGGTACGTTTTTTGCGCCAGATTCTTCAGAAGTTGCTGAAGCGTCAAAATCATATCCATCTGGATGGGGGATTAAGTAGACGGCAGTTCTTTTTGCGCCGTTGTAGATTCTTAAGTTGTTCATGCTTCCTACACTTGAAGATAGGCCAAGATCACCTCCTCCAACGTAACTGCTATAAGTGCTGCTGGGTTGATCGTTCGAACCATCTGGTTGATCATACCACTGTCCGCTGAATTTTACTGATAGCGATTGATTAGTGCGAACATCGAAAAATGTGTCACTCCACGAACTATTTTTTGAATGAGGAAGTGCATTATTAGCCTGAACAAAAACATCGGGATATTGAACCGAATCTCCCAAAACAATTGAGCCGTAAGCGCGAATGATGACTTGTGAACCTGGTCTTACCGTGACTCCAACATTGCGGCCGATAACTTTTTTGTCGGTGGAAGTCCAGTTTGGTTCAGCGCTGGTGGAATCTGATGAGGAGTTGGTTAAGCAATTTTGAACGCAGGTATTAACGCAGAGATTACGGAATTTGGCATCGAAGACGCTACTGTTGCAACCCTTGTCATTATTGGAGGTATCGGTATCGCCATTAGGAGATTTTGTGGTGCCGGTTTCATCGGTGACGGAGGGATTTCCAGAAATTAAGCATGATTTAATTCCCGATCCTTGTGATGCGTCGGTTAGTTCTTTTGAGGCATCGAAAGTGCAATTATCTGCCGAAGCATTGGCGGGAACAATTACGGTTTGCGATTCATATTCGCCGAAATCATCGGCGTCGATACAGCCTTGATCTGTGCAAGAAGAAAATAGCAGCAAAAATCCTGCAAAAACTAGCGCTTTAGCAAAGATTTTTTTATGCAAATTTTCTGTTAGCCAGATCTTGATGGACACTAGGGAATTCTTGCTTGGGAGGGGTTCAGGAAAAAGTTGCGGCGGATGCTAAAAATAGCGAGATGTTAATCAACTAAAATTTCGTGCGAATAATCGCTGCGACGCGTTTCGTTTCTTGCAGTTTTTTTGGCGCAAAATTTTTGAGCTCGGAAATTTTTCCGGACAATTTTCTAACGAATTTTTTGGCTAATAAATCGCGATGAAATTTGCGATGTTTTATCGAAGAAATTTCTTTTTCGTCAAAAATGTAAACTGGTTTTCCGGTAGAACAACATTCGGAAATCATCGAAACCGAATCGCCGGTAATGATAAAAAAATCAGCATATCCCAAAATTGCCAAATAAGGATTTTCATCGCGAACTTCTTGCCAATCGAAAAATTTAAAATCGCATTCAAGGCTTGATTTTATTGCTTGCGTGAGCTCAGTAGAAGTTCTTCGGCTATTTAAAATCAGCAAAGTTGCATCCATATTTTTTGCCAAATTGGAAGAAATTTTTGCTAATTTGATCGCTGATTCTACGTCGAAATTTGTTTTGTTTGATGAGCCGCCGACGAGAAGTGCGATTTTGGTTTTGTCGATTTCACGAAACCATAAAGCGAATTTTTCTTTCTCTTTCTCGATAGTTTTTTCGTTAATTTTTGTGAGTGCGCCGATAGTGTTTACGAGATTAGGAAATTTTTTTTCGTCAACTTCATCATGCTTGGGCAAAACCACTAAATCGAACTTTTCTAAAGCCAAATTTGGTCGCATAATTTGCACAACTTTTGTTTGATTTTGCGATTTTTTTTTGAGGAAAAGTGCAATTGGTGCAGAGCGTCTGCCAGCAGAAATAATAAGGTTTGGGAGATAATCTTGTTGCTGAATTTTTTTTCGACTTTCTTTTGATAATCGCAGCAAAGATTCACTCAAAAAATAATTTGGCAAATTGGCAAAAAAACTGTAAGTGAGATTGATGATTTTGTAATCAAAACCAATTTCTTCGGCGAGGCCGATAGATTGTGAAACCGTTCCAGGTCTGTCGTCAGCAAGAATCCAAATTTCGTCTTTGATGATCATTTGAGATTTAGTTTTTTCATCAATTTAGCTTCAACGTTCGGTGAAACAAATCGCGAAATATCGCCGCCCAAACGCGCCACTTCTTTTACTAATTTTGAAGCGATGAAGTGATTAGTTTCAGAAGCGGGAAGGAAGATGGTTTGTATTTCAGGATCAAGTTTTGCATTCATGCCAAACATTTGAAATTCATATTCAAAATCGGAAACCGCGCGCAAGCCGCGCACAATCACTTGGGCATTTTTTTTGCGGGCGAAATTTACCAATAATCCTTCAAATTTTTCGACGGAAATTTTTTTAGCACAATCAAGTTTGGCGATTTCTTCTTCGACTAATTGTGCCCGCTCATCAAGCGTAAAAAGCGGATTTTTGTAATTATCTTTCGCAGCAGAAATTATGAGATGATCGAACAAACCAGCGGCGCGCTTGATGATGTCGATATGCCCAAAAGTGATCGGATCAAAAGTGCCGGGATAGATTGCGATTTTCATGGGAAAAAATAATTATTGAGTTCTTCGGGCAATTCTTAGTTCTCTGAGCGGAGTCTACACTTTAAGTTCCCCGAGCGGAGTCGAGGGGTGGTAAAGCAAACTCTTATTCCCTCGACTCCACTCGGGGAACTCAAACTTTGGGAGCTAAAATTCAAAATTTCAAATTCATGAAGGTCGTAATTTTATCAATCGGAAAGTTCGAAAACTCTCCGCATAAAACAGTTTTTGAAAATTATCTAAAGCGCTTGAAGTGGAAGGTTGAGCTCAAAGAATTGGAATTAAAAAACGCCAAAAATCTTTCTTCGCCAGAAGTTAAAAAAGGTGAAGGAGAGTTGATTCTAAAGGCTCTAAAGCCTTCTTCGAAATTGATTATTTGTGATGAAAATGGTCGGCAGTTTAAGAGTCGCGACTTCGCCAAACTCATCTCCGATTCTGCTTTAAATGGCGATTCCGATTTAACTTTTGTGATTGGTGGTTCCGACGGTTTAGCTGCGGAAATTCTGCAAAAACCAGCGCTAAAAATTTCTTTCGGCTTGGCAACTTTTCCGCATTTAATGCTGCGATCAATCTTAGTGGAGCAGTTATACCGCGCTCAAACTATCATTGAGGGACATCCTTATCATCGAGATTAAACTTTAGCTTTTTGTTTCAGCAATGCTTAGCCATCTGCTTCTTGCGCGCAATCTTCTAGCGTCAACGCGTCCACGAATTTCGGCACCTCTTTCACGCAGACTGACATTGTTGCGCCATCTGTTCAAATTATCCTGACCTTGCTGCGGAGATAGTGATCGTTGTGATGAAAGCGCACTTTTTTTTGCCGCTTCTTTTTTTGCCAAAGCCCTTTCGCGTGCATTGCTGATAATCGAGGCGCGCTTCTGATCGTGTAGTCGCTTGTGATGCATGATGATGTTGTCAACAAACCAACGGCGTTTTCTGTTCATGGTTTTTCGCATTTCACGACGACTCATGCCGCGACGACGACCAGCGCGACTAATGTAGCTGTAAAGCGTGTGCGCTAAAGCGTGGCCGGCAATCTCTTGAATCAAGGCCGGGTGAGTAATCACGAAACTAGCAACGTTCAGCGATAATGTTGTGAGAGGAAGTGAGATTAGCACAGATTAATTTTTGATTAGAGGCGCCATTTTCTAGTCAGAGAGCTTTTTATTTTCCAATGCAAAAGCGCGAGAAAATCACATCGAGAATATTTTCTACATCAACTTTTCCAGTGATTTTGCCAAGTTCACGGGCTGAAAGACGCAGGTCTTCAGCCGCTAATTCAATATTTTTCTTCAGCGAAAAATTTTTGAGATTTTCTGCGCAATTTTTTAATGCAACGCGATAACGTTCTTGTGTGATTAGTGGAGAATTTTGTTGTGGTGCGAGTTCTAAAACTTTTTCCTCAAGTTTTTGCAGAAGCCCTGAAGTGTTGGTATTGTTGGTTAGGGAGATTTCAACACAACTCCCTCTCCCCTTGTGGGAGAGGGCTGGGGTGAGGGGTAAAAAATTTTTTGTAAGTGGAGTTAAATCGATTTTATTCATTACCAAAATCGTATTTTCATCGATCAAATCTTCGCGCAAAATTGGATTTTTTGCATCGAGCATAAAAATTTTAATATCAGCTGCGGCCGCTTTCTGCAAGGCGCGGCGGATTCCTTCTTTTTCGATTGCGTCAGAAGTTTCGCGAATTCCTGCGGTGTCAGAAATTTTTATTGGCACGCCAGCAATCGACAAATGAACCTCAACAATATCGCGCGTTGTTCCGGCAATTTCTGAAACAATTGCCACTTCACTTTTTGCTAGAAAATTTATCAGCGAAGATTTTCCAACATTCGGCGCGCCAATGATGGCAAGGCTCAGACCCTCTTTAATTTTTTGTCCAATTCTTTTATCGCTGAGATGATTTTCAATTTCGGCGCATAATTTTTTTACATTTTCTTCGGTGGAATCGATGATGTTTTGCGGCAAATCTTCGTCGGGAAAATCAATCGTCGCGGCAAGCATTGCCGAAATTTCGATCAAACGAAAACGCCAATTTTCATAAATTTCTCCCAGCTTTCCATCCAGTTGTTGTAAGGCTTGGCGATGTTGCGCAGAAGTTTCGGCGGCGATTAAATCTGGAATTGCTTCGGCCTGAACGAGATCCAATTTTCCGTTCAAAAAAGCGCGCTTCGAAAATTCTCCCGCTTCGGCAAGACGACAATTTTTTTGCGCCGATAAAATTTCGAGAATTTTTTTAAGGATAAAGGAAGAGGCGTGAATGCTGATCTCAGCGACATCTTCGCCAGTAAAACTTTGCGGTGATTTGAAAAAGGAAATTAAAACTTCATCAATTTTTTCTGTAGTTTTTGGATCAAAAATTTTTTGGAATGAAACTTTCTGATGAGTCGGCGTGCCTTTAAATCCGAGGCTTTTGAGACATTCAACAGTTTGCGATCCAGAAATTCTAATCACAGAAATTCCAGCGCGTGATGGTGATGTGATGGGGGAAAAGATGGTTGTCATTTGTTGATTTCTTCTAGCAATTATAGGCGCTTAAGACCGCTCTTAAGCGCTGGATTTGCGATCTTTTTAAAAATGCTTCAGCATTTTTACGGAAATAACGGCGCTAATTCTAAGCCTTCTTTTTCATCAAAACCAAAAACAATATTCATATTCTGTACAGCCTGTCCAGACGCGCCTTTGCAGAGATTGTCGATTACAGAAACAATGATGATTTTGCCTTTCGTGTGCGCCGCTTTTGCACTCATGACGCAGAAATTTGTGCCGACGACATCTTTGATATTTGGCTCGCCCGAAATCACTTTTACGAAAGGCTCATCTTCATATTTTTTTTCCAAACAATTTTGGATGTCAGAAGCGGAGAATTTTGTTTTGGCGTAAATTGTGGAAATAATGCCGCGATTAATTGGGAGTAAGTGTGGCGTGAAATCAATTTCGATTTTTTCGCCGCAAGCTTTGCTGAGTTCTTGCTCAATTTCGCCCATGTGCCGATGTTTTCCGACCGAATAAGCCTTCACCGATTCGTTAATTTCGCAGAATAAATTTGCTTGCTTCACCGATCTGCCAGCGCCTGTCACACCTGATTTGGAGTCGATGATAATGTCGTGTTTTTCGATCAAATTATTTTGCAAAAGTGGAATGAGTGGGAGGAGGGCGGAAGTCGGATAACAACCTGGACAAGCGATCAAATTTGCCTTTTTAATTTTGTTTCTGTGGATTTCCGAAAGTCCGTAAATCGCTTGCGGCTGTAAGTCTTTTGCGATGTGCTCATGTTCATACCACTTCTCATAATCGGCAGGATTTTCCAAACGAAAATCGGCAGATAAATCAAAAATTTTGAGATGAGAATTTTTTGAATCGGATAAAATTTTCTTAAAAACTTCCTGCGAAGTTGTGTGAGGTAAGCAGCCGAAAACCGCGTCAATCTTGGTGAAATCGACTTCCTCCAATTTTTTTAAATCGGGTAAATTGTAATGAATTAAATGCGGATAAAGTTGCTCAATTTTTTGTCCGGCATTGCTGTTTGCAACTAAAGCGGCGATCTCAATTTTTTTGTGATTGAGTAAAATTCTGATAAGCTCCGCGCCTGTGTAGCCTGATGCGCCGAGGATTGCGATTTGAATTTTTTTCATATTTTTTTCGAGATTTTTTTTCGAGTTCTTAGTTTTTTAAGTTCCCCGCACTGCGTCGAGGGGTCGTGAGTTTGTCTAGCGCTCCCCTCGACTTCGCTCGGGGAACTTATTTTAAATGGTGAGCTTAGTTAAATTCTTGGATGCGATTTGCGATAATCTTTCGGAAGTTGAAACGTGCCGCGCCAAACTCCGATTTTACTGGCTTTCGCCACTTTTTCCAACTCATCCATTTTTTCATCTGATTCGGTAAAATTGTAAATTACCCCCATGCCATTTTTTACAATTTCTTCATTTATTGAAAGTTTGCCGACGTAGCATTTGCTAAGGTAGCGATCATATTTGTCTTTTTGAGCATAAAAGCATTCAACTTGTTTTCCGCCAGCTAAACCAATCAGGAAGTCGCGACTGACTTGGCCGCAAGCATATTCTTCATTTTTGGTGTTGAAGCAAGTTTGGCTATATTCGGGAGCGTCGAGACCAAAAAGGCGAACTTCTTTTCCGCCAACTTTTAGCGAATCGCCGTCGAGTATGAAGGCATTTCCTGAAAATTTTTGGTTAAACTGAAGATGTGATTTAACGCGTAAATTATGGCTTTGCGAGCTTGCCGAATTTGCAGTGGAAAAAATCGTGCCGCAAAAAATCGCAAGAAAAATTGCCGTTGTGAGGTTGAGGATTTTTTCTTTCATTTGTTTTTTTGACGGATTTATGGCGAACCCCTCGACGACGGCCTACGGCCTTTGCTCGGGAAACTGAGTTTTTTAGTTCCCCGAGCAAAGGCCGTGGGTCGTCGTCGAGGGGCATTAACTAGGATCTCACCAACTCGTGATAATCCTGCATCAAATCAAGCGTCATCTGACTTGCTTCAGGATAATTAAATTTGTTTTCGATTGATCCAATGCGCGTGATTTCTGCGGCAGAGCCAGTTAGGAAAGCGTCAATTGCGTCACCTAATTCTTCCGGTTTGATGTGACGTTCGACGAGTTTTATGCCGCGTTTTTTGGCGAGCTCGATTACGGTTTGGCGCGTGATGCCGTTGAGGAAACAATCAGGAAGCGGCGTGTGCAGCTCGCCATTTTTCATCACCAAAAATAAATTTGCGCCAGTTGCCTCGGCTAGGAAGCCGCGATAATCAAGCATCAGAGCGTCATTATAACCTTCGCGTTCTGCTTCATGTTTTGAAATTGTGCAGATCATGTAAAGCCCCGCGGCCTTTGCAGCTATTGGTGCGGTTTCTGGTGCAGGTCTGCGATATTTGGCGAATTTTAATTTTAGACCAGCCTTGCGCGCCTCGTCAGAGTAGTATGGAGGCCATGGCCAGCAAGCGATGGCGACGTGAATTTTATTTTGCTGCGCTGAAATCGCCATCTTCTCCGAGCCGCGCCAGGCAAAGGCGCGCATGTATCCGTCGACGATATTTTGTTTGGCGCAAGTTTCATTTTTTGCCTTGTCCAATTCTTCAACGGAAAAAGGAATTTTGAAGCCAAGAATTTCTGCGGATTTGTGCAATCTTTGCGAATGCTCGTGGCATTTGAAGATTTTTTTATTGTAAATTCTTTCGCCTTCAAACACGCATGAGGCATAGTGCAAGCCGTGATTTAGCACGTGAACTTTTGCCTCTTTCCATTCGACGAATTTTCCGTTATACCAAATAAAACCTTCGCGTTGATCGAAGGAGGTGAGGTCTGTCATTTTTTTTGATTTTTAAAAATTGAGAGAAGAGATTGCGCGCGATAAAATACGCATCATTTCAAAGATTCTAGAAAAATTTTCATGAAAATTTCAGTCATCATTACCGCTTTCAACGCAGATAAATTCTTGTCCAAAGCCATCGAGTCATTTTTGGAGCAAGATTACGAAAGCAAAGAGTTGTTGATTCTGGACGATATTTCGACCGATAAAACTCACGAAATTATTCAGAATTATCAGCAAAAATTTCCACAATTTATTCGCTGGATTAAGGAAAAAGATTCAGGAATTTCTCAGGCGAGGAACATCGCTCTGAAGCACGTCACAGGTGATGTGGTGGGTTTTCTCGGCGCTGATGATTTTTTGCATAAAAACTTTTTTTCCGAGATGGCTTATTACGCCAAAAAAAATCCGAAATTTGATGTGATTTATTTCAACAGTTATTGCGTCGGTTTTTCGAATTCTTTCGATGCCAGCGCGACAATTCCGGTGACGGTCAGAAACCTTATCAAACATTGCCCAATCGGCTCCGGCGAGTCTTTTTATTACCGCAGAAAAATTTTTGACGAGTTTAAATTCAACGAAAAAAATCGCTATTCGATGGATTACGAACTCAACATGGCACTCGCTGCAACAAAGAAATTTTTATTTTATCCGGTAAATATCACCGCAGTTTTCAACGTTAATACTGGAGAAAATATTTCCGCTTCAAGCGGCACTAGACAAAGGTTAGAAACGATTGCGGTGCAAATGAAATACGCAAAAAATCTTCTCGAAAAAGCAAAAATTTTGTGGCGGGGGAAGAAAATGATTCTGAAAAACCACTCACAATTTCATCAGGCTATCCACAGCATTTACTTCGTATCATGACTCAAAATAACATTCTGTTGTGCTATTACTCGACTGGTGGCACATCCTACTATTATGACTTTGCTGAGGAATTGTTGGTCAATAGCAATAAGGTATTGCATTGGAATTTTCACCATGCGCCTTTTTCAGCAAAAAATTACCACAAAATCCTCGAAAAAATAAAAAGTTTTAAGCCGAATTTGATTTTTTCTTACAATAATATTTGCCCGGAAAAAGTCATAAAATCTACAAAATCTCAGGTGTTGATATTGGATGCAGATAATCCGGAATTTTTTCACAATAAAGACATCGTCAACAAATACGATTTTTTCTATCTTGGCTACCAATCTAGCTCCAAAGAGCTTTATAAAAAAATTCTCAAGATTGATATCACTGAT
Organism: uncultured Rhizobium sp.; assembly: GCA_964447395.1. GTDB lineage: Bacteria > Pseudomonadota > Alphaproteobacteria > Rickettsiales > UBA1997 > UBA2645. The sequence goes on from CAYUSO010000003.1 coordinate 83,702, forward strand.
AAAAATTATCTTTTTTTCCCCACTGCAACAAATTTTCATAAAGACCCATCAATTGCGCCGAGCATAAATATTTCCTTTATCGGATCAAATTTTTACAGAAACTTTTTGGAAGAAAGAATCGTCTCTTTGAAAGAGCGCGACTTGATGCTATCACTCTCCAAAGAAATCAAAAAAAATTATTACTATGAAAATCCTGAGATTGAGAGGGACCTGATCAATATAACGAAATATTATTTGGCGGGGCAGGAGAGGTTGAAATATCTTTCAGCCTTGAGTGACTTGGGTTTGCAGATCTATAGTAATACTGATTGGAAAGAGCTATTCACGCATGATTTTGATCTCACCAATTGCTTTAATCAGCAGGTGATAATTACCAAACAGGAGAACCAGGATCTTTATAATGCTTCCAAAATTTCAATAAATTTATCGCATTTGCAGGCAATTAATTCTTTCTCCTGGCGTGTGCCGGACATAATGGCTTCCAATTCTTGTTTGGTGATGGAGAAAAAGTCGGACTGGGAATTAGTTTTCGGCAAGCATATTTCTGCTTCTGTGAAAAAAGCGATTATCTATCAAGATCAATATGATTTACGCAATAAATGTATTACGCTTCTAAACGATGAGTCTCTAAGGTTGGAATGCGTTAAGGAATGTCAAGATGCCATTGAAAAAAGTGGTAGATGGCGTGATAGAATTGAGAGTTTGGAATCTTTTTTGAACATTAAATTGCTGAGTCACGATATTGAAAAGGAAGATAGTATTGAAAAGGAAGATAGTATTGAAAAGGAAGATAGTATTGAAAAGGAAGATAGTATTGAAGTTCCGATTCTGAATGCGCCAAAAAAAAAGAAAATAAAATCAGATCTGGCGATTGCGCTCAGATGCTTTATAATCATGCTATATTTTATTCCGTTTTTGGGGAAAAGAATTATTAAAAAGAAAAAAATCTTAAAAATAACACGCGTAATTTTTGATAAATTGAGTCAGTAGTATTGAGGCTTTAAGTAGAGATTAAATTCTGCAGAATTTATCAGGAATTATTCCTTTAAACATAAAAACAGATTTCGAAACAAGTTCGGGATTGCATTCTGGATGAGATTCTGCCACCAACGTCATCCTGCTTATTTTTGGAGTTGTCTTGGTGTGTCAAGTGATAGCCACCGAATTTATCGGGGAGAGCTGTTGACTTTTACATCACTCATAAATCTAGTGCTCGCCACGATTTCTCAAGTCGATAAGTCGAATTTAATCCACCTAATTTCACACAAAATGATCAACGAAGATAAAGTAATTTCTATTGTTGCTAAGGCCTTAGAAGTTGAAAAAAGTTCCATAAATTTAGATACAAAATCCAGCGATATTCCTGAATGGGATAGCCTTGGGCATTTGGCTATTTTAAGCAAAATTTCAGAGGAAATCGGAGATCAATATAACGAAAGTCAAGAGCTCGCCTCGTCAAGTTCAGTGAGAGAAATTTTCAATTGCCTGAACCAAAGTAAGTAAAATGCGTTTACTAAAAACCGAAACTGCCCTTGGTGCCGAAAAAATTTCGATCATGGATTTGTTTAACAACGAGGATTTGATCAACAAAACCGGTATTGAATTTGTTTATAAATCCAACGAGAATACGGTTTCATTGGCTGCTGTGGCTTGTAAAAATATCGAAAAATACGTCGATAAAAATTTGATTAAATTGTGCATTTTGGTCACGCAAACTCCTGATGATTATCTTCCGGCAAATTCCATTACTCTCGCAAATAAAATTGCTCTGCCTTCTAACTGCTTAACTCTAGACATTAGCCAAGGTTGCTCCGGCTTTGTTCAAGCTTTATGTCTCGTCGATAAATTAACATCTTCCTACGACAATATTTTATTGGTGACGGCTGATCGCTACAGAAGTAAACTCAATATTGCTGACAGATCTACCAATGCCGTTTTCAGCGATGGTGCTAGCGCAACAATCTGCCAATATGATCCAAATTTTGGCATCATTTACGAAGATCATTACACTGATGGCAGTAAGCGCGGCCTGTTATTTCAAAGCGTTAATGACAAGGAAAATTCTGGATATCTGCACATGTCTGGCGCGGAAGTTTGGATGTTTACCAGAATCAAAGTTGTACCTCAAATCATTGCGGCGATCGAGTTCTGTAAAGAAAATAATTTGAATATTGGTGGCATTTACATTCATCAAGCAAGTCGCGTTGTGGTTGACGGTATTAAAAGTTTATTACCAGCAGAGGTGGTAGAAAAACTTTTCGAAAATTATTCTACTTACGGCAATACAGTTTCATCCTCGATTCCACTTTTACTCAAAGACCATCCGCTAAATTGCGACAATGATTCCGTAAATATTTTTGCCGGTTTCGGCGTTGGCTTAACTTCCTCAGTGATAATTTTTGGTAAGAAAAATGGTTAATTTATACGTGATTTACGGTTCTGAAACAGAGCTTCTAGAGGGAGTTTTTAAATTCGAAGAATCTCACTTTATCAGAATTTATAACAAAAGAATTCCCAAAGAATTGCCCAACGCTTCTGACGTTAATGATTTTGAAAGTTTCAAAAAAGTTTTTGACGCAAAATTCAAAGAGTTAGCGCCGAAACGAATAATTTTTATTGGAGCCGCCTTCCTCACGCAAAAAAGCTTGTTCCTACAAGAAACCAAGGAAAACATCGAAAAATCTCTCGATGTTAACATCTTTCAATATGTGCAACTCTGTCATTTTATTTTGCCTTACATGACAAAAATCAGGGCAGGAAATTTTATTTATTTAAGCTCGTTTCGTTCTCAAGCCACGGCGCGCGGAATCAGCCTTTATTCAGCTTCCAAAGCTTTTGGTGAAAAATTTTTTGAAGTAATTGGCAAAGAAAATGCCAGCTTCGGTGTTTGCTCAACATCAATTAGAATGGGTTATTTTGATGGCAGAATGACTAATCTGATGGAGCCGGATAAAATCAAAAAATTTATTTTATCAGTGGGCAATCGGCGCCTTGGAACCGGAGCAGATCTTGTCAGTGCTATTAAATTCATTCTTGGCAACAACTATGTAAATGGTGGAGCAATTGATTTAACAGGAGGAATAAGTTTTGGTTAATTCTTTCAAAACTACAGCGGCGATCGAACACCTTTTTGCTGCCAATCCTATTAAAGGAAATTTTTGTCAGCTCCATCACGTCACGCTCGAAGATGCGGAAATGATTTACGATTTGCGCACTAACAGAAAAGGCAGTTATCTTAAGCCAATGCAGGGCAATCTTGATGATCAAAAAGAATATCTCGAATCTTACTTCGGGCGCTTTCAACGCAGAGAAGAAATTTATTACAAAATTTTTGACGTTAAGGCTGAAAAATTTTGTGGAATTTTGCGCATAACCGAGCTGCAAAATGAAAAAGTTTTTAACTGGCAAAGTTTTATTGTTTCCGAAACCACCTCGCCAAACGCATCGATTGACGCCATGTTGATGGTTTATCGCATCGGTTTTGAATTTCTAAATCGCGATAGTTGTGGACCTTGGGTGGTGGATAAAAATTTTTTGAAAATGATTAAAATTCATGACTTAATTAAAATGGCAAAAATTGTCGGTGGCGATGAGCAATATCACTATTTTGCCGTTCAGAAAGCGGATTATGAAAGCAATATTAACAGGTTTTTAAAAATGAGCTATGGAGGCTTAAAAGGTTTATATGAATGACAAAATAACAGCTTACTCAAAACAGCTTTTTGAAAATGGTTTTGTGCAAATCAAGGGTTTGCTAAACAAAGAAGAGTTAGAATTGCTGATCGCAGCAATTGATTCTGATATAAAAAAACCAAGTCCTTTTGCTCGCGTCATGGATGCTGAACAAAAAGGAAAATTCTTCATGGATTTCAATTCATGGAAAAGATTGTCTCCAATCAATCAAATGTGCCGCTTGCCAAAATTACTCGATTTGGTGACTAGCTTAACCGGTTCAAAAAAATGTTGGTTATTTCACGATCATGTTTTGGTGAAAGATCAAGAAGCTCCAGCTACTCCAATTCATCAGGACCGTCCTTACTATATTTTCAAAGGTGATTTAAATCTTTCGGTGTGGATGACGCCTGATTTTGTTGCGGCTGATTCAGGAATGATTTTTTACAAAGGTACGCACAAAATCGATAAGCTTTACATGCCGCGCTCTTTTAGAAGTGGAAACAATATCGAAATAAACAAAGATGGTTTTGAGGTTATTACCGAAGAAACTGTCAAGCCTTACGAAGCCGTGAGTGCCGATATGGAGCCTGGAGATGCTTGGGTTTTCTTCAATAACACAATTCATGCAGCACATCCGCATATTTCAAAACAACAACGTCGCGCCCTGTCAGTGCGATATTTGCTTGATGGCGCAACCATGACAAAAAAATACGTCAATGCCACGCCACCTTTCGATAGAATGGGTGTTAAGGTTGAAGAAGATGCGCCAGTTCCTGAAAAATTTTTTCCATTACTTAGAGGCTAATCATGTGGGCTTACGGAGTTAGCAAAGAAATCGCGGCAAATTTACAAAAAATTCCTCTCGCGGAACGGAAACCTTCTGCAGGTTTGGTGAAGATGGAAGTGCCGCAACCGCTTTTGAATGATGATGAAGTTTTGATAAAAGTGAAGACGAGTGCGCTTAATTATAATTCGATTTGGAGTAGTCTTTCTCATCCGATTTCGCCTTTTCAGCTAATCAATCAGCATGTCGCGAGAAATAAACAAGATCTCAATCATCAGCAAGATTTCGCAATTTTTGGCAGCGATGCTGCCGGCATAATAACGAAAGTCGGCAAGAATGTTAGGAATTGGAAAGAGGGCGATGAAGTCATAGTTCACTGCAACATAATCGACACCGAAGAGCCAATCGCGCAGCTTGACGGCATGTTAGCCAAAAGCCAATCAATCTGGGGATACGAAACTAACTACGGTGCTTTCGCAGAATTTTGTAAAGCCAAAACTTCGCAATTAATTCGCAAACCGCCACATGTTACTTGGGAAGTTGCTGGCAGTTTTTCTCTTACTCTTTCAACAGCTTACAGAATGTTAATCTCGCCAAACGGCGCCGAACTTCGTCCTGGACAAAATTGCCTGATTTGGGGTGCTAGTGGAGGGTTAGGAAATTTTGCTATACAGCTCGCCAATTTAATCGGTGCTAATCCAATCGCTGTTGTTTCCAATGACGAAAAAGAACAACAATGTCGCAATCTCGGGGCCACCACCATCATCAATCGCAGCAAAGATGAATTCGGCGATTTTATTCTCGCCAATGGCGAACCCAATTATTTAGCTTGGAGAAAAGCCAAAAAAACTTTGGAGAAAAAAGGTATTCATGATTTGGAAGTTGTATTCGAACATATTGGCCGCGAAACATTTGGCCTGTCATTATTTTTATTATCTAGAGGCGGAAAAGTCGTCACTTGCGCTGCCAGCAGTGGATTCAACGCTACAATCGATTTGCGATATTTGTGGATGAGTGTGAAAAAAATCATCGGCAGCCATTTCGCAAATTATCACGAATCAGTTCAAGCTGCACAGCTTATTTTCGATGGCAAAATTAATCCGCTAATTCACTCAGTAAATCACATCGATAAATTATCGGAAATGATGGATGCGATGTATTCTAACTCGACTTACGGGAAAATTGTTTTTAGTCATGAATAACAAGTATGCGCAATTTAGAAAAACCTCAATCAACCTTCTATTAACGCTATTCACCATTGTTTTATTGTGCACTTTGATAGAGATGACATGCTTTTTATTTTATAAAAAAATAGCGCCGAAGAAAGGTCAGGAAGTCATAAATGCCTTGGTATTTGGTCAACAATCTCAGAAAACGGGAGATTTTGAAAATGGTGAGGAAATATCCGCGATAGAAATTTTGCCTTATTATCTCTATCGCAACAAATCTTTCTCAAAGATTGACGATCTGCAGCAGGTCAATAGCGAGGGTTATCGCAATGGCAAAAAAGAATTTGGGAAAAAAGAAAAAAATAAAATTCGTATTATTGCGATAGGAGGATCGACTACCTTCGGATGGATGATCAAAGATTATAAAAAAACTTGGCCAGCACAGTTAGAAAAAATTTTAAACAAAACTTTTAATGGAAGGGTTGAAGTTGTGAATGCTGGCCTTCCCGGAGGCATGTCTTCCGAATCTTTGATGGCATTCGTTCTAAAAGATAAGTATCTCGAGCCTGATTTTGTAATTTTTCACAATGGAGGAAATGATGCGGTTCCCCTGTTTTATGATAATTACTATTCTGATTATAGGTATCACAGAGCAATCTCTGGATCTGACAAATTAAGGCCTGGTGAATATAACATAATCACAAAATCAAGTTTCGTAAAATTGGTATATGCCATATGGATGCAGAATGCCAATTTATCCAAGATAAGATCCGAGCCAGAGCGGAAGGTCGAATTAAAAGAAGCGCTAACGAATGTAGAAAAGAATTATCCCGTTGGTTATGAGAGGAATATGGATACCATGATGCAAGAGGCTGTCAATGTTGGAGCGGTGCCAATTATTTTCCCCTTTTATCTTGCTAGTAGTGAGATTTACAAAATGATTCCAGAGTCGATGAGATATGCGCAAAAACTACACCCAGCAATTCAAGAAGGGCTTAAGAAAAACAAAACTGTTTTGAGAAAGTTATCTAAAAAATATAATGCCCCATATTACGAAATGCCGCATGGGACAATAGCATTAAAATATTTTTTTGATCACTGTCATTTAACACCAGATGGAGATGAGATAAAGGCGGAATTCATTGCAAGTAGGATTGAGCCACTAGTCAGAAAGAGAATTAAGAAGTAAGTATTTCAGATTTCCATCGAATAAAATCTTCAAAATCAAAAATATAATCATCGGCGTCATAAATTTCTGAGGCGCAAACTAGGCAGATGGCGTCGTCGGAAAAATTCTCAAGAATGCGATAATTTCCAGAAGGGATATAGAGAGCTTGAGTGGAGCTGTTTAGATGGAAGCGTTGTTCATTTTTTCCGTCATGCATTATCACGTCGAAACTGCCATTAATTGCAATCATCAACTGTTTCAATTTTTTATGAGCGTGATGGCCGCGAGTAGAGTTTTTTGGCACTTTGCTGATGTAATAAACTCGATTAATTGGGAAATCGATTTCCTTTCCCAGCTCAAGAAAGGAAATATCTCCACGCTCATCAATGCAGACAGGAATTTGGATGATTTGTAATTTTTTTGCTGAGTCTAACATTTAAGAAATTTTCTGATTTTTCTGATAATTTTTATGCAAAAATTGCGATTAATTTCTTCGCTCAAATTGCCTATCGGATTTTTTGCAACCATTTCGAAAAAATCCCGATTAAGAATAAATCCAAATTCATTTTCTAACTTTTCTCTGATCTCGCCATTTGCCAAAATTTTATGAATAACATTGATAGCAAATTGAGTGTGGAAATAGCTATTTTGCACCTTCAAGGCTTCTTTGGCGATAAAAAACGGAATTAAGTTTTCTGTGATTTTATCTTTTATTTTTTCCAAATCGGGGAAAATTTTTACTAATTCTGCAACGTCTGTGAGTGACAAATAATTTTCTAAAATTTTTTCATTATCGAAGATTAATCTTTTTCTCATCAAACTAGTGTTAGAGCTGAGATTTTTATTGTTGGAGATGCGGCGATATTGCAATAATTTCTCGTTCAAAATGTGAATATTAGCGCCATTAAGACAGCATTTTACCCACATATCGAAATCGTGAGCTTGAGATAGTCTGGCATCAAATCCGCCGATTTTTTTCATCAAATCAGTTTTCATCATCATTGTTGGAGCGGCTAAAGAATTGCCTTTGAAGAAGAAATGGTTCAGCCATTCCTCTCTTTTGCGGTTTTGGTTTGTAAAATATTTTTCAAATCTTTTGGTTTTTTTTGGTAAAGAATTTCCAGCCTCGTCAATTACTTCCAGGCCGGAAAAAACCGCGTCATAAAATTGATTTTCTTCAAGAAATTTTATTTGTTTCCCTAAGGTATCTGGTAAAGCAATATCATCTGAGGCAAAAAGTTTTACATATTTTCCGCTGATATTTTGCATAGCGAGATTGCAAGCAGTACAGACGCCACGATTTTTTTCTAAACTGATAAGTTTGATTCTGTCATCGCTGATATTTTTTATGACTTCAAGACTGTCATCGCTCGAAGCATCATCAACCACTATCAACTCGAAATCTTTAAAGTTTTGATCAAGCAAACTTTTAATTGCTGCCCCGATGTATTTTTCGTGATTATAGGAAGTGACGATTATCGATAGGAGCGGCGTAGTGCTGGTCATTTAAAAAATATTTCGATTTCGAATTGAAAGACGAGGCTTTAATCCCGCATAATAAAAACCCTTTCCTTCTTCACATCCAAATCCTGTAGCTGAATCCTAGTCCCACCAGCAACGGAATCCATAAAAAGAACTTTTGCGGTGTGATAATTATCGGCTTTGGAGTCGTAGAATTGGATTACTAAGCCTTCTCGCACTAAGTTTCCGGGTCCGATTTCAACTTCAGTTTTGTTGTCGTAATCATATCCGTTCCAGGCTAGGGCTGATTTTGAAGAGGTAAGAAAAATTGTTAAAATTGAGATTAGAAGTTTTTGATGCGATGTTTTCATGGTTGACTTTTTTTAGTGTTGGGATTTTATGCGCGGCCGCTTTTTAAGGCAGCACTTCACTTTTCCTTTCACAAAAATCCTTTCAAGAAAATTTTTCGGGGCGTAGCGCAGTCTGGCTAGCGCATCTGGTTTGGGACCAGAGGGTCGGGAGTTCAAATCTCTCCGCCCCGACCACTTCTTTCTAAGGCTCGCGAGTTTTAGAAAAAATCACATCTTCTTTGTGTCACAACAGTGTCACAAAACACACTTTATAGTCTTTATTCTAGGCTCTTACTTGATGTTATTGCGCTTTTAGGCGAAATAAGAATTGGACGTGCTGTTCTCGTTTTTACTCAAATCTGCTCGATATTCCGTTTTTGCTAATTGCAACTGCCTGAAATTACCAACGATTACCTTTGCTGTCTTACTACCACACCGTTCCAACACTCTCGATTTTATCTGATTTTCTGAGGCGTATATAAATCGGTATGGAAATCGGTACAAAAATTAATACGGATTTTAATACGCCAGCCATACCGATTTCCATACGCCCCACTTTTTAGATTTGGCTCACATTTTTAAAAACTATGTGAGGACAACAATGAAAAATCGAAACAAGAAACTAGAAACAACCCTGTATTTACAGGGCTTTAGCACAATCTTATTTGAAAAAATAGGAGGTGATAATGACTAAAATTACCACTCCGCCAGGATATTATAGTGAAGAAGAAATGGCTGCATTTTTAGGTAAAAGTGTCTCCACGCTGCGGGTGGATCATTGCCACAGAAGAAACAGGGTGCCACCGAAAACAAAATTTGGCAGAGTCATAGTTTATTCCAAAGTGTCGTTTGATCAATGGCTAGAATCGCGAGAAATTAAGCATAGCGCAAAATTCCCTAAAAATTACCGATAATTCTCAAAAATATGTTAGATTTTAATAGCGCAGAAAATCAGGGAGATCTGCCAAAAAAAATTGATAAGGAAGCAATCAGGGCGCAATTACTTAACTCTGTTGAAGATGCTTTGTTTTATCTTTTCCCTAAAGGTCATGTTAATAATCACCACTTTCAGATCGGCAGTGTAAATGGCGAGTCGGGCAAAAGTTTAATTGTCGATCTTAAGGGAGAAAATCAAGGAAGGTGGTTTGATTTTGCTGAAAATGAAGGTGGTGATATTTTCAGTTTATGGGAAAGGGCTCGTGGTTTTGGCAAATCAGAATTTGGCGAAGTGTTGATCGATATTGGCGATTGGATTGGCAATCCTTCAGATATTCGAAAAAATCGAGCACCTGATTTTACTCAACAAAAAGATCTCGGAAAACCAACAGCCAAATGGGATTATCTCGATGAGCAAGGAAAGTTAATCGCCTGCGTTTATCGCTATGACACTGAAAACGGCAAAGAATTTCGGGTTTGGGATGTAAAGAATCGTAAAGCAAAATCACCAAATCCAAGGCCGCTTTACAACATTCCAGAAATTCTACATGCCAAAAAAGTTATTCTGGTTGAAGGCGAAAAATCTGCTGATCGCCTTATTGAAAAAGGCTTTGTTGCAACAACTGCTATGTTTGGTGCAAACGCTCCAATCAATAAAACCGATTGGTCGCCACTAATTGGCAAAGAAGTAATTATATGGCCAGATAACGATTCAGCAGGAATTGATTATGGCAAAAAAGTTTGTGCTCATCTTGTTGGGGTTGCTTCATTTACTTCAATTCTAACTCCTCCAAAAGATAAGCCAGCCAAATGGGATGCCGCCGATGCAGTTTTGGAGAATTTTGATATTGGTAAATTTTTAGAATCAGCACAAAGCAGTGAACTAAAAATCCCTAGAAATTCGCTTGAAGAATTCAGAAATGACAAGCGTCCAATGCCTGATGATATTATTGCGCCACGGCTTTTAACTCCTGCAGGAATGTTACTTATTGGCGGTGCACCAAAAGTTGGAAAGAGTGATTTTTTGATAAATTTCCTAACTCACATGGCTGCTGGCGAGAGCTTTCTTGGCTTGAAGCCGCCATATCCGCTTAAAGTTTTTTATCTACAAACTGAAATTGGATATTTCTACTTACGCGAGCGCATAGAAAGGCTGAAAATCTCTGACGAAACTTTTTTTAAAGCTTCAAAAAATCTTATTATCACTTCGCAACTTCACATGATTTTAAATGATGAAGGAATTGCTGCGTTGCAAAAAGCCATTCTACAAGATTTTCCTAATGGAGGACCAGATATTATCTGCATTGATCCAATTCGTAATGTTTTTGACGGAGGTGAAAACGGCAGCGAAAATGACAATAGCTCGATGTTGTTTTTCCTACAAAACCGCGTCGAAAAGTTACGCGCTTTGGTTAATAGCAATGCAGGAATTATTCTTTGTCATCACACCAAAAAAATCAGAAAGAAGGATATTGAAGAAGATCCATTCCAAGCTCTTAGTGGGGCTGGTAGTTTAAGAAGCTTTTACAGTAGTGGATTGCTTTTACATCGACCAAGCGAATATGAAGCAAAAATTCACCTGCATTTTGAGCTGAGAAACGGCAATGCAATTCCCAAGAAAATTGTAGAAAAAATCGACAATAAATGGACTGAGCTAAATCTTTTTTCCGAGCGTTTAGTTAGAAAAGAATATGGTAACAGGCTTGATGCTGAAAGAGATCGTAAATCAGATGTAATAATCAAGTTAATCAAATCAGAAGCCACAGCGGGCAGAGTTTATACCGCCAACCAATTTGCCGAAAAATTCGAAAATAAATGCGGGCTTGGCTATATCGATTCAATCGGAAGAAGAATTTCAATTCTTGCAACCAAAGGTTATATCAAATATAGCCGCGACTTTGCGAAGTTTAAGCTGCAAACCTCAACTTCAAAATTCGGCATCGTTTGCGTTGAAGGAATGGAGTTTCCTTTTGGTGATGATGTGCCACAAGAAGTTTTGCCGACTCATTTCAAATGTCCAAACACCGGAAACACTATGGAAATCACTGATGATCAGGTGATTTGGAGTTATGAAGATGAAGAAAGAGGTGAAGAAAATGAATAAAGTTTTGCTGGTAATCAAATTGCGGAACTTAAAGCCGAACTCGCTATTTAGCTGGATGAGGAATTGCCAAACTTATGCTAATCAAGGGTTCGTGATAACATATTCTTTGCCGATTCTTTATTTGAGGAAGTTCGGCAAAGATTAATAAAGTCGTGCGGAACTTAGTTTTGTAAAGTTGAGCCAAGCCTTTTGTTCACTGCTTATTCTCAAGTTCGGCATTTATCTAAAAACGATTAAGTGAAAAAGTTAAGTTTCGCAGTGCAGAACTTCTGATTTTACTGCTTTTGATTGCCATAACCAAGTTCCGTAGTTGTAAACCCCATATTACTATGGGGGTGAATACACCCCATAGTATGGATATGGGATAGTTTTTCTTTTAATGTGATGAGATAAGTCACTGGAACATTAAGAACGATCCAGAACGAAACTTGGATGATTCGTACAAGCTTTACATCATTGCAAATATGGCATAATTTTGCTACATCACTCAACAACCATTATGCTTATGATATCACCTCACGCTATTATAAATCAGTTAGATCAAATTTTTTTCCAAGACTCTGATTCAAAGAAAAAAATTGCTTCATTTATTAATGAAAAATGCAAAGACGAAACCAAATGGTTTATTGTCAGTGACTATTGCATAGGAGACAAAAATAAGGCTAACGATTGTATGTCTTTCACAATTTTGCCTTACTTTGCCAGTATAGAAGAAATGATTAAGATGGTAGATCAGTATATTCCAACTGATCTGAAAAATATTAAAAATGTGAAGGCAAATTCTTTATATTTTCTGAAAGAATTTCCGTTTTTGTTCACAATAACTTTTTTGATAAAGGGAAAAAAATTTTTATTTTACGATGAAAATAAGGAAAGAAAGACAGTCATACGAGAGGCTATGGATTCAAACCCAGACTGGTTTAAAGAGCAACATTGTGAAATACTGAGTAATTTAACAAAAAATTTAAAAAAGAATAACTTCAACTGCGGACTATTTGAAAATCTTTACCTAACAACAATATTGGTATCTTACATATCGTTCTTACTCGTTAAGATAAGCAAGAATAAACCAAAGAATATAGCTTGGTTTCCCGATAGAGATCCAATGAATGATTTTTGTAAAGGACTGCTTCCTTTGATACATAATTCAAATTTTCAAGGGCTGCTTGAGATAAATAAAATAGGTAATAACGATATTATTTTAGGATTGGGAACATCAGACAAAAAAGATCAACCTTTGTGGTATGATGGTATAATTAAAATTCCAGATTACCTATGTGGAGCACTGTCTTCATGTGATATAGAAAAAATGACAGTAGAAAAATATAAGCATCTGCAACTTATTAGAGATGTTATATCAGATAACCAGAACTTGTCAGTTATACAGTTTAATTTTGATAAAAATGGCTCCAATTGCGCAGAGCTAAAATTCAGCAAAATATTGCAAAACAAAAAGGTACTTTGACGAGATTTTTCTTACGGGTAACGCGCAACCGCAGGGCTTTTCTACAGCCAGACTTTGTTTTTGGGTTTCTTTTTTAATAACAAATATTGTCTCAATCTATGCCAATCAATGCTTCACAAAACAAAAGCTCGAGAAAATCCAAGCCAAAACAAGATGAGCTTGAACTCACCATAAAAGAATATGCTCAACATCGCGATGTTTCCGTAGTCGCCGTGAGAAAGGCCATAAAAACTGGTAGAATTACGCTAAATCAGAATAAAAAACTAAATCCAAAATCCGCTGATGCTGAGTGGTTTAAAAATACCAATCCTGCAAAACAAAGAAGCATAAACGGAGAAAATAAATCGAATAATGAGGAAATAACATCATATCATCGCAGCCGAGCTCTCAGGGAAGATTACAACGCCAGATTAACCAAGCTTCAGTTTGAAAGAGAATCGGGAAAACTTATTCCAGTTGAAGAAGTGAAGATAGCTGCTTTTAATGCCGCAAGAAGAACAAGAGATCGTATCCTTAATATACCAGATCAGGTTGTTCCTCTTCTTATTGGCAAAACCAGTATTTTTGAGATGAAATCAATTCTTAAAGTGGAGTTGACAAAAGCTTTGGAAGAATTGTCAAAGAATAAGTTTTAAGCAAAAAGATACAGTTTTTGCCGAAAACTGAGAAAAGCAGAATATTTTCTTGACTAGGCCTAGAATTCTACATAAAAATATCCCTTTACCTCTAGAGTCCTTTAATTGTGCTGCTTACAAAGACAGAGTTAGGTTCAACTCGTCGGCATTATTCAGAAAAATTTAATCAAGGTGTCAATGTTTTTAAAACCCATGTAAATAAAATTAAGTAAAATGAATTATTTTAGACTAATCATCCACTTAGTTGTCGTTTTGCTTTTTACCTTCTCTTGTAAGACCATCCACAAGGAAGATAAAAAAGATATAGTCAGCAAAGAAGATTCGGATACTTTCTTCGAAGTTGATAACAAAAAGTTGGACTCAAATTATATTAAGGCTGGCTGTGCGATTACTGATTCTATAAAAAATCAAATCCCAGATGTTTTTGCTTACACAAATTTCTTTCACCTCTATGTTCAAATCAAAAGCTATCATCCTGAGCATTTAAATCGTTTTGAGTGCGCCGAGAAGCTAGAAAAGGAAATTTACCATTTATTCGCGCTAGATCGCGAACCTCTAAATAAAATTGATTATCAAAGCAGCGTTGAAGCTTTTACGGTTCATCGCGAAATTGTAAGAAATCTTCACAAAATTGTTGGACTCACCAAAAGTGGTAATGGTGAATATATTGATGCAAGTGGAATCAAAGATGGAAAACTTTTTGATACCAAAGACAAAAATTTTCTAAAGCAGATTTTAGATTCGAAATCTTACGTTAAGTTCTACTCATTTTTTGACGAAGGAGGCGGTAATTATCAAGAGTTCTACATTCCAATTAAAAACTACAATCTCATCAAAGATCACCTTCTTGTCTTAGACAAAGACAGCAAGAAAATGGTTAAAGGAAAAGTCAGCAATTTTGCTATTTCCTTTTCAGCGATGTTACACCTCATCTCACCGGAAGTTATCGGAAAAGCCAGAGTAATGGAAAATAAACAATTTCCTTGGATAGAAGAAATTAGCTCCACTCCATATTACTCAACCATTCATCCTCTAAATCGTTTTGTTGCCAAAGATTATGTGATAAATGACTCACTTTTGATGATGAGTTATGGCTACCCATCTCGGATGTTTAAAAGCAATGTCCTTCTAGCCAGAATTCTTCAAGAAACCAACATCTTGCCCAAAAACTTCTCAATAATTCCAGCAATTGAGAAAAGCTTAAAATCAGGAAATAGAGAATATTGCGGAACTATTGCTGCGTCAAATCCCCAAGGATTGCTGATTGTTGAAAAGTTGTATGGAAAAGAGTTTAAAGTCTCCAAGTCCTACATGAAATATTGCTTTGACAAGAAGAAAATAAAAAAAGCTCCCAGCAGCAGTAAATACAGCAGTGTTAAAAATATTAATTTATGAAGGCAAATTTAAAACTCTTAACAAGATCTATATTTTTCCTACTTCTCACAATAACTAATTCAAGTGCTATGCCAACAGTTTCTGATGTAATTCTCTCCCCATTTAAATCTGGTTACGAGAGTAAAGTTGATGAGTACCAGGTTGAAATCACCTATAATTTAGAGCTCGATGGAAAACCACTCACGATCACTAAAGCAATCAACTGCGAAATTTATGAAGGAAAATCTAAAAGTAATCGTGATGGGGAAAAAAGATTAACCAGAAGAGCCAAAAGAACTGTTGATCAAATTACTTATAAAATTGAAGAAACTGGTGAAGTTCTAATTCTACCGATTCCTGGATATTGCGATATTGATAGTTTAGATGTTAACAGAAAAGACAAAGAAGAAAAACCAAATCAGAAAAAATCTTTTGCTCGTCTTTCTGATAAATGGATTCCCTCTTTTTCAATAGTTAAATTTTCTAAAGAAAATCCAGATCAAATTGATCGAATAGAGAGAGTCATTTCACCAAAATATTATGAATCATCAACTACCAGAATTAAGTTAAAGTCATTTGAGGTTAAGAACGGCTCCAATTTGGAACCATTGAATTCAGAAATAGAAAACAGATTTTTGTGGATTGATGGCAGATCAAAGAGCGACAAAAAAAATCCTTGGGGTCTTTATAAAGAAGAAGATAAAGGAGTTTATACGGCATTTGGAATTTTTATTTATCCAAAGGAAATTTGGTCAAAGATTCCGAAGATTAATGATTTTATCGCTAAAGCGGTAAAGGAAAATCCAAATGAAGAGATACTCTACTTGTCAAACAATGAAGATAAGTGGAAGAAGATTGGAATTGAGGAGGCGTTAAAAGAAGCGCAATATTATCTTGCTGATTTGCAATCCAATTATTCGATTAATCGTTATTTTGGTGAATATGGAATAAGGGGTAAAACCGAAGTTTCGCTATTGGCAAAAACAATTGCTGATAGCTATGGAATTATGGTACATGATAACAATGCAGAATTTGGCAAGGGATGGATTCCAATTAGAGAGAAGGAAAAGGAGTTTGAGGAAATCTATAAAAAATCAAACTACCGTGATTATTACCATCCATTTACTTTTAATGAAAAAGATGGTTTGTGGGAGGAATGTAGTAAAGATAAGGCGGGGGTTTTAATCATTCAAAGAATCAATAATATTAAGCTAATAAATATCAAAGAAAAAGCTTATGACCTTGATAGCTATGCTTGGAGTTCAAAATTTAAAATTAACCACGGTATTTACAGTACGGGATGGGCTTTAATTTATGACAAAAATTCTAAAAGATTGATTATCTCTCATGCAAATTCAGCAACTTATTTACAATAATTAACCACTATAAAACATATGACCAGCAATCTAACAAATTTACAACTTCTTGAATTAAGCAACGATGCCTATGATGGCATGTCTGCAGCTCAAAAACCTTTTGAATCTTTGGGGTATGAAAAAGTTGCAATTGATCTTGATGCTAAAACAACGGATGCAAATGGTAATGAAACCAGGCTTTATGATGAAAATTTCTCTGCTACAGCCTATTATGACAAAACCAATAATAAGTTGGTCATCTCCTACGCTGGAACTGATGATTTGAATGACCTTTTTGTTAATGATCCTGGATATGTTGCTGGCTATGAAATTCCACAATTTAAAGATGCAGTTAATTTTTATGATGCTGCTTTAAAAAGCGTTAAAGATAATGGAAATAATGTTCCTGATTCTGATATTACTATTACTGGTCACTCTCATGGTGGTGGACTTGGTGAAATGGTTGGAGTACTTAAAAATGTTGAGGCAAAAGTATTTAATGCTCCAGGTATTGGTAGCCAACTTAATAATATTGAAGAATATGATAATGATAAGGGAGATCAGATTAAATCTGGTCAATTAACATCTCAAGATCCGTCCCTTTTTAAAGTTACTAATATCTATCTTGATTCCGATGTAGTTCATTTGGCAGGTAATCAAATAGGAACCGAAGTCGCAATTGATAGCTCTAATTCTGTTTTTGGCACTGCTCTCTACGCTTTATTTGGTGCAGCTGGAACAGCTTTAACAACTGGTCCAGTTGGTGTTGCGTATGGTATTCTAGGTAAGTTTGTTGGCTCTGGAATTAGTAATAACCACATGATAAGTGGACTAAAAGAAGCTTTAGAAAACCAAGAAAAAATAAACTCTGGACAGAGTGAAGAAACAACAACTGAAAAATTTCTTAGTGCTGTTGGTTCAATCAATTCATATATTGATAAAGGAATTTCTTCGGTCACTGATATTGTTAACAAAACAATGGATTGGCTAACTTCTGGTCATGTGACGCAAGATCTTGTTGGCGCTGCAAAAGATGCGTGGGATTCTACCGTTTCTTTCTTCGATGGATTGTTTAGTGGCTACGATGGGTCTGCCCCGACTAATCCTGATGGTACAGTAAATACGGGATTAATTGATAATTCGTTCCTCAATTTAGACATCCGTACCGATTTAACAAAAAATTTCCTTTCAAATAACAATATAACTCAAACCGGCAACATCATTGGTGATGGTGACTGGGAAGCAAGTGCTCCTATAAATAATTTGAATGGAGATGGGTTGAAGAATGTTGCGCCTTATAGCATAGTATCCGATCAGTTTAGGCCTGGAAATTCAGAATTATCTCAATATTCAAATCTTAATTTTGAGCTCAAGACAGATTTTTCTCAATTGAATAATTTAAATGCTCAATTGAACAACAGCTCGAATAGCAACATACTTAATCAGCAGCTGAATTTTCAATTACAAAACCCTCTAGCTGATTTAACTAATAACTCCATTAACGCTAGAACATTTACTAATATTGATCCTGTAGTTTTGGATCTAAATGGTGACGGAGTAAAGCTAACCTCCTACAGCGATTCTGAAGTCACATTCGATGTCGATAATGATGGAAAACAAGAAAGAACAGGATGGGTAAGTTCACAAGATGGTATTCTTGTCGATGATAAAAATCATAATGGAAAAATTGATAATATCACTGAAACAATTTCGGAGTATTATAACCCAAATGATGGAAGTGTTGCTGATGCTGATGGTAAATATTCAACCGATGGTCTTGCTGCATTAAAGAAGCTTGACAGTAACAATGATGGAAAGTTTGACAGAAATGATGAAAAATGGAATGATTTGAAAGTGTGGACTGATGTTAATGGAAATGGTGTAACTGACAATGGAGAGTTAAAGACTCTGACTGAAGCTGGAATTAAAGAAATTGATTTAGCTAGTGTAGTAAAAGCAAACAAAGAGAGGAACGAGGGAAATATAGTCTTTTCTAAATCAACCTATACTACAACAGATGGCCAGACCAAAGAAGTTGCTGCTGTTGATTTTACCACTAATCCAATTGGATACGAATTTAATGATGTAAATCTTGGAAAACTTGCAACAGCTGAAGATGGAACTAAGTCTTTAGTAATTGCAGGCAAAAATGGTGAAACGGTAACAGCATCTGCATCAACTGCACAAAATATTTTTGGAAATGTCGGAGATGACAAAATTACGGGAGATGAAAGAGATAATTGGATTTCTGGTGGAGCTGGAAGTGATACTTTAAAAGGCGGAGATGGTGATGATATTCTGATTATTGATGCAGAAGATAAACAATGGAATATTGATGCCGGTAATGGTCGTGATGTAGTTATAGTTAATTCTGATAAAGGGATTCATTTCAACCTTGCCCAAGCTAACGTTGAAACTGTAGTTGGAGGAAATGGAAATGATATTTTGATTTCTGGTGGATCATCAAATACTTTTATTGATGGTGGATCTGGCGATGATACAATAATCGGCGGTGCTGCAGATGATGCTCTTTCTGGTAGTGATGGTGATGATTTCATTGATGGCGGATTTGGTGATGATATTATTCGTGGTCATCGTGGTCAGGATTTTCTGAACGGTGGCGCTGGTGATGATTATTTAGATGGTGGAGTTGATAATGACACAATTTTTGGTGATGATGGCAATGATATAATGGTTGGTGGCGCTGGTAGTGATTATATGGACGGGGGTGCAGGATACAATCTTGCAAAATATCAAGGAAGTTATGCTGATTTTAATGTACAAAAAATAGGATCAGTTGTCAAAGTAACGGACTTAAAAACAGGTGATGTAGATACCATTATGCACGTTGATGGTATTCGTTTTAATGATGTTACTGTTAATTTAAACGATATAAGCAATAACGCACCTCTTTCGGTTGGTGATACAATTAATCTCCTTGATAAAAATAAGATTTTTATCTCAAAAGATCAGCTTCTTGCTAATGATTGGGATATCGATGGAGATAGTCTTCAAATTCCAACAATTCAAAATGTAATTGGTGGCACGCTTAGTTTAGTTACAGATGCCAATGGTAAAATAACTGGAATCGAGTTCACTCCTGATAAAAATTATAATGGTGTAATGTCTTTTGATTACACTGTGGCAGACTCCAAAGGTGCCAGTGCTACTATCACTCAATATAGCAATGATGGAACACAAGTTAGTGCTCCAATGAGATCTCGTGTTGAATTCAAAATTGCTGGTGATCCAAATGATCCATTATATACTAAGCAATGGTATTTATCAGAAATTAAGATCAGAAAAGTTTGGGACGACTATACTGGGAATGGTGTTAAGATAGGTGTGTTTGAGAATGGAGACTTTAATATCAAGCACCAAGATCTGGATGATAATACTCTGCAGTCTTACAAGGATGATGTTGCTTTCAGGCAAGTTGATCAATATTCACAACACAAAACTACGGTTGCAGGCGTAATTGCAGCTGAGCGCAATGACTATGGAATAGTCGGTGTAGCCTATAACTCCAAGCTTGACGGATATAGCTGGGAATCAACCGAATCTGGTCTAGAAAATTTAAAAAATGTTGATGTTGCAAATAATAGCTGGATTAACACTGGTAAGTTTGCGGATAACTTTTCTGATCCAAATAATCCAAATGCCGCTTATGCGGAATTGTTAGAAGATTCTGTAAAATTAGGACGTAGTGGTCTTGGAACAGTTAATGTTTTTGGTGGTGGTAATTCCCGTGCCGCTGGTGATAATGTAAATTATCATAATCTACAAAATTCGCGTTTTGCTATTACCACTGGTTCAATTAATCAAACTGGTGATCTGGGGATTCTGGTTAATGCTTCAACTCCTTTTTCAAATCCAGGTGCAGCAATTTTAGTTTCGGCTCCAGGCTCAAATATTCAATCGACAGGAAATGTTTTAGAAAATAACAATGGTTCAACATTCCTTGGGGAATTTTCTTCCAATCAAGGAACTTCTTATTCAGCACCAATTGTATCTGGTGTAGTGGCGTTGATGCTAGAAGCAAATCCGAATCTTGGATATCGTGATATTCAGAAGATTTTGGCATTAAGTGCGCACAAGTTTGTTGATCCTAATACAGTTTGGCAAAATAACGGCTCTGAGAATTGGAATGGTGGAGCAATGCACACCAGCGATGATTACGGATATGGTGAAGTTGATGCTTTGGCTGCGGTGAGACTTGCAGAAACTTGGAAAGAAACTAATAATTTTTATAACGAAAAATCTTACGTTGTTGAAAACAGCGATGTTACAACAATTGGTGGTAGTGCTGTCATAAACAAAACATTCACTGTTTCTAATTCTAACCTTAATAATATTGAGGTTGTTGAAGTAGCTCTAGATTTATCCCAAGTTGATATTTCTCATTTAAAAATAGCTCTTGTTTCCCCTAGTGGCACAAGGAGTATTTTGGTAAATAACCCGAAAGATTCTGCATACTCAAATGGATTGAAATTTAATTTTTCTTCTAGGCAGTTCCTAGGTGAAAAAGTTGATGGTGATTGGAAAATTGAAATTACAGATTCTGTTACTGGTGATGCTGGTCATCTTAATAATGCAAAAATCAGCTTTTTTGGAAAACTCGATGATGGGAAAAATGATGTTTATATTTATACTGACGAGTTTTCGCAGTTAAATGATGCCTCAAGATCAACTCTAAACGATAATGATGGAGGTACTGATACTCTCAATGCCGCAGCAGTTTCTGGTGATTCAATTATCAATTTAAATGCGGGTCAAACAAGCGTTATTAATGGAAAGAATTTGGTAATTGGTGCTCAAACCTCCATCGAAAATGCTTACTCTGGAGATGGTAATGATACCATTATTGGAAATGATTCAGGTAATATTCTCTATGCTGGTAGAGGCCACAATACACTAACAGGTAATGGTGGTTATGATGTGTTTGTGATAAAACAAAATTCTTCAACTCAGGACTCAATTACTGATTTTGTTATTGGTGAAGATAAGATTGATTTAAGTGACTTTGATGGTTTGAAACTATCGGATCTGCATTTCTCTCAAGATGGCTCTGATTTAATTATTGATTTCAACTCTGGTCAGAAAATTCTTTTAAAGAATATATCGCTAGATCATTTTTCATCGTCTAATTCTATAATTCTAAATTCTGCTCCTGTTGCAAATGATGATTCTGCAACGGTTGATGAAGATCACTCAGTTACAGTCAAGGTAGCTAACAATGATCACGATGATAATGGTAACGTAGCGAACTATAATATCAAAATCTTATCCAATCCAGCCAATGGTAGCATAGCTTTTAATGGCACTGGTGATTTGATATATAAACCAAATCCTAATTTTAATGGCGCCGATTCTTTTGAATATAGCCTCATTGATTCTAGCGGAGTTCTTTCTCCTAAAGCAAAAGTTAATATTGTTGTTAATCCGGTAAGTGATGCACCTGTTGTAGTTTTTGCAATTACGGATAAGAGTTTTTATGCCACAAAATCAATTGATCTTAAGGTAGGAAATACATTTGTTGAAGTAGATGGTGAAAAACTTCAATACTCTGCCACTTTATCTGACGGCTCACCTCTTCCTGATTGGTTAAGTTTTGACTCTAAAAATTTAGTATTTTCAGGAATAGCTCCAAGTGCTGGATTAGAAATTGGTGTTAAATTGACAGCAACAGATTCTTCCGGAGATAGTAATTCTGTAAACTTTAATGTAATAATTAATAACGCATTATTTGGCACAGAAGGCCAAGATACAATTAATCCTGGCTCAGATGATTACGTTATATTTGCTGGTGCTGGTGATGACATAGTAAATGCTGGAGTTGGACATAACTCAATCTATGGAGGAGATGGTAAGGATAAAATAGTCATTAGCAGATCGGAGGGTACAATAACCGAGATTGCTGACTTTAATCATGAAGATGACGTTATTGATCTTAGCGCTTTGAATAACAATCCTTATGATAAGATAAAAGACTTCTCAGATTTGAATCTGACGCAAGAAGGAGATGATGTGGTAATTAGCCTGAAAGCATCTGGTCAGGTTATGGCGGGAACTCAATCTTATAATCTGAATATTAATCAAAAAATTATTCTAAAAAATACCAATATAGATCAGGTCACTGGGAAAAACTTTACAGGAATTACAGATAAGGCTTCTTCGACTCAGGATTTATATATAAACTATAGCGATTTTGGTGGTGATAAAATTATAACAGGTTCAGGTAATGATACGATTGTTATGGATGGATTTGGCGGCAATACAATCAGATCTGGAGCTGGAGACGACAAGATATATCTTCATACTGGTAACAATACCATTAAAACCGGAAGCGGTAACGATACTATTTTCTTATCAAGTCATGTATTTTCCGGAAATGATATTATAGAAGATTTTGATCCGGTAAATGACAAAATCGATATCTCTGATCTCTTCTATCTGGTTGGTAAAAAGTTTTCTGACTTAAAAATATCTCAACAGGGTTCAGATGTGGTCTTGTCGGGTTTGAGTAGATCAACTTTTGCTATAAGAACTCTAACTTTCAAAAATATCCATTTAAGCGATATCAGTGAAAAAAACTTTGTTGGAATAAATGCTAATCCTACAGAGGGCGATGATGTAATTTATGGAACTAGTAGCTCTGATAATATTAACAGTTTAGCTGGAAACGACACAATTAAAGGCGGTGATGGAGATGATGTATTAAACGGTGGTGACGGCAATGACAATATTGATGGCGGTTCTGGAGTTGATACGCTGTATGGTGATTCTGGGTCTGATCAAATAAATGGTGGCGATGGTAATGATCAAATCTTCGGAGGTGTGGGTAATGATACATTAAATGGTGGTAATGGTGATGATATTATTAGCGGTGGTGATGGGGATGATAAAATTTATGGAAACTCAGGAGTTAATACTCTTTCCGGAGGAAGTGGTGCGGATATATTCTTTATTGAAAATGGATCTGGTATCACTGACACAATAACAGATTTCTCAGTAGTAAATGGTGATCAAATTGATGTTTCATCGGTATCGGATGTAGGAAGCTTTGCAACTTTAAAAATTTTACAACAAGGACAAGATACCTTGGTAACTATTTCCTCTGACCAACAAATTCTGCTTAAAAATGTTAATGCAAGCGACATCAAGGAAAGCAGCTTTAACGGTCTAAAAAAGGATATAGTCATAAATGGTAGTAAGTTTGATGATATTTTGAGTGTTGACTACGATTACGCTGGCATACAATCAACATTAGTTGATGGAAAAGCTGGTAATGATACAATTTATGGCTCCTCTCAAGATGATGTAATTCTGGGTGGTGACGGTAACGATAATATAATTGGAGGCGGCGGTAATGATACTATTAGCGGAAATGCCGGATCAGACAAATTTATTTTCCAAAACACTTATTCCTACTCGGACTCAAAGACCGTCATAACTGATTTTGAAATTGGCAGTGATAAAATAAAATTTGACGGAGTCACCGGTATAAATGGTTTTGGCGATCTTTCAATTTCTGATGGGATTGATGGTGCGGTTATAAGCTTCAAAGGAACTAACAGCTGGAGTCCAACAGTAACAAATAATCAGATTGTTCTTAAAGGTATCAGTGCGAATCAAATCGGAGCTAATGATTTTGAGTTTAAGAATACAATTAATGGAACAAGCGGTAACGATAATATTATTGCCTCAGACCAGGATAATTATATCTACGGAAATGGAGGAGATGATGTGATCAGTGCTGGTGCCGGAGATGATGGTATTATGTTATCTAGCGGTCAAAATACCGTTTATGCTGGCAGAGGAAACGATACAATCAGTGTTTATGATTTTTACTCTCAAAATAGCACCCCTGCTGGCGGAAAATTCTTTGGAGAAGAAGGTGATGATGAACTTTTAGTTTATAGTAAGGGAAAATATGAATTAAGTGGTGGTTCAGGAAATGATTATTTTGATGTTAGCGTTCTTGATAGCACGATAGATGGCGGTGATGGGGACGATAACATTGTCCTAAGTACAATTAACGGATATGATTATATTAACCAAACTAACTTTGTAGTGGGTGGTGGAAACACAGTGCATGGCGGAAGTGGTAACGATATAATTGAGGTCTATTCCGGAAATGGAAATACGATTTATGGTGATGATGGTGTTGATAAGTTCATAATAGACTATTCTCCAAACAGTGTAACCACAATTGCTGACTTCGATTTAAATGAAAAAATAGATCTTCAGAACATGGATGTAAAATCCATGAGTGATTTAGAAATATCGCAAAGCGGTTCTGATTTGTTGATCAAATTTAAGGATAATCAATCTGTATTACTTAAAAATATTTCACAGCTTTCTGAGCAAAATATTATTTTTAAAGTCAGTGGAACAAGTGGTAATGACGTAATTCAAAACGCCTCTGGCAATAGCATTATGTCTGGTGGTGGTGGAAGCGATACTTTTGTTATCTCAAAAGACCCGAATTCACAAAAAGAAATTGTGGATTTTGATTACAACAACCCGAATGAGAAAATACAGCTTAAAGGTTTTAGCGAAATAAAAGACTTTTCTGACATATCAATTCAATATCAACAATCTGGCTTCTTAGGCGTTATTAATAATGTTCCCGTTTATAGCTACGATGCTCATGTTAATCTTGGTGAGGGACAAACTCTTGTAATTAAAAATGCTCCTAAAGATTCAATAAAATTAGATAGCTTTGTATTCTACCAAAATTCCGACCCTGTTGCTAATGACATAAGTTCTACAGTTTCTGAAGATGGATCTGTGATTATAGATTTATTAGCACAGGCTTCGGATATAGATGGCGATACTCTATCGGTTCAAATAACAAACCCGACAAATGGAACTGCTGAGTTAATTGGCAATGGTAGAATAAAATATACTCCAAATCATAACTATAATGGTAACGACTCTTTTGAGTATAAGCTATCTGATGGCAATGGGGGTTTTGTTTCCAAGGCTGTAAATTTAAATATTACCTCAGCTAATGACGTTCCAACAATTAAATCAGTATTATCAAATTCAGTAGTTAGTGAAGATGCGGTAAATACCGTATTAACTGCCGCAGTAGTAGCAGATGCCTTTAGCGATATTGATGGTGATGTTTTAAATTATAAAGCCTCGTTATCAAACGGAAACCCACTCCCTTCGTGGCTTTCAATCAATAGTACTACTGGCGAGATTATATCAACTAATCCATCAAATAACGATGTTGGAAATCATGAACTAATTGTTACTGCAACTGATTCTTTAGGCGCTTCTGTTTCGCAGAATTTTGTTGTAACGGTTAACAATGTTAATGATGCGCCAACTGCATCTTTGATTACCGCTTCAACCAATGAAGATTCTGCTACAATTACTTTAGCATTTGCTGTAAGTGATATTGATGCTTCTGATTCTTTGAGTTATTCGATATTATCAAACCCATCTCTTGGTTCCGTTATCAACAATAATGACGGAACTTTTACCTTTAACTTAGGTAATGATTTCCAGAATCTGGCATTGGGTCAAACTAAAGATGTCAGCTTTACTTACGCTGCAATTGATAAGGCGGGAGCTCAGAGCAATATTTCTACAGCAACAATTACAATAACCGGAACTAACGATGCGCCAACTGCATCAATTACTTCAATTGCAACTGACGAAGATAATTCAATAAAAATTGATGTTCTTGCTGGTGCTGTAGATATTGATGCTGGTGAGATTTTATCTCTAACTTCTGTAACCAATGGCTTGCACGGGAACGCTTCAATTACAACTGATGCTAATGGAAACAAGATTGTATCTTATGTTCCAAACGCCAACTATAACGGTTCTGATGTTATTACTTACACAATTTCAGATAGCAATGGCGGGTCGGTAACTAAAGAGTTAACAGTAACAGTAAATGCTGTAAATGATGCGCCAATTGTCGCTTCTGTGGCACAAGATCAGGCTGCCGAGTCAGGCAAAGCATTTACCTACACATTGTCAAATAACTTATTCTCTGATGTTGATAGTGATAATTTAACCATTAATGCAACTCTTACTGATGGCTCACCGCTTCCTTCTTGGTTATCTTTCGATGGAAATAAATTTAGCGGAACTCCGAATGTTTCTACCGCAACTAATTTTGTGATTAAGCTGACGGCAACTGATCCAAGTGGTGCTTCTGTGTCTTTAAATTTTGGCATTAATATAACTAATCCCAATAATGCTCCAGTTGCTAAAGATGACGCATTTGCGACAAATGAAGATACCTCTTTAACTATTAGCTTTGCTGCGATTCTTAAAAACGACTCCGACATTGAAGACAAGACTAATATCCAAAAACTCACTAAAGATAATATTATCTTCAACAATCCAGCAAATGGTACAATTACAGTTACTGATACGGGAATAATCTATAAGCCAAACAAAGATTATAACGGATCTGATGTGGTAACTTATCAAATCAAAGACAGTGGTGGTGCTTTATCAAATGTGGCATCAATCAACCTAACCGTTAAACCAGTTAACGATATTGCGGTTGCTGGAAATGATTCATTTGTAACCGATGAAGACAAATCAATTACAATCAAACTTTCTGATTTACTGGCTAATGATTTGGATGTTGAAGATGGTGCTGCGATTCAGAGTTTAACGATTGATAAATTTGTCTTTAGTAATCCAAGCAAAGGCGTAATTGTTAAAGATGCGGTTAATGGCACTATAACTTATACTCCAAACAAAAACTATAACGGCACTGATTCTTTGACTTATCAAATCAAAGACAGCAAGGGTGCTCTTTCTAATAAAGCTACTATCAGTTTGACTGTTAATGCAGTAAATGATGCACCAGTTGCCGCTAATGATTCTTTCACTTTAAACGAAGATACTCCGCTCACTATCAACTTCGCTTCAATCTTGAAGAATGATTCTGATGTTGAAGATGGTGCTAATATCCAAAAAATTACCAAAGATAATATCATATTCAACAATCCGGCAAATGGCAAAATTACCATAACCGACACAGGAATTATTTATACTCCAAACAAAGACTTCAACGGTATTGATTCATTAACTTACCAGATCAAAGACAGTAATGGAGCTTTGTCAAATGTAGCAAATATCAACCTTACAATTAAATCGGTGAATGATGCGCCAGTTGCAGCTTCTGATTTCTTCGTAACCGATGAAGATACAGCAATCACAATCAAGATTGCTGATTTGTTGGCAAATGACTTTGATGTTGAGGATGGAGTAAATATTCAAAACACAACTTTTGATAAAGTTGTGTTTAGTAATCCAGGTAAAGGCGTGATAGTAAAAGACGCGGTTAACGGCACAATTACTTATACTCCAAATAAGAACTACAATGGATCTGATGTTATAACCTACCAAATTAAAGATAGCTCAGGCACACTTTCAAATAAGGCTGCGATTAATCTGACTGTAAATGCAATAAATGATGCTCCAGTTGCAGTAAATGATTCTTTTTCTACTAATGAAGATACGGCTTTAACAATCACTTTTGCTTCGATATTGAAAAACGATTCTGATGTTGAAGACGGCGTTAATATTAAAAATCTGACTAAAGATAACATAATATTTAGTAATCCAGAGCATGGCACGATTACTGTTACTGATACCGGAATTATTTATGCGCCAAATAAAGATTTTAATGGTAGCGATTCATTAACTTATCAGATTAAAGATAGCTCAGGTGCTCTTTCAAATTCGGCAACTATTAGCTTAACTATTAAACCAGTTAATGATACTCCGGTTGCTGCTTCTGATTCATTTATTGCTAGTGAGGATACTCCAATCACAATCAAATTAGCCGATCTTCTTGCTAACGATTTTGACGTTGAAGATGGTGCTGCGATTCAAAGTTTAACTTTAGATAAGTTTGTATTTAGTAATCCTTCAAAAGGAAAA
Source organism: uncultured Rhizobium sp. (assembly GCA_964447395.1). Taxonomy (GTDB): domain Bacteria; phylum Pseudomonadota; class Alphaproteobacteria; order Rickettsiales; family UBA1997; genus UBA2645. The sequence goes on from CAYUSO010000003.1 coordinate 112,106, forward strand.
ATTGTTAAAGATACGGTAAACAATACCATTATCTATACTCCTAATAAAGATTATAATGGTTCTGACTCTTTGACATATCAGATTAAAGACAGCAATGGCACGCTTTCTAATAAAGCCACTATTAATTTCACGATTGAATCAGTAAATGATGCACCAGTTATTGGAACTAAATTAGCTAATCAGTCAGTTAAAGCTGGTAACTTGTTTAATTATACCTTGCCAGCAAACTCATTCACTGATGTTGATAAGGATGCTTTAACTTACAGTGCTAAATTAGCCGATGGTTCTGATCTTCCTTCTTGGCTGAAATTTGACAGTGCAACTAAAGCATTCAGCGGAACTTCTCCTTCTTCCATTGCTTCAGCTTTATCAATTAAGGTAACAGCTAGTGACGGATCTCTTGATGCTTCTCAGAGCTTTTCTTTGAACATTACCAGCAATGTAATTAATGGTAACTCAGGGAATAATAGTTTGAATGGCACTGCGTTAAATGATGAGATCTATGGGAATGATGGAATTGACACCATCAAAGGCAATGCAGGAAATGATTTAATAATTGGTGGAAAAGGTGCCGATGTTCTTCTCGGTGGCATTGGAAATGATCAATTTATCTTTAAAAATCTGACTGATTCAACAATCAATGAGAGTGATTTGATTTTAGATTTCATTAAGGGTGAAGATAAAATCAATCTTTCTGGTCTTGGATTTGATGAAATTAGAGCAGCGGGAAATAATCATTCTGATCACGGTCTAGAATACCACTTTGATGGTAAAAATACTGTAATTGAAGATCATAACTCAAATTTTGCGGTGAAACTGGCTGGCGATATCAGCTTGGATCATAACGATTTTGCTTTTTGAAGATGAGTTATGGATTCTTTTCAGGTTCGCTTCTCAATTATAATTTGTTTTGCATTGTTCGTATGTGAGGATGTTTCTGCGACAAACATGCGTGATGCAATTGATACTGCTCAAGCAAATAATCGAAACATCAAACTTGAGCAGATCAGACTTAATTCCGTAAAGACTGAAAAAACCAGAGCAATTGCAGAGTTCTTGCCAAATGTCAGTGCTAATGCAGGATATGGTCAAAGAAACAGTTATTACCAAGGTCAAACTTATGATCGCTCAACCAAACAAAAAACCGAAGAAATAAAACTAGAACAACCAATCTTTGATGGACTTCATTCTGTTTCCAAATATGCAGAAGCTGATTATAAGATAAAATCCGGAAATTCTAAAACTTCAGACAAAATACAAGAGGTTTCATTTGCTGCAGTTCAGAGTTACTGCAATCTTTTCCGTTATCAGGAACTCTCAAAACTTCAGGAAGAGAATAAAAAACTTGGTAAAAGATTTCTTGAATTGGTGAGTCGTAGAAAAGAGATGAGAATCATCGACAAAGCTGACATTATCAAATTCACTTACGAAGCCTCTCTTACTGAAGAAAAATATCTCGATTCCTTAAATCGCTTAAACAAAGCCAAATTTGATTATCAGAATGTTGTTGGTCAGCTTCATGAAAATCTCACTACTCCTGAAATTATCGAAGAAGAATTTAACAAGGAAAAAATTATTGAATCAGCTATTACAAACAACCACAATATCAAATCCTATCACTACAGCTATCTTGCTTCCAAAGCTGCTTATAACGCAGAAAAATCAAACTTCCTACCAAAGGTTTCATTGACCGCTTCATCAAGCAAACAAGACAAAGTTGTATATCTCAATAACCAAGACCTCACCCAACAAACGGTTTTCTTGAATGTTTCTGTGCCGATTTTCCAGAAAGGTGTTGAATATGCCAATGTCAGTAAAGCGGGCTATGATCGTGATGCAGCAAAAGAAGAATATGAAATCACCAGAGACAATGTGATCAAGGAAGTTAATCAGGCCCTAGAAGAATATCGCTTTTTTTCTGAGATGAACAAAACCAACAAAAAACTTTTTGAGCTTGCCAAAAACCGCGCTGAAATTTTTACAAAAAGATCAAATTCAAAAGTTGAAGATCCAATTGAAGTAATCCGTGCTAAGATTGAAGCCAATGATCGGAAAATAAATTATATCGATTCCCAGATGGATTTGGTGATCACCCACTACAAAATCAAATATTTTTTGGGAGAAATTTAAATGTTAGGAAATTTGCAAATACAACAACCTAAACAACAAGTAATAAAGTCAGCTCTCGATTCTTGTAAAAGAGCTTTCTGGTTTTGTCTGATGTTTAGTTTCTTTATCAGCATTTTTACGCTCGCTTCCTCGGTTTATTCGATGCAGGTGTTGGATCGGGTTCTTTCCAGCAACAGTTTTGAAACACTGCTTTATCTCACCATTATTGTTTTAGCATTTCTGACTTTTCTTGGAATTTTAACGCAAGTTCGCTCAACAATATTCTTGCATGTTTCTAACTGGCTTGATGAAAAGCTTTCACCAATTTTGTTCAATAGCAGCATTGAAGCACAAGGCTCAAATAAAAACATCAGCAGCCAAAATATGCGCGATTTGCAAACCATCAAAGGTTTTATCTCTGGTCCAAATCTGGCGGTATTGTTTGATGCGCCTTTTGCGATTGTTTATCTGATCATGATTTTCTTCATCCATTGGATCAACGGACTTGTCACTCTTGTTGGTGGCTTAATAATGCTGAAAATGGCTTACATTAACGAGAAATCGACCAAAGAACTGATCGACAAAACCAACCAGATGCAGGCAGAGGTGATGCGGGAGTTTGAAATCATTTCATCAAATTCTGAAGTAATTAATGCAATGGGAATGAAGGGAAATGTTCGTGGGAATTGGCAGACAGGAAATGATGAACTGCGTAAAGCTTCAGCTGACCTTGCAACTCTAACAAACAGAATTTCTTCTATTTCCAAAACTCTTAGGATGGCGCTACAAACTTTGACAATGGCCTCAAGCGCAATTCTGGTGATGTTTAACAAAATGTCTTCTGGTGGAATTATCGCCACTTCAATTCTGGCAGGTAAAGCACTTGCACCATTTGATAATGCCATTGGACTTTGGAAATCTCTCAAAACTACAAAAGCTGCCTATATTCGCTTGAATGAAGCACTAAAACATTATGTTGAAGATAAAGGTAAAATTGAACTGCCAGCGCCAAAAGGAGAAATTGTTGTTGATAAGTTGATTTACAAAATACCTAACTCTGATCGTCTTCTAATCAAAGGCGTTTCTTTCAAGATTAATCCTGGTGAAGTAATTGGAATAATTGGTCCAACCGGAGGTGGCAAAACTACTTTAGCGCGACTTCTGGTTGGTGTTTTAAAACCAAGTTCTGGAATTGTAAAAATTGATGGCGCAAATCTTTTTGATCAGGATTTAGAAAAAATTGGAAAACATATTGGCTATTTACCACAAGATGTTGAGCTTTTCAAAGGGCTGGTAAAACACAACATCGCCAGAATGCACAAAGAAGCCAAAGATGAAGAAATAATCAAAGCAGCAAAATTCTGTGACGTTCATGAAATTATTTTGTCTCTTGCCAATGGTTACGAAACGCCCATTGAAAAAGATGCCGCCAATTTATCCGCAGGACAAAAACAAAGAATTGCTCTGGCTCGAGCCTATTTTGGCGATATAAAATTTGTCGTTCTCGATGAACCAAATTCCAATCTTGATGCCGAAGGAGAAAACGCCCTAAACAACGCCATTCTTCGCGCCAAAGAAAATAAAATCACAACTGTTATCATAACACATCGCACTTCAGCAATTTCAATTTGCGATAAAGTGATGGTGCTTCGTGATGGGGAAGTAAAAGCATTTGATAGTGCTGATAAGGTTTTAGGAAAATCGTCACAACCAACTTTAGGAGTGGCGGTATGATGATGATACCAGGGAAAATTGAATCCAAAATCGCTGACAATGCAATCAATTATGGAATTAAATCTTTGATTGTTTTTGCTATAATTTTTCTTGGTTGGGCGGCATTTTTGCCGATTAAATCTGCATCAATTGCTGACGGTGTTATTGTGCTCGATTTTAATCGAAAAAATATTCAGCACTTGGAAGGTGGAATAATTGATCAGATTCTGGTCAAAGAAGGACAAATAGTAAATGAGGGAGATGTTTTGCTTTATCTTCACGATATAAAAGCAAAAACTGAGCAACAGATTCTGAAAGAAAGATTGTGGACAATGCAGCTACAAAAAGAGCGCCTTAAATCTGAAAAAGAAAATAAACAGAGTTTGAATCTTGATAAATTTTTTGCTGAAGTTGGGGATCTGTCACAAGATGATAATACCAAATTAGAAGAAATTGCTGCTAACCAGCTAAGGCTTTTCAAATCAAGAAGAGATAAGAGGCAGGGAGAAGTGAAAGTTTTGGAGAAGAAGCTAAAATCAGCGGAAACAAGGCTTAGACTTTTTCAAAAAGAATTGAGCTTAATTAAGCCATTAGTCGAAGAAGATAATTTACCAGTTTTGCGTGAATTAGACTTACAAAAATCAATCGCACAAACTGAAGAGGAAGCGGAAACAGCAAGGTTGCAAATCGCTAATTATACAAATAACGATCTATCCGAAACTCTGAAAGAAATTAAAGAAAGCGATATGGAAATTGTTGGTCTTTATCACCAGCTTGCTGCCTCAAGAGATGTTTTAAAAAGATCAGCAATTAAATCTCCGGTTTCAGGAAAAGTTATGAATATCAAATATCATACTATTGGCGCGGTTGTTCCTCCTGGCGGTGAAGTTATGAACATTGTGCCGCAGCATGAAGAATTAATTATTGAAGCCAAAATAAAGCCACAGGATATCGACAATGTTGCCGTTGGTATGAAATCAAAAATACAGCTAACCGCTTACAAGGGTAAAAAGGTTCCAAAAATTAACGGTGAAGTAATTAATGTTTCGCCTGATATTTTAACTAATGAACAAACCAGAGAATCATATTTTCTGGCCAGAGTTTCCATTAGTAAAAAAGATATTGAGAAACTGAAAAGCAAAGTCGAACTTTATCCAGGAATGCCAGCTCAAGTATTTATCATAACCGGATCAAGGTCACTGGTTTCTTACATGTTTACACCAATTTCTGATTCAACTTACAAAGCATTTAGAGAAGAATAGTGATCGGCATTTAGATATGCTTCCAAACCTTTCTTTTCCATATAGCCCTGATATGTCTGGTTGTAACAGGATAACGCTCTGATAACTCGCGAGCAGAGCAGAATTTTTCTAATCTTCTGATTTCAATAACTTGTGCATTAGTCAATTTTGCTGTTACATTTTTCTCGCCACGATAATAAAGCTCTGCACATCGCTCTATCGTTTCAGGAGATCGGTTATTAACTCCTAACTTAGCCAATCGCATTTTTAATCTAGCCTGTTTGTTTGGCTTTTTACCCTTCTGCGATTCTGACATTTTAGCAATGGTTTCTGGATTGTGTTTAAAGCCTGATCTGGACTTGAGAAGTCCTTCTGCTCGAAGCTTTTTGCTAAAATCTTTTATGCTAAGGGAATAGAGATGGTCTGGATTAATGCAGTATTGATTACCGCAATTACAGTAAACTGACAATTCTTTAGGCACTTCTCCTTTGTGATATTCAAAAGAAATTCTTCTTACCATAAAGCAGGTTTTTTCAATCTCACCATTAACACTATGCCAATGCCAGATGAATTGTGACGGTTTTGGTTTAAGAACCTGCATCAAATGCCAGCAGCCTTTTTCATTAACATCTTTAAGGACTCTTGAAAAAAACTCTTCTTTAAGCTCCTGCTTCATCTGTTTTAGCTGTTCTGGCAATAATGAATATTTGCTTATATCTATGATTGGAACTCGTTTCTTTGGTTTCATATGCTGGATTTACATTGAGGAATAAGTTACACCTCTTCCTTTTCCAAAAGCCCGGATTTTCCTAATCTGGACTACTTCACGAAGTTTAACTTTCAGAGTATTACGATTTGCCGCTGATAAATGCTGAATCTTTGATACTGAAACGATCACGATATTTTTTCCCCACAAACTCTCTTTGTAATTTCCAACAACTTCTTTACATCTTTTGCTAAAACTCCCAAATCTTCTTTTGATATCCTATACTTAGGATCATATCTGCCGCCTATGTAGGCGTATTCTAAAAGTTTGAAGCGGTCTTTTTCCTCTTCAGTATTTTTTGGAAATAAGTTTTTTAGTTCAGAAAAATATGGCTCACATTCTGCACCTAAAATTGCTAAGAAATGTTCGTTTGGATTGTAAAGGGTGAAAACAAGAAGGATTGTTTTGTAAGCATGTTCAGTAGCTTGATGTAGATGGAAGGCGGCCAGTCCATTTGCTCTTGTGTGCTTAGTTGGATCAATTTTTTCAAAATCAATTTCGAAGTGCTCAAAAAATCCTTCAGCAAGTCCAAACCAATGCTCAAAATATTCCGTTCTGAATTTCTTAATCTCATCATCACTCAAATTTCGTCGATCAGCAAAATCAAAATTGCCAGCGTCAAAAATCACGATTCCCTCTTCTTTAATGTCAGAGTAAAAATATTGCCCAACAGAAAGCTTGTTGTTTAGCTCTTCAATATCGTGTGTTAAAATTCTTGGGTCGGCACTGAGTTTTAAATTGCGGCATTTTTCACCAATTTCATGCCAGAGATTGGTATCAAGTGCAGTAATAGCATCTTTGGTGACAACCAAAATATCATAATCGGAAACGTGGCCAGATTTGCGGTTCTCGGCTAAATCTTTCTTTTCTTTGTAATCACCACGCGCATAGGAGCCAAAGAGAATGATTTTTTCAACATCAGTGCAGTTTTGACGAATGGTTGCAATAATCTTCGCTAGCTCATCTTTCTTACGTTGTGGTAGGTGCTCAATTGTTTTTCTCATTCATGTTTTGAATAATTCGTAAATTTTTTAAAAAAAATTATCTGAATTAATGCTAAAAAACAATCTTTGAGAGGTTTTTTCTTCGGTTTTTTATCGGCTAGATGAAAAAATGGACGATTTTGAATTGGGTAAAATTGAAGAGCCTTTTAAAAATCAGCGATTTTTTTGCGGAGCTAATCCTGAAAATCCTTGATATTTCTGATTGAAATGCAGTGAACGTGAAACGGGGATTTGGAGAATCAAATGTGTATTTTAACAAATGGGAATCCCGACTAACTAAAATTTCATAGCATAATTAACTAATCCGCCTCGAAATTTTTCATCATCTTTAATCATTTTTTTAACTAGTTCAAAATCATTATTACTACATGCCACAAAACGTTCTGCACTCATTACTTGCCTAGAATTAAAGAATAAAACATTCTCAGGTTTACATTTTACTGGATGCCCTGAATCAAAACCATTTAAATAATTTGAAGGTGCTTTTTCTAAATTTTTTAGCTTCTGCAGTTGCTCTTCAATCATTCTAAAATCTGGATTTCTTCCCATTACTCGTAGAGAAGCCAAAGACTGTTTAAGATTTTTAGCTTTATCTAGTCCATCTCGGCATTCTTCGTAAAGTAAAGGACAAACCAAACCTAAAGTTAAAGTGCTACTTATGGGAAAATATATTTGTATGCCAGGCACCGCATATCCTATATTGCCATAAGGTCCAAATTTTTTATCATTATGCAAAACAACTGGATTGTCCGAAATATAAAATGGATTTTCATTTGTGGTTTCATGCAATATCCATTTTTTGATCAATAGATGTGTCATTATTTCTTTTAGAACTTTTGCATCTCTAATGATTCTAAAGGAATCTTCTTTTAACTGATCTTCATTTTTTTTTAGAGTTCCAATTTTTACTTCTTCACCTCCCATTTTTATTATATCGTCATCTCCACTATTTGGAAATTGCTTTACAAGATCATAAATTCTTTCACCAAGATTACCCATAACAGCCCGAAATTGATTAGTTCTGAGAGACTGAAAGGTTATAAAAGCAGCTATATTAGCTTTGTCTTGATCATCAATTTTGGTAAGATTTTTTTCTTTTATTAGTTTTTGAATTGAACGCGAAGCCTCTGTTTCTATTAGGTAAAAATGATTTTCATAATTTAGAAAAAATTCTTCATCTTCATAAGATATTTTAAATGTATGAAAATCGTTTTCACACATAGCATCTTTTACATTTGATTCCCAACCCTTCTCGATTTTTTTGTCAAAAATTTTTATAAAAAACTCATTTCTCTTTTGTCGCGAGTGAAAGTTTTTTAATAAAAATTGTGGAACATAGTGATGTTTCTTTGGTGCTGTAGTGGTCATATATTGTCTGTTTCCAAGCTCTTTTCACATATAACTATAAATTGCGGCATCATATCAGCAGTCTTGTTGTAGCTATACTCGAATAATATCAAAGTTCCGCTTAGACAATTAAGGAGTAGATTCCGACAACTAGTTTCTCTTTGAAATTTCCCAAAAGTTGTCATCAGATTTTTATAATCATTTTTAGCATATAATAATGATGTTCCATGCCAATTAGGGTGACTATATTCGCACAAGTTTTCATATGTAGATTTTATTCCTTTTATTTTTTTCTCTACTTTATCAAGAAAGGTCATCACATTTATAGCTTCCGGCATTTCAGATTCTTTATTTTTATGCCCAAGTAGAAGTCTTAAAATTTTGTCATGAATATCACTTTCTAAGCGCTCCTGATTGTTTTTAATTAATTCCATTAAATACCAATTTGCTGCAACACTTTCTAATAACGCACGTACTAAAACTATTGCTGCACAAATATCATTTCTTTCATAGCTTAAAACCGCTCCCCGAGCTAGTTCCTCTATTCGAAAAATTAGTGATTCCCTATATATAATTGCATTGTAAGGAATTTTTACTGTGCATGATATACTTGCCGGATCCACAATGTTAGGCAAACTTGCTGTAATAAGACCGATCTGGGTTTTTATATCTTTTAGAATATCTTGTTGTTTCTTCATCGATGTAGATTTGATAAAAATAGTTTAAAAATCGAGGTTTGAATGAGTAATCAATACAATTTTACGACTAATATTCATGATTTGTTGATAATCAAAAAACCAAGTTTTTGTTATCAAAAACTAGAGCTTTTTGAAGAATGGAAATACAGAGAGTTTTGTGAGGAGCTAGATTATTATAATGTTTCTGTTCCGTTGAATCAAGTTGTTGGGTCTTACCATCCAAATTATGCGAATCAGACATGGATTGATCTGCTTCCAGCTAGATTTAAAAGTGAAAAAAATATTCCTGATTTTTCTGAAAAAAATAATTTTGATCGGATGAGAAATGGAGATGAATGGGCTGAGAAACTTGGTAAAGATCCAGAATATTATTTTTTGGATGAAAAGAAGGAAAATTGGGGTTTCTACAAATTTGGCGAGAAATTTTATATCAATGATGGAAATCACAGAACAATTATTGCTAGATTTTTCCTAAATCTTAACAATTTGCCAGAAATTGTAAAAGGTGTTTCGGTTACGGAGTTTATTCCCAAGAAATCCTCTTCTTCCCACTTGATAGAACGCTTCTTTAAAGGTAAGGTTAATAACTCATAAAGTCTTATAACTATTGGCTTTGCAATGGTTCTGTTATTAATTTTTCTTTTCAGAATTGTATGTCAGATGAGAGCAAAATTGAGTTTTATTTTTTACGGATTTCTGCCGAAAGATTGGCTTCAGATTTGAGGAATTTTGAGAAAGAAATTTTTCGACGAGCAGCTTTATGCGATTGTTTCGCATTTTAATTACATCCGCGATAACATGGTAAGTGTGAAAAATGAATTGAAAAAACGCTTAAGCAAATAACTTGAGTTTTGCGAATTTCTAAACCTTCCATCATCACAACATAATAGCTCTCTCATCTTAAGCCAACAATCTCATTACTGACTCACAAAAAGATAACCCTAGTCAGCGTTCTTAATTTTATTGCCCATTACATTTGTAGCTTCCTTCAAGGCTGCGTTTGCCAAATGAGAATATCGTTGTGTCGTTGTAATATTTGAATGACCTATCAACTTTCCAATTACTTCCAAACTAACGCCGTTACTGACAAGAACTGACGCAAAAGTGTGGCGTAGGTCATGGATTCTAGCATTTTTGATTTTTGCTTTTTCACAAACTCTTCCCCAAAACTTTTTGATGTCTTGAAGGTGGATTTTGGTTTTTGGATTATAAAAAAGATAAGTTTCTGAGCTAACAATTCGCCATTCTTCAACATCATTAATTTTTGAATCTGGGATAACTTTGCTCTTCATCTTTTTTATAATTTCCAAAGCTTCGCCATTTAAAGGGATATGAGATATTTTTTTCTGCTTGGTCATTGAGACTGGTTTGGTCCAAGTGTTATTTTTTAAATTAAAATCCTGCCATCTTGCTGAAAGCACTTCGGTTTTTCTTGAGCCAGTGAGAAGAATTAACTTTATCGCATAAGTGTTTAGCTGATTTTCTTCGGAATCTAAAACTTCAATTAATCTCTTTATTTCACTGTCAGATAAGTATCGTTCCCTTTTTTCCTCATCAAATTTCTGAATGCATTTAACAGGGTTTTTGGCGATTAAATCCCAAGATATAGCCATGTTAAAAATAGGGGAGAGTAGCTCTAAAATTCTGTTAGCTCTGTAAGGCGTTTCTTTGAAAGAGAGGTGAAGATTCGAAATTTCTTTTTTGCCAATTTGATCAATTCTGTATTTGCCAAGTTTTGGCAAAATGTGCTTTTCAAGCATTAATCGATATTCAATCAGGGTTTTATCTCTTTTGACTCCTTCGCAATTTTTTAAATAATCTTGAGCTATTTCCTTAAGCTGAGGTAAGTTTGACGAAGCTTTGCGTTCATATAATGCATCAACTCCTTGATAGGCTTCGCCTTTAATTTGCGTTGCCAAATCTCTTGCTGCAGAGGCGTTAAGTTCTGGATATCTTCCAATCGAACACCTTTTTCTGTCGCCATCAACAACATAATCCAAGATAAAGGTTATAACATTCCTGTCTGTAATTCTAAGTCCTAAACCCTTCAATTTGTCATCCCAATATATTTTTTGTCTCGCTTTTGGGGTTGGTAATGATCTAATGAACTTATCGTTTAAAGAGGGCATTTGGCTGTTTTTTTATTTTTCTTGTGTCACATTTGTGTCACAAAGAGAGTCTAAATAAACGCTATTTTTTATCAAGTAAGACTAATGAAAAGTAATCTAAAGTAATTGGATGAATCAGCTATTTTCTAAGATTTGTAGCGATAAATTGTCTAAAATAATACATCTAACAAAATCGGTCTTTATCTGGTTTGGGACCAGAGGGTCGGGAGTTCAAATCTCTCCGCCCCGACCACTCTTTTTCGTCGGCTTTTGAGTGAAAGCCTTAGAAAAAGGCGAGCGCAAATTTTCTTCTCTTAGTTTTTTTCTCACTACTTCACATCATTTTCTGTTTCATTTTCGGCGTTTGCGTGTTCATCAAACAGAATCACATCTTTCATCACCTCGAAATTAATTTCACGAAAGGCGTTTAGTGCGTTATTGATTTCGCTGCTATTAACGCCAACGGACGAGAGTGCTGCGTGGCTTAGTTGCAGGCCAGTTTCAAGATTTTTAGAAACGACATAACTAGCACCAACTTTTTTAAATCTGTCGGCGTTATTGATGGTTTCGGATTTGGTAATCACCGTGGCGCGCGGGAAATTTTCGTGAATGAAGCGAGTGATTTTCATGCAGGCGATTTCATCTTCCATCGCGACAATTATCGATTCGCAGCGCTCGATTCCAATATAGCGAAGAATGTCGATATTCATGGCATCGCCGTAGTAGATGTTATAGCCGTTAGTTTTTTCCAAACGCACCACGCGATGATTATTTTCGAGAATGACATAGCTGATATTTCTTTTGCGCAAAATGTAGGAAACAATGCGCCCGACCTTAGTGAATCCAATAACCACCACATGTTTGCTAATATCGCCGACTTCTCTTTTTAGCTTATTGTCGCGCAAAACTTCTCTGGTGTAGAGATGGGCTTTAAATTTACGTCCGAAGCTCGCAAGTAGCGGCGTGAGAGCCATTGTGAAAGTGACGACGGTCATCAAGAATTGCGATAAATCGACATCGATCATTTTTTGTTGCACCGCCATCAAAAATACTACGAAAGCAAATTCTCCGCCTTGAGAGAGTAAAAGTCCGGTATGTATCGCTGGCGCAAGAGGAAAGCGAAATAAGCGACAAAGAAAAATAATAATCGCGGTTTTAACCAAGATTAGCGCGAGAGAGGCGAAGATGATATAAGGCAAGCTGCGCAGCAACAAATCAAAGTCGAAAGACATGCCGATTGTCATAAAAAACAAACCGAGCAGCAGAGATTTCAGCGATAAAATTTCTTCTTCAACGCGATATTTATACTCAGTTTCTGCGACCATTAAACCAGCGACGAAAGCGCCCAGGGCAAATGACAATCCCATGTGATTACTCAAAAAAGCGGCGCCTAGAACCACAATTAAAGTGAAGCTCAAAAACAAAACTTCGTTCTGCGATTCAGCGATGAGTCGATAAACTGGGCGCAGCAAAAGTCGTCCAACAGCAAAAATAATTGCCATGGCTATAGCCGCGTCAGCCAAGGCTCCGCCAAGCGCGTGAGTGAGATTAAGATCGGTTTTTGTTAGCAAAGGAAGTAAAACCAAAATCGGAATTACTGCCAAATCTTGCATAAGGAGAATTGAGAAGGAGAGGCGTCCTACGCGAGTTGATTGCTCGGCATGTTCAGCAATTACTTGCATCACAATTGCTGTTGAAGACATAGCCAGCGCACTTCCGACTATGATTGAAGTATCTAGCGCCAAATGAACATAACGATAGCAAACAAAGGAGATGGTAGCGGCGGTGAGAATAACCTGAAGGCTCCCGAAGCCCAAAACATATTTCTTCATCGCAGCTAGGCGACTGAAAGTGAGTTCGAGTCCAATCGCAAAAAGCAGAAAAACTACACCAAGTTCTGCGATTGATTTTGTAGTTTCAGTGCTGGTTAAAACTCCAAATCCGAAAGGACCAATTGCTGCGCCAGATACTAGATAGCCTAGCGCCGGGCTTAATCCGAGTTGTCGAAAAATTATCACAATCGCGACTGAGGCAAAGAGTAGAATTAGAATGTCGCGAAGGTAGGAGATGTCGTGCATGGATTTTGCGATTTATGATTTACGATTTGTGCTTTATGACTGAGCGATTTAATTCGTAAATCGCAATTCGTAAATCGTAATTAATTTGTTTTTTCCGATTCTATTTTTATAAAACCGCCACTCTCTCACAAGAAAAATTTCCTCAAAAAATGACAATTCTTTCCGACAAATCAATCGCCGAATTTGCGACAAAGCAAGCGATGATAGAGCCTTTCGTTTCTAAGCAAGTCAAGGTTGATGAACATGGTCAAAAAATTATTTCTTACGGCAATTCATCTTACGGTTATGATGCGCGCGTTTCCAACGAATTTAAAATTTTTACCAACATAGATTCAGCAGTTGTTGATCCGAAAAATTTTTGCGAATCGAGTTTTGTTAATCGTACAACTGATGTTTGTATAATTCCGCCAAACAGCTTTGCTCTAGCGCGCACAGTGGAATATTTTCGCATTCCAAAAGATGTTTTAGTAGTTTGCGTCGGCAAATCAACTTATGCGCGCTGCGGAATTATCGTCAATGTGACGCCGCTCGAACCAGGTTGGGAAGGGCACGTCACGCTAGAATTTTCTAACACCACACCACTTCCAGCAAAAATTTATGCCTTCGAAGGCGCGTGCCAATTTTTATTTTTTAAAGGCGATCAGCCTTGCGAAATTTCTTACGACATGCGCTCGGGAAAATACATGAAACAAACTGGCGTGACGCTGCCAAAAGTTTAAATTCTTTATTTCCCCGAGCGAAGTCGAGGGGATGAAATAAAAACTCAAAACCCCTCGACTTCGCTCGGGGAGCTCAAAATATTTTTGCTTGAGGAGCTATCTTAGTTTGAAATTAAAATTTCTAAAAATTTTCCTAATTTTTTACTTCTCATCTTCACCGCTTTTTGCTGAAGAAAATTCAGATGCTCGAGAAGAAAGTTTGGTCGCAAAATCAGCTAATGTAGAAACCGAAGAAGATTACAATAACCAAGAAGCTAAACCAACTCCAATGCCTGAATTTACTGATGTTAAAGGCAATGTGATAAATGATTATTCTCGCGAAACGCCATCGGTCTTTGATCCAAAAATTCCAACTCCTTCGCGTTTTTTTACGGCGGATTTATCAATGCCAGACATCTTCGCCACCACCAATAATCTCGCAAAAAAAACCGGCTCTTTTTATCGCGCTTTTGGTGAAGTGATTTTTATTCAGGGCACCGTCACCGACTCCTTTAATGTTCCAATTCACGGCGCGGTGATTGAAATTTGGCAAACTAATGCTGCAGGAAAATATCACACTTTGCTGGAGCCAAATAGCGAATTTATCGACAAATATTTCAGCATGTCGGGACGCGCCATCACCGATAATTTAGGAAATTATCACTTCATCACCATCATGCCCGGAAGCTCGCCAGGACGCGCTGCGCACATCAATATGAACATCTACCATCCGAAATTTGGTAAGCTTGAAACTGAAATGTATTTTGCAGGACATCCTTACAACAAAACCGATTACCAATATCTCGCTTACACTCCTCAGGAGCAAAAATTACTTACCGCTAAAGTTCGTCACACCAATGTTTTAGATCCGCAATCAATCAAGCTTTGCACCTTCAACATCGTGCTGCAGGGCGTGCATCAATATAAAAAATATTAATTTTGGCGAGATAGTTTTTCCGATTTTACGGATTCACTCCCGCCTATCTCCCAAAACTCATGAAATCACAACGCCAACTTCAAATCGGTGAAAATATCAAACGCATCATGTCGGAAATTTTTTTGCGTGATGATATTTTAACTGTGCCGGGAAGCCTGATTACAGTGCTTGAAGCCGATGTCAGTCCAGATGCAAAAAACGTAAAAATCTTCATCGATATTTTTGGAAATGACGCGATGCATGAAAAAATCGTCGAAAAACTCAATGAGGCGGCGCCACATTTTCGTTATCAATTGGCAAAAAAAATCACGCTTAGAATTGTTCCAGAAATTATTTTTCTGCTCGATAAAACGCAGAAAAATGCTATGAGTTTGGAAGATTTAATCGCAGAAGAGGCTAGGAAATACAAGGATTCGGAAGGAATGGTGAAGAAATCAAAAAAAAGTAAAAAATAAGCTATTCCCCTTTGCTCGGGGAACTAAATAAAAAAATAATGAAAAAAATTTCCATCTTCGGATCAACGGGCTCAATCGGGAAAAGCGCTCTCGAGGTGATAAAAAATGCTCCAAATAATTTTCAAGTTATTGCCCTAGTTGCAAAAAATGATGTCAAAACTCTTATCGCTCAAGCCTTGGAATTCAAGCCTTCAGCAGTTGTAATCAAAAATGAAAAACATTTTCCTGAATTAAAATTGGCGCTAAGAAATTTAAAAAAATGTGAAGTTCTTTGCGGCGAAAAAGCGATTCTAGAAGTGGCAAAAATTCGCTGCGATTTATTTATTTCGGCAATCGTCGGCGCGGCGGGAATGTTGCCAACCCTTGCGGCGATTAAGTCGGGCTCGAATATCGCTTTGGCGAATAAAGAATCTCTCGTTTGTGCTGGCGAATTTTTAATGAAGGAAGCGCAAAAACAAAAAGTAAAAATCATTCCGGTTGATTCCGAACATAACGCAATTTTTCAGATTTTCGAAAATGAAAATTTGAAAATGATAGATGACATCACACTTACAGCCTCAGGTGGTCCCTTCTTTCACTCCAAAAAAGATTTTAAAAAAATTTCGATTGCTGAAGCGCTAAAACATCCGAATTGGAAAATGGGCGCAAAAATTTCCATCGACTCTGCGACTATGATGAATAAGGGTTTGGAGATGATTGAAGCCTTTCATCTTTTTCCGATTTCCAAAAAACAAATTAAAATTTTGGTTCATCCGCAATCAATAATTCACGGCATGGTAAATTATGCTGATGGCTCGAGCCTTGCTGCGCTTAGCTTGCCAGACATGAAAGTTCCAATTTCTTATGCTTTGGCTTTTCCGAATCGCATGAAAATCGCGCATCAAAAACTCGATTTAACAAAAACACAAAAGCTGGAATTTTTTGCCGTTGATGAAAAAAAATTCGCCGCCGTAAGAATTTGTCGCGAAGCTTTAGAAACCGACGGATCAGCGCCAGCCGTGCTTAACGCCGCCAACGAAATTGCTGTTGAAAAATTTTTAAAAGGCGAAATCACCTTCGATCAAATCACGAAAATCACTGAAAAAACTCTCGCAAAAATTTCTCATAAAAAACTTTCTTCACTAGAAGAGGCAATTTTTTTTGATGAGAAGGCGAGAAAAATAGCAAATAATCAAAATCTATAATATGTCGAGAGCCCTTGTTTCTTCTGCCTTGGTGGCAGCAAAAAATATTGGATTTGCCAGAAGATTTGCTGGCAATGCTATAAAATCTTCGGAGGAGGTTGGTTCATTTACTGCTGATCCAAAAGCGCAATTAGAACGTTTACGCGTATCTTTGGCTTTGCGTATTTCGATGCTTGATTCCGATGGTATGCATGACAATGGCAAGAGGCAGGAAGTGGTTGGAAGATATTACGATGCCGCTCTAAATATCGAAGAAAGATTACTCAAAGATAGTTCAATTAAGCCAAACTCCACTTCCTTTGATGGGAAGGTGGAAAATTTTTGCATCGAATCAAACGCAGAAAAAGCCAAAGGAGTTGCGGTCATATTGAAAGATATTCGAAGCAAGGCGGTTTTGGGCAGAATGTTTATTGCCAATTGCAGTGCCGGTAGTTGCCATCTTACTTTGCTAAATGCATTTCCTGAATTGGTACCACATATTGCAAAATCTAATGAGGAGAAATCGGCTTTATTAATTGCTCAAATGATTAGCTCCTATCTTGATGATCGCGCCTTGAGCGAAAAGCAAAAAAATGAAGAGCTTGAAAGAAATGTTCGTACTTCTTGCGTCGGTCTTTATCGCGATAAGCTACAAAGTTTCTCAAGAAAAAATCCTCTCGTTATTTTTAGCGCAACAGATGATTACGGTAATCCAGTTTATGATGTAGAAGCTTTGTCTGGGAACTCAGTGGAGCTAAGTCTCAAGCCATCTTTCTCAATGAGAGAATTTTATAATCTTGGCATCAAGATTCTTGAAGAATTAACGCCGAAATCAGAGGTCAAATCTGGCGAAACTAAGCCATTAGCAAATTCCGCAAAAATTACCGAAATAAGCTAGCGCGATGACAATAATCCAAATCATTCTACAGAATTTTTTTTCATTCGTTTTCATCATTTCCCTTATCGTGTTTATTCACGAATTTGGGCATTTTTTTGTGGCACGTTTATGCGGCGTGAAGGTTGATGAATTCTCGCTTGGATTCGGAAAGAAACTTTTTGGATTTGTCGATAAAAAAGGCACGCAGTGGAAGTTTTGTCTGCTACCTTTCGGTGGTTATGTGAAAATGTTTGGTGATCGTAATGGCGCTTCGATGCCTGATGCTGAAGCAATCGCGAAGATGTCACCTGAAGATAAAAAAATATCCTTCGCTTGCAAAAATGTTTGGCAACGCATGGCAATCGTGATTGCAGGACCAATCGCAAATTTCATTTTAGCGATTTTTATTTTTACAATTTTATTTCGCATAAATGGCTTGACGACAGTGCTGCCAATAGTTGACGAGGTGATGCCAGAAAGCGCCGCATTTGAAGCTGGTTTAAAAAATGGCGATGAGATTTTGGAAATTAATGGAAAAGAAATTGGAGATTTTAACGAGGTGCGAGAGCTTGTAATCAGCGCTGCGGAAGCAGAATTGCTTTTTAAAATAAAGCGCGGCGAGAAAATTTCTGAGATAAAAATCGCGCCGAAAATTCAAGTAAGAAAAGATTTTTTTGGCGATGAAATAAAGGTGGGAACCCTTGGCGTCACTTCCGCTGCGACATCTCAACGAGATTTAAATTTAGCAGAAAGTTTTGTTGAGGCTAATAAAGAAACTTATCGAATTTCGATTTCAATCTTCAAAGCCATTGGCGAATTAATCGCCGGAAAACGCTCGCTGGAAGAGCTCGGCGGTCCCATCAAAATCGCAAAATATTCCGGCAAAACCGTTGAAATGGGCGCATTTGTTGTGATGTGGTTTATGGCGATGATCTCCATAAATCTCGGTGTGATGAATCTACTTCCCGTGCCAGTGTTGGATGGCGGCCATTTATTTTTTTACGCGATTGAAGCAATTCTTAAAAAACCTCTCTCTCAACAAACTCAACAAATCGGCTTCCGCATTGGCCTCAGCCTAGTTTTAGCTTTGATGATTTTTACAACTCTGAATGATCTTCGGCAGTTATTTGGTTTGTAAATTCTTCAAAAGTTTTTTCGCTGCACCGTTGTCGATCATTGATTTTGCTAGCTCGACGCCATCTTCAACTTTTCCAACTTTTCCCGCCAATTTTAAAGCGAAGGCAGAATTTAGAATTACAATATCGCGATAAGCAGATTTCTCGCCTTCCAGAAGTGCGATTAATTTTTTTGCATTATGCTGTGGATCCGCGCCTTTTAAGGCTTCAAGAGCAACTTTTTTAAATCCAAATTTTGTTGGATCGATAATTTCTTCTTCAGAAATTTTTCCGTTTTCGAGTTTTAACAAAAAAGAATTATCGGTGAGAGTGATTTCGTCCATGCCGTCAAAACCGTGGACGAAGTAGGTCGTAGGTCGTAAGTTGTAAGTTGTAAGTTGGAATGTTTCTGCCATTTTTTTCATCACATCATGTTTTGAGACGCCGATGAGTTGAAGGCTTGTATTTGCTGGGTTGAGGAGTGGTCCAAGAAAATTAAAAATCGTTGGAACGCCGAGAGATTTTCTGATTTCGGCGAGGTTTTTTAGCGATTCGTGAAAGAAGGGTGCGAATAAAAAACAGATGTTTTTTTCGCGAAGATTTTTTTCGATTTCGGAAATGTCGGAGGAAATTTTTACACCAAGTTCTGAAAAAATATCCGCTGAACCTGAGCGCGATGAAATCGCTTTATTGCCATGTTTTGCAACTGGCACGCCAGCCGCCGCAACTACAAAACAAACCGCGGTTGAAATGTTGAGCGTGTTCAATTTATCGCCACCAGTTCCGCAAACATCAATTGCTCCAACTGGTGCAGAAATTTTTTTCATGCGCTTTTTTAAAGCAGCGACGGCGCCAATGAAGGCATTGGTTGGGAGGTTTTGCGAATTTATATCGAGCAGGAATTTTCTGATTTCATCTTGGGCGATTTTCGCCTCGATGATTTCATCAAATTTTTTTTCGAATTGTTGGGGAGATAGATTTTGCATGTAAAATAAAAACTTCGCTCGGGGAGCTATAAAAACTTAAATCATCTTCAAAAAATTCTTCACAATTTCATGGCCATGCTCAGAGGCAATTGATTCGGGATGAAATTGCACGCCGAAAATTTTTAGTTTCTCGTCAGCAATTGCCATGATGATTCCGTCTTTTGTTTCAGCAGTAATTTCCAAATTTTTTGGGCAAGATTTTTTGTCGATAATCAGCGAATGATAGCGCGTGGCCTTGATCGGCGAGGGTAGGCCTTTGAATAAATTTTTTTTCGTGTGAAAAACTTCACTCACTTTTCCATGCATCGGATTAGTCTTTATAACCTTGCCACCAAAGGCTTGACCGATGGTTTGATGTCCAAGACAAACACCAAAAATCGGAAAAATTCCCTGCAATTTTTTAACAATTTCCAAGCAAATTCCCGCTTCATTCGGAGTGCATGGGCCAGGTGATATCACAATTCCGCGCGGTTTTAATTTTTTAATTTCCGCGATAGAAATTTCGTCATTGCGCTTTACCAAAACCTCCTTCGCACCAGCTTGAATCAAGTAGTGGTAGAGGTTGTAGGTGAAGCTGTCATAGTTGTCGATTAGGAGGATCATGCGGAAGTTATTTTGTTTTTCTGCCCCTCGACTCCGCTCGGGGAGCTGAGTTTTTTAGCTCCCCGAGCGAAGTCTCAGATCCCCGAGCGGAGTCGAGGGGGCGACGCGACTAAATTTTCTTATATTCCTCAAGCGAATATTCATCAACCTGCATGGCGTCTAACACCGCTGTTGACGCGTCTTGCAGGGAATGTTTTTCTTCGAGAGAGATGATTTTTTTGTCGAAAGCGATTTCAATCAAATCTTCCAAACGCTTGCGCGGCAAGGATTTAGACTTGATAGCGGATTTTATTTTTTCGCGGGCGATGTCAGATTTTTCTTGCAACTCAAAAGCATTTTCCAAGCGACCTAAATTGTCATTCTTGTCTTTGGAAACAAAAATTCCGCGAGTTAATTCTTCGCGCAATTCGCCGTTTTTGATGAAATTTTTTACCACTAAATGACCAAGATGATCATCGGCTGGACAAGCGAAGGCATTGAAGCGCGACCACATTGCGAAAGGCCAGAGTAAAATTTTTCCAACACATCCAAAAAGATTTTGATAAAGCCCATCAATTGCGTTTTGCGCTTTGCCGAGCTGCTCTTTTAGCGCATGTTCAATCACAGGAATTTCAGATTTTTGGCGGCCATTTTCGTCAAATTTTTTCAGAATGCAGACGGAAAGATACATTGCAGAAAGCACATCGCCGAAGCGGCCGTTAATTTTTTCTTTGCGTTTCAAATTGCCACCAAAGCGCGCCAATGCGATGTCGGCAAGAAGAGCAAAAGTTGCGGAGCACCAAGCAATTTTGCGCTCATATTTGCCGATAATTCCGCGTTTGAATGGTTTTCTGAAATAGCCACGTGTGATCGACAAAATCGCCGAACGCATGAGATTGCTGATCAGATGATTGATGTGAGCAAAAAATTCGTGATCAAAAGCGGCGAGATCATTTTTTTCGAGTGCGGTAATTTCCTTGTAAGCGTGAGGATGACACATGATGGCGCCTTGTCCGAAGTGGATCAAACTGCGAGTCATGATGTTGGCGCCTTCAACGGTAATTGAGATTGGTGTCGAAAAATAAGCATTGGCCAAAATGTTGCGTGGGCCACGAATGATGGCGCGTCCGCCCATTATATCCATGCCGTCATTGATGTTTTGGCGGAAAATTTCTGTGGCGTGATATTTGGCAATTGCGGTGACAACTGCAGGTTTTGCGCCGGAATCAACCGAGCCCGCAGTGAAGCAGCGCATGGCGTCAACCGCATAAGTGCGTGAGGCGATTCGTGCCAAAACTTCCTCAACTCCTTCGAATTTTCCAACTGCTGTGCCGAATTGTTGACGTAGCGCACAGTAAGCGCTGACGGTTCTTGCGACTAATTTTGATCCGCCACTTGCAGTTGAAGGAAGAGAAATTCCGCGACCTGCGGCGAGGCATTCCATCAACATCTTCCAGCCTTTGCCCAAGCCGTTTTGTCCGCCAATTACGGCATCCAAACCGACGATAACATTTTCGCCATTAAGCGGAGAATTTACGAATGGAGTTGCGAGCGGATCATGTCTGCGGCCTTGTCTGACGCCGCTTGTAGTGTGTGGAATTAATGCACAAGTGATGCCGCAATCTTCGTTTTCGAATAAAATTTTATCGGGATCGCGAAGTTGAAAAGCGACGCCAATGACTGTGGCGTAAGCTCCGAGCGTGATGTAGCGCTTGTTCCAATTCATGCGAATTTTGATTTCGCCATTGGAATCTTTGAACAAAACACCGTTGGAAATGATGGAGGTTGCATCCGATCCAGCCGTTGGTTCTGTAAGCGCGAAGCAAGGTAAATCGCGGCCGTCAGCAAGGCGCGGGAGATAGTGATCGCGCTGCTCTTTCGTGCCGTAATGCAGCAATAATTCCGCAGGTCCGAGCGAGTTCGGAACCATGGCAGTTATGGCTAGAGGCACTGAACGCGAAGCTAATTTTTCGATGACACAACTGTGGGCGAAGGCCGAAAATCCTAATCCGCCGAACTCTTTTGGAATGATCATGCCGAAGAATTTTTTCTCGCGCAAAAATTGCCAAACATTTTCTGGAAGGTCGCGGAGATGTTGCACCTCATAGTCGGAGCAGATTTTGCAAAGTTCTTCAACTTCGTTTTTTAGGAAGGAATTTTCTTCAGCGGTGAGGTGCGGAAATTTTTCGGCGAAAATTTTTTTGAAATTCGGACGGCCGGAAAACAGCTCGCCATCAACCCAAATCGTGCCTGAGGTGAGGGCGATTTTTTCAGTTTCGGAAATTTTTGGAAGTAATCCGAGTTTTTTAATTACAGCAATTAGCGGCGTAGTGATTACAACTCGACGTGCCAGCGGAACCATGAAAAACGTGGCGATGAAGGCATAAGTTCCCCAAAAAATTTGACCAAAATCGCAGCGTAAAAAATAAATTGTGAGGATAAAAAAATAGGATGGCGCGGAAAATTTTTTGTAAGCGTAAACTAGGCAGAGCAGCGCGGTTATTAGTCCGAGATGGGGAATTTGATTGAGGAGGGCGATGATTTTTTCGAGAACGATGACTGGATCGAAATTTTCCATAAAATTTATTTTTTGTTTTTTACCCCTCACCCTAACCCTCTCCCACAAGGGGAGAGGGGGCTCGATCTAATTCCCTCTCTCCTTGTGGGAGAGGGGGTTAGGGTGAGGGGTAAATTAATTTTTATTTAAAACCAACTCACATGCAGACTTCACCAACCCACGAATTTGGCCGATGTAAGAGGCTCTTTCATTTACCGAAATCGCACCTCTCGCATCCAACAAATTCAACAAATGACTAGCTTTAAGCGCTTGCTCATAAGCTGGAATTGGCAGGTTTTTTTCGGCAAGAAATTGTGACTGTTCTTTGGCTTCGGCGAAATTTTTAAACAAAATTTCTGTGTTGGAATGCTCCAAAATAAAGGCGGAATTTTCGATTTCGCTTTCACGAAAAACGTCGCCGTAAGAAATTTTTTCCGCGCCTTCGAGCCCATTCCAGTTAATGTCAAAAACGCTGTCGACGCCCTGAATATGCATGGCGATGCGTTCTAATCCGTAAGTGATTTCGCCGGAAATTAAATCGCATTCAATGCCGCCAACTTGTTGCATGTAAGTGAATTGCGAAATTTCCATGCCGTTGAACCAAACTTCCCAGCCCAACCCTGAAGCGCCTACAGAAGGATTTTCCCAATCATCTTCAACAAAACGCACATCATTTTGTGAGGTGTTTAGCCCAATCAAATCAAGGCTTTGCAGATAAAGTTCTTTGATATTTTTTGGCGCCGGTTTGAGCAAAACTTGAAATTGGTAATAGTGCGAAAGGCGATTGGGATTCTGTGCGTAGCGCGCGTCTGTAGGCCTGCGGCATGGTTGAACATAAGCGGCTTTCCACGGTTTTTTTCCCAAAGCGTGAAGAACTGTTGCGGGGTGAAGAGTTCCAGCGCCGACTTCGATATCAATTGGCTGTAGGATCGCACAACCCTGCGCCGCCCAGAAATTTTGCAGATCGAGGATTATTTTTTGGAAGGATTTCATAAATTGAAGGATTTCATAAATTTTTTAGCTCCCTAGGAAAATTTTTTAGTTCCCTAGGAAAATTTTTAGCTCCCCGAGCAATTTTTCTCGCTCCCCGAGCAATTTTTCTCGCTCCCCGAGCGGAGTCGAGGGGTGGTTAATAAGAAACTCAATACCCCTCGACTCCGCTCGGGGAGCTGTGCCTTTGCTCGGGGAACTGTGCCTTGCTCAGGGAGCTGTGCCTTTGCTCGGGGAGCTGAAAATAATTTAAACCGAAAAAGACGAACCGCAACCGCAGCTCGTTTTTGCATTTGGATTAATCACTTTGAAGTAAGAGGCACCTAGCTCCTTAACGAATTCGATTTCGGCGCCGTTTAAAAATGGCAGAGAAGTTTCGTCGGTAATAGCGATGTTTTTTATGATTTCGATATCGCCGTCGCGCCTTTTATCATCTAGTTCGAAGACATATTGAAATCCGCTACAACCTCCACCAGAAATTGAAATGCGCAAAAATTTTTCGTGGTTTTCCGGCTTTTGCTTTATCTCGTTGATGCGCGTCAATGCTGTGTCGGTGATGGAGATGTTGTTCATTAATATCTGTTTTAATTTCCCGAATATTTATTTCAGTTCCCCGAGCTTTCTTTTAGTTCCCCGAGCGGAGTCGAGGGGCACGGAGTTTTATCTTTCCCGCCCCTCGACTCCGCTCGGGGAGCTAGTCCGCCACTCGACTCCGCTCGGGGAGCTAAACTTTTTGCACTTTGCTCGGGGAGCTAAACGGCTGATTATTTTTGATTTCTGCGAGTTAATTCCTGCAAAATTTCCTCAAATTCAATCCCTTCTGCGGCCAGTAAAACCAAGGTGTGGTAGAATAAATCGCAGATTTCTCCGACCAATTCTTCGCGCGTTTTTTGGCTAGAATTTTTTTCGTGCATAAAAGCAGCGATCACGACTTCCAAGGCTTCTTCGCCAATTTTGCGCGTGATTTTTTCGACTCCGCCGCGCGCTAATTCTGCAGTATAAGAATTTTTTTCTGCCGCAGAAATTTTTTGTTTGAGAAGCGTAAAAAGCTCTTCCAAGGAAAGCTGATTTTTTGACATTTTTTTAAGGAAATTTTTTTGAGTGAAGGTGATTTAAAATTTCACGTTGCAAATGCAAGTAAGTCTTTCTTGACAAAAACCTCGTCCTTCCTAGCTTCCCGCGCCTCCTTTCTTCAACTTAATTTTTTAAAAAAATGACTAACGAAATGACATTGTCGATCATCAAACCTGATGCAACTCAAAGAAATTTAACCGGAAAAATTAACGCCAAATTTGAAGAGGCTGGCTTGAAAATCGTCGCACAAAAAAGAATGCAACTCAGCGAAAAAATGGCTGGAGAATTTTATGCCGTCCATCGCGAACGCCCATTTTACAAGGATCTAGTGAAGTTCATGACTTCTGGTCCAGTTGTAGTTCAAGTGCTAAAAGGCCAAAATGCCGTCGCTAAAAATCGTGAAATCATGGGTGCAACAAATCCTGCCAACGCTGACGCTGGAACGATTCGCAAAGAATTCGCACTTTCAATCGAAGCCAATTCCGTTCACGGCTCAGATAGCTTAGAAAATGCCAAAAACGAAATCGCATTTTTCTTCGCTGGGTTTGAAATTGTGGAGTAGGTTTGTTTGCTTTGGAGGCTTGGGCTATTATGGTATTTTTTTTGGAGGTGAGTTAGATGGGGAAGCGGAGAGCAAATCAGCCACCACGACCGTCATCTCCCAGTCTTTTAGGGGATGAGGCTTTTGCAAATATGGAAAGTTTGCCAAGCGATCATAGCAGTTCTAGCGAGGATGAAAGCCATTTCCCTGGATCCAGTAGCCCAGATTCAAATAGCGATAATCCTTCTGTTGCCTCGAATGCCGCGATAGAAATGCAGCCTATTTTAGAAGCTACTTCAGGAGCCGGAGGTTTAGATGCAGCGAGTGTAGTCCTTAGTGTCGACGCTTTAAGTCAAGGTCATCCTACAGAACACGCGTCTCCTAAGGGTGTTGGTGCAGCGCCGGTAGCTCAAACTTCTCGCTATCCAAAGCCACCTGCTGTAGTAGTAAGAAGAGTAGATCCACTATCATCACAAAATAGATATCAAATTGTTGGTGACGACTTAGCGAATGGCGATGATGAATTAAGTTTAGATGGTTCAACCATAATCCTCGAACCCACCCCAAGGTCAGATGTAGCAGCAGGAAACCATTTAGCAGAAAGTCGGTTACATCCGCAACTTTCTCATAGCGTGTCGTTAAGGCAGCAGCCTAGATTGGCTTCGTTATCAAGGCGACGTGCTGCTGCCGTAAGCAGATCCCAAATATCATTATTAGAAAATGCTCCTGTTGGGCTTGATGAAGTGATGTTGATAGAAAATGGAGGTGCTTATTCTGGAAGAGGGGCCGATGATATTGACTCTCAACATGTTTTAAATCTTCCTGGCACTCCGGACGGCGGCTACCAAGAATTATCAGGAGATACGGCGGATGCTGCGACGAGTAGTGCAAATTCTACTGCTAATTTGACACCAAAGAGGACTCAAGCACAAGCACAAGAAATTCCTCCTGCAAGTCCACTCGTCATCGCAACTCCGCAAGATGAGGCGTCAATAAGAGAGAAGAGAAAGAGGTCTTACATTGAGGAAAGAGCGGCAAAATTAGGAGAAGATCCGCTCTCCGACCTAGAAATCAGCCACGCCGCGCAGCATTTTGTTGGTGATGATGCCATTGTGATTCCTCGCCTTCCGAACATCCCAGCTCAAGACAAAATCTCCGATGTTCTCTACGTCATCGAAAACATGCGGCCAGAATCATTCAAGCGTCATCCGCGCATTATCGCTTTTAATTACTACCACGACAACAAAGCTTTTCCCGTGGTTGTTAATGTTGATACGGGGAAGTTTCTTTTTTCTAGTGCTGCGGAGATGGAAAACAGTGTTATTACCGATGCTGCTATAAATAAATTTTGTGAAGTGGGTGCTGCGAGATACTTACAGCAAGCTCTAAAAAAATTTAATCATGAAATTGAGATACAGTTGCAGAAATTTGTATTTCAAAGTTATGTTACTGAATATCTTGATGGTAGAGCTGCAGCTATAGGGATTGCTTGTTGTGTTGAGTTTTTAAGAAATGGTAAAGAAAAGTCGGTTGAAAAACGTCAAGGAATTATTGGTGAAAATCTTGGCTCGCACATTAAAGCAACAGAAAATGTTAACCGTGCTGTAGCTGAAAATGAAGCAAATGCATTATCTTTCCAAGACGAGATGTGGGGTGATGCGCAAATATCGTCGCCATTTTCACCTGGGTCGCCGCTTGTTTTAGTTCCGCAATCGAGCCAAATGGGGATGATGCAACAACCTTTATCGTCGGCATTTTCACCCACGTCACGTGGGCCGACTTATCGAGTTCCACCATCGAGAGTAGGAGAGGTGGTGAGACTACCTCTTTCGCCTCTTAGAATTAGAACATCTCGAATACAACCCACTGCTTCACCTGCAGCCGTGGCTTCTTCTGGCGCAGATGCGGCTGCTCTAGAAGAAGTTGCTCCAGAACTTGATGAAGCTGAGGTGCTGCAGCAGCATATTATCGAAATTGCGCAGCATTTGTCAGTGGATGATACTGACTCAGAAGAAAATCGCGCCAAAGCCATTATTTCCCTTGTTGCTGAGCGCGAGAGAAGAGATTTATTTCGAAAGTGGGCTACTGAAACAGGTGCTCCGAAAGTTTATTCGCATTATCATTTTGAAGAGGTTCGTGATCTTCCAGTTTCTTCTTTGGAAGGGGATGATGAGAGCGTATTTGTTCAAGTGGTGCGTGGAATTGTTGATGAGGGTCTTGAAAAAAAATATAACTCACGAGATCTCTCTGCTTATCTGCTTGAAAAAATTGTAGATCAGATTCGTGCTGCAGATGCCGCAG
Source organism: uncultured Rhizobium sp. (assembly GCA_964447395.1). GTDB lineage: Bacteria > Pseudomonadota > Alphaproteobacteria > Rickettsiales > UBA1997 > UBA2645. The sequence goes on from CAYUSO010000003.1 coordinate 139,446, forward strand.
CAGATAAGAGTGATTCTTCCGAAGATTCTTTGGATATACCCACTCCAACTCCTATTCAAATCCAACAACAAGCACTCGCAAGTTTTGAGATTGCAAAACTTCCAGCGAGGGACGGGGGGCTGAAAAGTCTTGAAGGAGAAATTAAAGCTCTCCGGTGCAATCTTCAAACACTCGTTGATCGCTGCGAGGTAGAAGCTAATTGGGGTGGAGAAACCGCTAAAGGCGTGGCTGCAGCGCGTTATCCAGAAATAGTTTATGCTAACGATCCAACGCGCTATTTCCAATTTTGTGGAAAAAAAATCCGTTTTTGTGAGGATGGTGAGCTAGAGGTTGTTGGTGACAAAAAAGAAATGCGAGTTGCTTCCGAAGAAGAAATAAAGCACATGTCGGAGCAGGCTTTAATTGGCATAATGTTGCAAGATGCTCTAGGAGGAGAAAATCATGTTTTAAAACCGAATTGCAGTCTTTCTATCAAAGGAGGAGCTGCGAATGATCCAGATGGGGCGCCGCAGGTTTATGAGTTTCGTGATGATAATAATGTGGTGGTCGCCACTTTTACGCGCAGCAATGGCGGAGAATTTGCGGCTGACATTGCAAATAATACTCCAGCAGATGCAGCAGCTTCAGTCGCAGCTCCAGCCGCAGTTTCTTCATCCGCAGCAGCTCCAGCCAGCTTGCTTGATCGGTTAGCGGAGCTCAAACGAAAAATGTTTTGTTTTGGTGATAATCCTTCTAAATACGAAGAAAACTACTTCCTTAAAATCCCCCTTCCAGAAAGAGGTCCAATACGCATTATTGGAAATGAGTTAAAGCGCGGAATCGCTTCTAAGTCTAGAGACAAAATTGTTCTCACCCAAAGAAATTTATTTCTTAAAAAAGATCAGCAATATCGTCGAATGGAAATCGCCGATGTAATACTCGATGATCTTGGTAATGAAAAAAATGAAATAATCATCGGCAACGCCGATATTTCCAACTCAACCTTCAGAAACTGCATTTTGAGGTTAGATTTTTCGCAAGTTGATCCGCGGGTTTTAAACACGGTTAAATTCGTCAATTGCACCTTCGTAGGGTGTAAATGGCCGGAAGGCTTTGCGATTAAAAAAGCCAACTTACAAGGCGGAGGGAATGGTAAGCCAGTGACGATTGGAAGTTTCACTGTTCTTGGTGCCAATGCTATGCGAGTTGAGAGAGGAGATCATGCGGTTTTGCCATCAAAATCTATCGCTTGGAATGAAGAAGAAAGAAGAGTTCCTAGTAGCAAGTTTGTTCCTGCTTGTGCTGTTAGAGTTGTTGATGAGTCCCTCAGAAAAAGAGGCGTTGGCCAAGTAGCTGATTATTAACCATAAGCACTCGCTCTAACTCCAAACCTATCCTAACTTTTTGCGCAAATTCTCGATCATATCGCGCGTCATTTTTTCCAAATCATATTCAACTTTCCAACCCCATTGCTGGCGCGATGCCGAATCGTCGATTGAGCGCGGCCAAGAATTAGCAATTTTTTGACGGAAGTCTGGTTCGTAGGAAATTTCGAAATCAGGAATGTGTTTTTTGATTTCCGCCGCCAATTCTGCGCAAGAAAAACTGATGCCGGCGAAGTTGAAATTGGAATGGTTTTTTAATTTTGAGAAATCCGTTTCAGCCAGTTGAATCGTGCCGCGAATGGCATCTGGCATATACATCATCGGCAAAATCGTGTTAGCTTCGAGGAAGCATTTGTAAGATTTTTTTTGGATTGCTTCGTAAAAAATTTCTACCGCGTAGTCAGTTGTGCCGCCGCCAGGCAAGGTTTTGTAGCTGATTAATCCGGGATAGCGAATGCCGCGCACATCGATTCCGAATTTGGCGACGTAATAATCGCAGAGCAGCTCGCCCGCTGCTTTCGTGAGGCCATACATTGTTTTCGGCAAAATCACCGTTTCTTGCGGAGTGTTGTCGCGCGGGGTTTCTGGGCCGAAAACGGCGATTGAACTCGGGCAAATAATTTGTTTCACAGCAAGCTCGCGTGCCACTTCCAAAACATTGTGCAAGCCAGTCATGTTAACGTCCCAGCACAGATTGGGATTTTTTTCGCCAGCCGCAGAAAGAATCGCAGCGAGGTGGTAAATCACTTTGATGTCATGCTTTTTTACAATCTCGGTGAGGCGCGATTTATCTAGCACATTGAGCTGTTCGTAAGGCAAAAATTCGTCAGAAATTTTTCCATCGCGCACATCAGAAGTGACGATATTTTTCTCGCCGTAAATTTTTTTGAGAGCGAAAGTGAGCTCAGAGCCAATTTGTCCCAAAGCGCCAGTGACAAGGATTTTCATGATTTAAAAAATAATTTTAAGTTCCCCGAGATAATTTTAAGTTCCCCGAGATAATTTTAAGTTCCCCGAGCGGAGTCGAGGGGCTGTAAGTTAGATTCTCTATCCCCTCGACTCCGCTCGGGGAGGTAATAACTATTCCACCAAAAACGTAATCGATTTCAAATATTCGCTTTCCTTCAGCGCCGGATGAATTGGATGATCATAGCCAGCGCCAAAAACTCGAATTAATTTTGCGCGACGGCCAACCTTGCGGAAGCCGTCATTTGCTGCGCTGATGAGGTCTTGCAAAGATGCATTATGCGAGCAGGAACTTAGCATTAAAATGCCGTTTTTCTTCACTAAATTTGCCGAAAGTTTGATGAGTTTTTCATAGCCTTTTAAGCCGGAGAAAAAATCTTTTTTGCTTTTGATGAAGGCTGGCGGATCAAGCAGAACAATGTCAAAGCGGCGTTTTTGGAAATCAGAATTTTCAAATAAATCGAAAACTTTTTCGTTAATAAATTCGCAATTTTTTTCAGCAGGAAGAGAAAATTTTAGAGGTGCTGAGTCAACAAATGTCACCGATTTCGCTCCACCTTTAATCGCGTTAAATCCGAATCCGCCCAAGTAGCAGAAGGCATCAAGCACATCGCAATTTTTTGCAATCGAGCCGATAAATTCGCGATTAATTCTCTGATCAAAAAACCAGCCAGTTTTTTGGCCTTCATTCACATCGACTAAAAATTTCAAACCATTTTCTTCGATTTCGATTTTATCGGCAATTTCTCCGCGCATGGTTTTGACATAGAGCGGCAAGGCTTCGTACTTTCTTGCCTCGACATCATTTTTAAAAATTATCGCGCAGTTGGGGAAAATTTTTTCAAGCGCGGAAAGTAAAATTTCCGAAAGCTTTTCCATTCCCGCGGTAGAAATTTGGCAGGATAAAACATCGCCGAAGCGTTCAATCACAAGGCCGGGGAGAAAATCAGCTTCAGAGTGAATTAAGCGATAAAATGGTTTGTCAAAAAATTTTTCGCGCAAAATTTTCGCCGCAGAAATTTTTTCTATGAAGAAATTTTCGTCAATTTTTTCGGAAGCGTTATGGCTGAGAATCCGCGCTGCGATTAGGCTGTGAGGGTTAAAATAAGCGAGACCAAAAGAATCATCTTTGTTGATTATCACCTCAACCAATGTGCCTTTTTCTAAATTTTTTAACGCCGAAAAGTTTTCAATTTCGTTGGAAAAAATCCATGGATGCCCGCGCACAATGCGCAGCTCGCTATGTCGTTTAATTCGTAATTTTATTTTTGAGATTTCCATGGGGGATTTTTTAAAAGAAAAACTTCGCTAATTGCAAAAAGACAGATCCCGAAACGGGTTCGGAACCTGTCTTTGATGTGCAAAAGATGTGACCGCTGAAAGATATTACAAACTAAAACTCATCGTTAGCAAATGAGATTTTTTTCTTTCGAGGAAGGATTTGAAAAGTTCGTCATAATCTGCCGGAAGGGCTTTGGTTAGGGATCCGCGAGTGACTGCGCTTTCAACGTAAGTGGCGACATTCTTGTGAAGATCAAAAATTTCTAACGTGAATTTTTGATCGATGTGAGCAAGCGGTTTAAAGGCAGAAGCAAGGCAAATATCTGCTAAAGAAAATTTCTCGCCGTCGAAATATGGGCTGAATTTGAGATGCTTGTTGAGGATTTCTAATTTTGAAATCGCCTCCGCTTTTTTTACATCAAATTGCTCCTGATTTTGCGAAAAAATCATGCCGAAAGTTGCTGCTAAAACTCCGCTGCTAAATTCCATCCAAGCACGATGCAAAGCCCTGGTATGAAGGTCTTTTGGATGAAGTGGATTTTCAGGAAAAGCATCTTCGAGATATTCGCAAATGGCGATTGATTCAAAAAGCGGTAGCGGATTTTCGTCAACATAAAGCAAAGGAATTTTCCCCATCGGCGCGTCTTTTACAAACCAATCGGGACGATTTGCCAAATCAACATTCACCTTTTCGTAAGGAATATTTTTTTCGATTAAAACCATTTCAACGCGATGGCCGTAAGGAGAGAATTTGGAGGTGGCGAGCTTTAGTTTGTTTGGCATATTTTGAGGATTTAGTCGTAAGTCATAAGTCATAAGTCGTAAGTCAAACCGAGTGCGGAGCGACTTACGACTTATGACTTACGACTTTTTTTAATAAATCGGAAATTCTTCGCAAAGTTTTCTAACTTCTGCTTTGACTTTTTCTGTCACAGGAGAGCCTTTGACGAAGCCTTCGAGAACATCAGCAATCATGTTGCCGATTTTTTCAAATTCTTTTTCTTTGAAGCCGCGAGTTGTTCCGGCGGCTGTGCCAAAACGAAGGCCAGAAGTGACGAATGGCGAACGCGGATCATTTGGAATGGCGTTTTTGTTGCAGGTTAATCCGGCTTCTTCCAAAAGTTTTTCCGCTTCTTTTCCGGTTAGAGTTTCAAGTGGCGTGAGATCAACAACCATCAAGTGGCAATCAGTTCCGCCGGTTGTGATTTTTAATCCGCGTTTCACCAAAACTTCTGCCAAAATTTTTGCATTTTTTACAACTTGTGTCGCGTAAGTTTTAAATTCTGGACGCAGTGCTTCCGCGAAGGCAACAGCTTTTGCAGCAATCACATGCATCAAAGGTCCGCCTTGCAAACCAGGGAAAACCGCAGAATTAATTTTTTTGGCAAGTTCTTCGTTATTGGTTAGAATCACGCCGCCGCGAGGTCCGCGCAAAGTTTTGTGAGTTGTGGAGGTGACGATGTCAGCGATTCCAACTGGCGAAGGATAAATTCCTGCCGCAACTAATCCTGCGACGTGAGCCATATCAACCATCAGCAAAGCACCAACTTCATCGGCAATTTTTTTGAAACGCGCCCAATCAACGACGCGCGGATAAGAGGAAATTCCGGCGACGATTAATTTCGGTTTATGTTCGCGAGCCAGAGCTGCAGCTTGTTCGTAGTCGATCAAACCATCATCCAAACGAATTCCATATTGCACAGATTTTAACCACATGCCCGAAATTGTGCGCTGTGCGCCGTGAGTTAAATGGCCTCCAGCCGCAAGAGACATGCCAAGAATTGTGTCGCCCGGTTGCAGCAAAGCGAGGTAAACCGAGAGATTTGCGCTCGCGCCGGAATGAGGTTGAACATTGGCGAATTTAGCGCCGAAAAGCTGGCAGAGCCTGTCAATCGCGGCTTGCTCGATTTCATCGGAAAATTCGCAACCGCCGTAATAGCGTTTTTGTGGATAACCTTCGGCATATTTGTTGGTAAAGACCGAGCCTTGAGCCTCTAAGACCGCGCGGCTGACGATGTTTTCCGAAGCGATGAGTTCGATTTGAAATTTTTGACGATTAAGTTCTTTTTGAACTGAGGAAAAAATTGCCGGATCAGAATTTTTTAAATCGGATGAAAAGAAGGTCATTTAAACTCCAAATTGATTAAATTTAATTCGTTCTTCGAGCTTTAATATCAAGCTTTCAGAGAGGTTGGACTTTTCGGAAAAGAAACTTTTTAGCAATCCTTTTTTTGCGCTGATTGGAATTAGTTTTACATCATCGCCGAATTTTTCTTTCAGCTTTTTTCGCATATCGGAAATTTCATCGACAAGGCCAAGCTCAACCGATTTTTTTCCTGACCAAAAAGCACCGGTAAATAGCTTTTCTTCCGCTTCTTTTAACTTGCCTTGACGTCTTGATTTTACTAGCTCTTTAAAGCTTTCAAAAATATCGCGCTGCGCATCTTTTAGAATTTCAATATTCTCTTTTTCTTCGGGCAAAAATGGATCAAGAATCGCTTTGTTTTTTCCTTCGGTGTAAACGCGGCGATCAATTCCTAATTTCCTGATCGCGTCTACAAAGCCAAAGCCAGAGAAGATTACGCCGATTGATCCGATGATTGAAGAATTATGCGCATAAATTTCATCGCCAGCGAGGAGAAGCCAATATCCACCTGATGCGGCGACATCTTGTGCAAAAGTGTAAGTGGGAATTTTTTTCTCTGCGCTTAGCTCGCGAATGTAATTGTAAATCAGTTCAGACTGAACAGGCGAGCCACCCGGCGAGTTGATTGTGATTGCGACTGCTTTGATTTTTTTTGTCTCAAAAGCGCGTTTTAAAATTGGCGAAGTGGTTTCAAAATTTAATCCGGCGGAAAATTTAGAATCTTTTCCGATAACGCCGGAAAGGTTGACGCAAGCGACTCGCGGCGTTTTATCGCAACCAAAAATTTTCTTAAAAAATTTTCTAATCAGGCAGTTACTATTCTTGCACTTGTTCATTTTGATGTTTGTTAAAAATTGAAAAATCTGAAATTTTAAATTCCTTTTTGGCGAGTTTTTTGGAATAATTTAGCGAGCAGAAAAGTAGAAATAGCAGCAGAATAATTATCAGAGAAAGCCACAGCCCACTAGCTCCAACTGATTTCATGATTGCGCCAGTTGAAAGCAATCCCACAACATTTCCGCTTAAACTTACGCGCGAAAATGCGCTATTTACGGCGAGGCGTTGCGTCGGTTTGTATTTTTCGTTAATCAAAACAATCGCTGGAAGTTTGACTCCGGCGAGGCAGCCGAAAAGTATAAAAAGCAAAGTGTAAATATTTTCTAAACTGCTGCTGTTGTAGAGCGCATAGCTGCATAAAAGCGAAAGTGTGGCGGAGAAAATCATCAAAATTCTGCGGTTCAAAATGTCGGTTAAATAGCCGATTGGAATGTAGAGAATCGTGCCGAAAAGCAGCACTGATAGGAGTAGCGAAGCCTCATTTTCTGGCATGCCAATTTTGATTCCGTAAATAATCGAGAAGGCGCTGGCGGATGACATGGCATAACTAACTGCAAAGCCAGCAAACATGATTTTTGGCGAGTTCATGATGTAGCGCCAAATGCTGATTTTTTTCTGCTCACGCACGGTGGAATCGATTTTACGTAAGCGTGCTAAAGGCAACATGGAAGCTAGATAAAAGCAGGCAGCGACAACGAAAGAAATGAAGTTATTTGCTGTTTTGAGCAAAGTTAAAATTATCGGTCCAAGACTGTTTCCAATCGCAACTAGCATGGTTCCAAATGAAATTATCATGGCGCGCATGTGAGTTGGCGCGAGGTCAATCATGATGGTATTTCGCGTGACGCCGCAAATAAAAAACGAAGTTCCCATCGCAAAAATCAGCAATAAAAACGGCAAATATCCGACGTAAAAATAGAGCAGTAACGAGCATATCGCTGAAATCACTGAGCCAATGTAAATGCTATTTATCATGCCAGTTTTTTGTCCCATTGATGGCAAAAATCGTGCAAAAATTACGCCCGCGCCAATTTGCGTGGCGGCGCAAATCGACATTAAAATTTCATTTTTAACATTAGCTTCGAGCTTGAATGCGATCATCACCATCAAGATTCCGTAGCCCAATGCTGACAAAAAAATCGAAGCAAAAATCGCGAGCAAATCTTTGATTAAACTTACGCTCCAATGGAATTTTTGATCTTCAGAATTTTGATTTTCTGATTTTGAAGGAAGCGGCGAAAAGCCCGAGCCAGCGACATCGTAAGTGCGAGTAATAACTTCTTGTTTTGAGCGGAAGAAGACGAGCATTTTTTAAATTTTAATAAGAATCTTAGTCTCTAAAGCAAAGGCCTAGTCTCTAAAGCAAAAGCCGAAAAAAAATTAAGTTCGGCGATTATCCCATGACAAGCTAATTTTTAGTCTCAGCTCCCCACACTGCGTCGAGGGGTTGGGAGTTTGCTT